>NZ_JBWKER010000032.1:0-31134 GCF_056435345.1 Kitasatospora sp. NPDC043950
TCCGCCGAGAGGGGGGGAGAGGCAAAACAGGGTCGAGCAGGAAAAAACCCCCCCCCCAAAAGAAACCGTGTGCCCCCGGCCCCCCCCCCCACACACCCCACCCCCCCCCCCCCCGGGCCGTGCCTGTCGTCACCGGAGCGGCACGGTCCCCGGCCTGCGCGTCCGGGGCGACCCGGGCGGCCGAAGAGGTGTGCTCAGGAGAGGCGTGCTCAGTTGAAGACCAGGACGTCGGTGCGCATCGGCAGCGCGCTGCCCCAGCCGATATTGATCTTGAACGTCACCAGCCCGTTGCCGGGGGCGATGCTCGACACCTGGAAGGGCGCCGCGCCGACGAACCGGTTCCCGTTGCCGTCGATCTCGGAGGCCGTGATGACGACCGTCGAGTCGATCCCGATGACGTTCCAGGCGATCTGGAGGTTGAACGTCCCGTTCCCCGGGGTCCACGTCCACCACCCCCGCCACACGGCGCCGACGTTGCCGCCGATCGCCGCGAGGCCCTGGTCCCGGTCGGCGGGCTGCGAACTGCTCGCGATCCGCGGCACCTCGATGGAGGAAGATTCGGCTGCGGCCATGACGGCTCCCCTCGCGCCGGGAGAGCTCCCATGAGCTCCCCGATACTTAGAGTGTCCAGTAATGTGCACAGCGTAACAATCACTCGTGCGAGTGAACCTCCGGCGCGCCTCCCCCGGTACTTCGTTACGGCCTCTGGTCGGGCGGTTCGATGGCGAGGGCGTGCCGGAAGATGTTGCACGGGTCCCAGCGGGCCTTGATCTGTTGCAGGCGGGGGTAGTTGTCCTTGTAGTACAGGGCGTGCCACGGGGTGCCGGAGGTGTTCCACGCCGGGTCGGCGAGGTCGGTGTCCGCGTAGTTGATGTAGGAGCCGTCACTGACCTCGCCGGGGACGGGGACGCCTCCGGTGTCGCGGTACACATCGCGGTAGAAGCCGCGGACCCAGGCCAGGTGGGCCGCGTCGTCCGACTCGTCGGCCCAGACGGTGTAGTAGACGGCTTTCATGACCGAGTCGCGCTGGGCGACGGCGGTGGCGTACGGGGGCACCGCGTTGACCTGGCCGCCGTAGCCGACGAGGAGCAGGCCGCACTCCGCACCGCCCGTGCCGTCCGTCAGGTACCGGTAGGCGGTCGCGAGTTGGGGGTCGGTGAGGGAGCGGCGCAGGTAGCCGGCCTTGTCCTTGTAGCGCCGGGTGATCGAGCTGCCGGCCTCGCCGGTCCCCGGCCAGGTGCTGGTGGGCAGCCAGGGCATGGTGCCCCGGAGGGTGGCTGGTTCGGTGGCACCCACGTCGGCGGTCACCGCGCGCACGAAGTCGGTGAGCACCGCGTCGGAACCCGGAACACCCGCGTCGATCTGCACGACCAGCTCAAGGGTGCCGGACTTGCGGTGTCCGGCGATGAGGACGGCATACAGGTTCGCCGCGGGGGTGCCCGGTTCGCTGTTGCGCTCGTGCCAGGCGCCGTAGTTGCGCAACAGGGTGGTGAACGCCCGTTCCGTCATCTTCTCGTCCCAGGTCCAGGCGACCAGGCACCTCCGCAGCTCGCCCGGGGCGCGCGGCAGGAGTGCCGCGGGGTCGCCGTGGGAGCGGGTGCCGGGGCCGGGGGCGTCGGGGCCGGGGGCGTCGGGGGTGTCGTGGGAGCGGAGCCAGTAGCGGGTCACGACGCCGAAGTTGCCACCACCGCCGCCGGTGTGGGCCCACCACAGGTCGTGGTTCGGATCGTCCGGGTCCCGGGTGGCGACCACCGCCCGGACGGTCCCGTCCCGGTCGGCCACCACCACCTCCACAGCGTGCAGGTAGTCCACGACCGAGCCGTAGGCGCGGGACAGCGGACCGTACCCGCCGCCGGCCAGATGCCCGCCCGCGCCCACCTCGGGGCAGCCGCCGGCCGGGATCGTCACACCCCAGCCCTTGAACAAGGCCCGGTACACGCGCCCGAGGGTCGCTCCCGGCTGCACCGCGAAGGCACCCATCACGGGGTCGAAGCCGACGGCGTCCATGGGAGAGAGGTCCAGCAGGAGCTGCACCGCCGGGTCGCCGGTGAAGTTCTCGAAACAGTGGCCACCGCTGCGCACGGCGATCCGGCGCCCGGAGCGGACGGCGTCGGCGACGGCCCGCACCACCTGCTCGGTGGAGCCGGCCAGGCGGATCTCCTCCGGCCGGCCGACGAAACGGTAGTTGTCGCCCCGCAGCAGGCTGTCGTAGCGGGAGTCATCGGGGCGGACCGTGACCGGCCCGAACGGCCGGCCCTCCGGCCCGCCCCCACCTCCCGCCGGACCACCTCCCGCTCCCGCCGGCCCCGGGCCTTGGCGGCCCGCCGCCTCGGCGGGCCCGACGGCCAGGCCGGCGACCGCACCGCCGACCGCCACCGCACCGGCCCGAGCGAGCAGGTGGCGACGCCCCAGCCGTTCGTCCGCCGACCAGTCCATCTCTTCCTCCGTTCACCACGACCATCCGTCAGCGCATGCTACCGGCGCTCACGGCATCCAAATATGCTTACCGTAACGACTATTGACGTAGAATCAGCAACGCTGATCGCCGACACGCCCAGCCCGCCCCCGGCGGACGTTCAGCGGGCGCCGCAGAAGACGGCGTCGAGGAACTTGATGCCCGCCTGGTTCTGCGCCGTCTGCTCGGCGTCATCGCCCCGCGGGGTGTAGGAGACGGCGACCTGGCGGTCGGCGGTGCCCCACAGCTGGGTGCTGAAGCCGAAGGTGCCGCCGTTGTGGCCCAGCACGGTGGTGCAGGAGAGCTGCGCCCGCGCCAGCCCCATCCCGTAGTCGATCTCGTGCGAGCCCGGCACGGTCTCGAGCATCGTGGTCATCTCGCGCTGCTCCGCCGGACGCAGCAACTTCCCGTTCAACAGGGCCTGCTGGAACCGGATCAGGTCATCGGTGGTGGAGATGATCTCTCCGGCGGCGCCCGCCCAGGAGGGGTTCTGGTCGGTGACGTCGATGTCGGTCTTCTTGACGTTTCCGGTGCCGGCGCCGTCCACGGTGGTCCAGTAACTGTGGGCGTGCGGGCCGGGGATCGTGGTGGAGCGGCCGGGGACCGTGGTCTTCGTCATCCCGAGCGGGCGCAGGATGCGCTGACCGACCTCCTGTCCGTAGGGGTGCCCGGTGACCTGCTCGATGATCAGGCCGAGGACGTCGAAGTTGGTGTTGGAGTAGCCCCATTGGGTGCCGGGCGCGAAGTACGGCGCGTGGGAGACGGAGGCGGTCACCAGCTGGCGCGCGGTGAACGTACGGTTCAACCCGCCCTGGGCCAGCCACGTCCGGAAGACGGCCGGGTCGTTGAGGTTGGGAAAGACGTCGGTGCCCTCGTTGGTGACGTCGAACAGGCCCGTGCGCTGGTTGAGCAGCTGGCGGACGGTGATGTTCTGCCCGTTGGGGACCAGCCCCGGCAGGTGGCTCGACACCGAGTCCTCCAGGCCGAGCCGGTGCTCGCCGACCAGTTGCAGCACCGTGGTGGCCACGAACGTCTTGGTGACGCTGCCGATCCGGAACCGGCCGTCACCACGGACGGGTGCCTGACCGACCAGGTCGGTCACCCCCGTGGTGCCGCGCCACCGCTGGTCACCGTCACGCACCTCGGCGATCGCGGACACCGCCTTGGCGTCGGTCAGCCCGTTGAGGGCGAGTTGCAGCGGACCGCCACGCGGGCGGACCGACGAAGCTGCGGAGTCCTCGGCTCCCGCCACAGCGGCGGAGGCGGGTGACGCGGACACCGCCAGGCAGAAGGCTGCGATCAGGGCACTGGTCAGACGACGAGACATGGGGCTTCCCTTCACTCGGGCGAACAGGAGTTCGCCACGAGTCAGCCTGTCAGCGCCGCCACCGAGGGAGCATCACTCCGGATGAGGACCCGTCCATCCTTCAACAGGCTTACGAAATCGACACCTTAGGACACCAAAGAGGTACGTGAGGGGTCGTCCGGCGGTCGCATCCGGGGATGCGCCCGCACGCCCGGCGAGTTGTGGCCGGGGGGAGCCTCTGGTCTGGTGGCTCCCGCCGGCGTCGGCACAAGGTCCCGCGCTTCGGCCGGTCAGCCGGTCAGCCGGCGCTGACGACCTGGCCGCAGACGATCGTTCCGTTGAGCGTGACCGTTTGACCGAGGTCGTAGGTGGCGGCCACCTCCGTGTTCGTCAGCGTGACCGTCCAGCTGTCGCCGGTCTTCGTCGCCTTGACGCCGGTCGCGTTGTTCTTCACGTAGCCGCCGACGTGGGCGGCGGTGCTGACCGGCATCATCCAGCCGGTGCCCGACTGGACGCCGGCGACGCTCGGGCCGCCGGCGTTCTGGTCCGACGGCGCCTGGAAGGACTCCAACTCGCCCTTGATGACGGTGCAGGTGCTGTCGGCGGCCTTGATGGAGCCCGACTCCACGCCGCTGAAGGTCACGTCGGCGCTGCCCTTGCCGGCCTTCCCCGGCGCGCCGGTGGGGGCGCCCGCCGCCGGGGGCGCTGCCGCGTCAGCCGTCGCCGCACCTGCGGACGTCGAGACCGCGGCCCCAGGTGCGGTGGCGCTCTTCGCCGAGCTCGACGATCCGCATCCGGCGAGGGATATCAGCGTCGCACCGGTTATGAGCCCGATGACGACACGTCGTCGGTGGAGTTCGGTCCGTGACATGTTCTCGCCCCTAGATCTCGCGTGTGAGTACTTGTCGATCACTGCGCAGAGTACGGCAGGCGGATGTCGGTCTCGGGATGCCGGCCGGATGCCGGGCCGGTGTTCTGCGCTGTGATCGCCATGCCCGGCACCATAGCCTGACGGTCTGACAAAAAGTGTTCGCGATCGAGTTGGTGGACACCGGTCCACCTGGCGGCAGAACGGCCGACCCTGACCCGCCACGCGGAAAACCGGATTCCTCCCCGGGCTGAAGGCCGGGACATCCCCCGACACCCGGGTGAAGCACCGCACGAGCGGTTCTTCGCCCCGGAGGGCCAGGCGGAGCGGATCCTCGTCGACTGAGCGTATGTCCCCTCCAGCAACGGCCGCCGGGCCGTACGCGGGCCTCCGGAGGTCGCGCGATGGCCTGATCGGCGGTTCCGTGTCCTGAGCCGGCGCGCTACCCGGTCAGCGCCGTGTGCAGGGGGCCCAGTAGGGAGAGGTCGTCGGTGGTGACGGTGAGGTGGGTGGCGCCGGCGGACCGCCAGGCCTCGGCGAGGGAGCGCCAGGTGTCCGGCCGGCCGGGGGCGGGGCGCAGGCGGGCCTCGACGCCGAAGGCGCTCCAGTCGCGGCCGGCTTCGGTCACCGCCGTCCGCAGTTCGGCGATGAGTGCGGCACCGCGGTCGACCCGGTTGGCGAGCAGGCCGGACATGGTGAAGCCGTCGGCGAGGGTGGCGATCCGGCGCAGTGAGCCCGGTCTTCCTCCGGTGCGCAGGGTACCGCCGCCCATCCAGAGGGGTACGGGACGCGGCCGGGGGGTGAGGGTGACGCCGGAGAACGCGACGTGCTCGCCGGCGAAGTCCGCGTCCGGCCGCGTCCACAGCAGGCGCAGCGCCTGGACCTGTTCCTCGAACAGTGCCGCACGGGTGCCCGGGGCGACGCCGAGGGCGGCGGACTCGGCGGGGTCGGATCCGATGGCGACGCCCAGCCGCAGCCGGTCGCCGCTGAGGTGGGCCAGTTGCGCGGCCTGCTTGGCGGCGAGCACCACCGGGCGGTGCGGCAGGATCGTCATCGCGGTGGCCAGCTCGATCCGGGTGGTGACGGCTGCCAGGAACGCCACCAGCGTCAGGCTCTCGTACGCGGGAACGTCGGACACCAGGTGTTCGGGGACGGACAGGTGGTCGTACCCGAGGCTCTCCGCGGTCACCGCGAACGCGCGGAGTCCGGCGGGTGAGAGGGTCGTCGGGACGGTCCAGCCGAGGCGGAGGGTCATTTGCGGAAGGCCTCCGGGTCGGCGGTGGAGACGAACACCGCGCGCGGGCGTTCGGCGGGCAGCAGCTGGGAGTTGAGGAGGTGGCGTAGCGCTTTCTCGCCGCCGGGGAGGGTGCCGGTGACCGACAGGTGGACGTGGAGGACTTGCGTGCCGTCCTCGTTCACCACCTCGGGCACGCAGTGCACGACCCCCGGGATGGCGTGCGCGGCCTGCCGGACGGTGTTCAGTGAGACCTTCTCGCCGCGCAGCACCACGAAGTCCGACAGGCGTCCGTGGAAGGTCAGATAGCCGTCGTCGATCGAGAAGGCGTCCCCGGTGGCGATGGTCCGCGGCCCCAGCAGGACTCTGCCGCTGTGCTGCCCGACCCGTCGCAGCAGGACGGTGCCGGATTCGACCAGCAGTTCTCCCACGTCGTCCTGCACCCCGCGCAGTGACGCGCGCACTCCCGGCAGCGGGCGGCCGACCGAGCCGTACCGGTGCGCGGGCTCGGCGTGCGCGGCCAGGGTCGACACGCGTGGTCCGGCCTCGGTGAGCCCGTAGGTCAGGTACAGCTCCGCGGAGGGCCGCGCGGCCAGCAGGTCGGCCACCTCCGCGGGTGTGAGCCGGTCCCCGCCGACCGCCAGTGCCCGCAGGCCGCGTGGCACGAGCCCGGGGTCGGCCAGCAGTTGGCGGGCGATCGTCGGGGTCACCGCCGAGTGGGTGACCCCGCGCGCGGTGACCGCGTCGCGGTACGCGGCCGGCGAGAACGGCGGCCCGTCGAGCACCAGCCGCGCCTTGGTCACGTACGCGGCGAACGCCTGCGCCACGAGGGCGTAGGAGTAGTACAGCGGCAGGTTCACCAGCAGGGTGTCGGCCGGGGTGATGCCCGTGGCCCCGGCGTGCAGGCGGGCGTTGTGCAGGAGCGAGGCCACCCGGTGCACGCACGCGCTGAACATCCCGGAGGTGCCGGAGGTGGACAGCAGGATCTCGCCCGGCCGGTACGGGGTGGTGGGGTGCCCGGTCGGCACGGCCAACGCGCCGCCCACCGGCAGCTGCGGCCCCGCGCCGGCCAGCCGGGTGGTCACCACGACGCCGGCCCCGACATGCCCGGCCAGCGCGCGCACCCGCTGCCACGGCGTGCTCGGCGGCACGGCCAGCGGCACCAGGCCCAGCAGCAGCGACGAGAGCAGCACGCGCAGCAGTTCGACTCCGTTGGTGAGGCAGAGCACGACCGCGTCGCCCGGTGCCAGGCCCAGCCCGGCCAGGTCCGCCAGCACGTCGTCCACCCCGGCCGGGGCGCCGCCGCCCGTACTGGCCGGGGTTGCCTCGACCCGGGTCAGGAAGTCGGCCACCTCGGACCGGGTGAGGCTGTTCACCGGTCGTCCCGGGCGCTGGTCAGGACCAGGCAGCGACACAACTTCCCCTCTCCCGCGGCGGGTTGCAGGCCGACCAGGAGCACGTGCCGGGCGTGGCCGTCCGCGAGCCAGCCGCCGAGCACCGTGAACGCGACGGGGGTGGCCCGGTCGGGGTGCGCCGCCAGCAGCAGGGACGGCCCGCGCAACCCGTGGCGCAGGGCGGGCAGCCCGGCCAGCACGCCCGGGTTCGCTCCGGCGAAGCGCAGTGGCGACACCCGGGACCTCGGCACCGAGTCGGCGATGCGGCGCATCGTCCGCTCGCTCCCGGTCGCGCTCATGACCAGGATCCCGGTGTCGGCGGCGTCGTCGAGCACGGGTTCGGCGCAGTCCGCCAGTGCCCGGTCCACGGTCTCGGCGACCAGCCAGGCCGCCGGGTCGGCGTAGAAGGACGGTTTGTTCACCGCGTACTCGTCCGGGTCGTCGGCGACGACCGTCGCCGAACCCAGCATCCGGGTGCCCGTCGGCACGTGTGTCACGCCCTCACCCCTTCGAACAGCAGGCACGTGTTGAACCCGCCGAACCCCAGCGTCAGGCTCAGTCCGGCGCCGGGGCCGACGGGTTGCGCCGATTCCGTGGCCAGCCGCAGCGGGGCCGCCGGATCGCGCAGCCCGAGGACCGGTGGGACCTGTCGGTGGCGCAGTGCCAGGACCGTCGCCACGGCCTCGATGGCCCCGGTCGCGCCCAGGCTGTGCCCGAACGCCCCCTTGGTGGCGAACACCAACGGGCCGTCGGCTCCGAACAGTTCCAGCAGGCTGCGCGCCTCGACCTCGTCGTTGAGCGGTGTGCCGGTGCCGTGGGCGTTGACCACCGCGATGTCCGCGGGTGCCAGGCCCGCGGAGGCCAGGCAGCGTTCGACGGCGCGCAGCACGGCGCGTCCGGACGGGTCCGGTGCGGTGAGCCCGGCGGCGTCGTTGGCCGCGCCGGCCCCGCGCAGCCGGGCGTGCACCCGGGCGCCGCGTTCCCGGGCGGAGTCGGGGTGTTCGACCACCACGAAGGCCGCGCCCTCGCCGAGCAGCATCCCGTCGCGCGTCCGGTCGAAGGCCCGCAGTCCGGTGGGGCTCATCGTGCCCAGCGCGGAGTGCCCGAGCCGCTTGGCCTCGGTGACCACGTCCACCCCGCCCGCCACGCAGACCCGCCGCTCGCCCGAGCGCACCAGGGCGTGCGCGACGGCGATCGCGTCCGACCCCGCGGAACAGGCGGTCATGACGCAGACCGGCGTGCCCGGGTGCCCGATGCCCGCCGCCGCGTCGTCGGCCCAGGCGTGCAGCGTCGGCTCCGCCTCGTCCAGGCAGGCGCCGAAGCTGGTGCCCAGGACGAGGCGGACCTCGGGGTCGGTGGTGGACAGGCCGGCATCCGCGAACGCGGCGGACAGCGTCCGTCCGGCGAGCGCGCGCTGGCGCTCGCCCGCCCTGGTCCCGTACGGCACCGACGCGATGACGGCGGCGGCGGTGTTGCGCAAGGAGTGCGGCGAGTGGACGGGCGCCAGCGCCGAATCGCCCGCGCACAGCCGTTCCCACACCGCCTCCTGGTCCCGGCCCAGCGGAGTGTCCCAGGCCAGTCCGGTGATCACCGGGGTCACCACGGCCGGGCCGCCGCGGGATCGACCTTCGTCCGGCTCATCGCGCCGCGGAACCCGGCGACCGACCGGCCCTCCACGGTCACCACGGCGGAGAAGGCGAAGGTGGGGCCGGACAGCCGGTCCGCGCGGACGTCGAGCACGACCTGGTCGCCGGGCACGACCGGGGCGAGGAACCGGGACTTGACCGTGCCGACCAGGGTGACCTCGTCGTCGGCGAGCGGATCGCTGCTCAACTGGTAGAGCAGGACGCCGGACTGGGCGAAGGCCTGCATGGTGTGGCTGCCGGGCAGGATCAGCCCCGGGGTCAGGCCGCGCTCGGGCAGGTGCCCGGACAGCGCGCCCATCTCCGCCGAGACGGCGAACATGCTGCGCAGGAACACGCCGGGTTCATGGTCCAGAACCCGGTCGATGAACAGGCGGGGGTGGCGTCCGCGCACCAGGGCCGCGATGGCCGAGGTGCCCAGCGGACGTGCCTCGCGGACCGTGACGGGAGGGGGTGCCGATTCGTTCGGGTGTCGCATCCGGGACGATTCCTCTCAGGGCCTGTCGCAGCGGTGCCGGCAGGGGCACCGCGCGCCGGGTGTCGGGGGCGACGGCGGCGAAGACGAGGTCGCCGGTCACCAGCGGGGTGCGGGTGCCGTCCTCCTCCTCCCGCAGCAGACGTACCGCGAGGGCGAACCAGGCCGCGCCGACGTGGTCGACCCGGGTGTCCCCGATGATCACGTCGCGGTACACGGCGCTGTTGAGGTAGGCCACCCGCAGGTCGGCGACCACCAGGTCGACGTTCGCCGCGCTGAAGGCGGTCAGACCCGCGTCGTGCGCTTCGAGGTGTTCGGTGCCCGCGGTCTCCATCAACGAGGTGTAGCGGGAGAAGTGCACGATCCCGGTCGCGTCGGTGTCGACGTGCTCGACCCGGGTGCGGAACCCCTCGCTCACCACAGGGCCCGGGCGCCCGCCGCCACCCGGTCCACGATCTCGTCGGCCTGCGTCCCGGTGGTGATCAGCGGCAGCACGATCCGCAGGGTGGGGTGGACGTAGCGCCGGCCGCCGGGGCGTTTGCCCGCGCCCGCCATGAACTCCGCGTACACGCCCGCTTCGATCAACTCCCGGCGCAGCACGCCGATCCGGTCGGCCGCCGCCGCGGTCAGTTCCACGCCGAACATGACCCCGCTCCCGCGGACCTCGGTGAACACGTCCGGGTGGCGGCCCACCAGGGCGTCGTCGAGATGCTTGGCCAGGTTCACGCCGACGTCGGCCGAGCCTCGCAGCAGCCCTTCGGTCTCGATGTGCTCGATGCCGTCGCGGATCACCGCACAGTTCGGTGGTCGCAGGTCGGAGGTGGTCACGGCGCCGGAGGAGCGGACGGCCAGCTCCTTGCGGGCGATCACCATCGAGGTGGACACCGCGCCCATGCCCAGGAACTTGCCGATGACGGTGATGTCGGTGGGAACCGGTCCGTCCGCGTCGCGCATGGCGAACCAGCCGCCGGTCTTGGCGAACGTCAGCACCTCGTCGGCCACCAGCAGCACGTCGTCGGCCGCGCACCGCCGCGCGAGTTCGCGCAGGTATCCGGGCGGAGGCGGGAGGATGCCCGCGTCGCCCTGGATCGGTTCGACGACGACGGCCAGCAGCCGGTCGGCGGACTCGGCGAAGTACTCCGTCAGGGCGTCGAGGTCGCCGAACGGGATGTGGTGGACCCGGACTCCGTACGGGCCGGTGGTGTCCGTGCCGGGCAGCCCGGCCCGGTAGTACCTGCGGTTGAGCAGCTGCACCAGGCCGCCGGTCCAGCCGTGCCAGGCGCCGTGGAAGGCGAGGATGGTGTCGCGCCGCTCCTTGCCCGGACGGTGGCGCAGCCGCCGGCCGTCGAAGCGGGATTCCAGCACGAGTCGCAGCGCCAACTCGTTGCCCTCCGAGCCGGAGTTGCGTCCGCTGACGTGGTACCGCCCCGCGGGGAAGTGGTCGGTCCACAACCCGCCGGGGCCGAGGAGCCGGTCGAGGAGCTCCGCCCGTTCCAGCGAGCCCAGTTCGTCGGTGACGTTGCCGACTCCGGTGCCGCGCGCCAGCGCCGCTCGTACGACGGGGTGGTCGCCGCCCAGGGTGGCGCTGGCGTAGCCGCCGCTGGCATCCAGCAACCGCAGCCGCCTGCCCCGGTGTTCCGGGCTCAGATCGACCACGTCGAGGTGCAGACCGCTGCCGCCCACGCAGGCGAACGGGAGCCGGGCCGCCCCGTAGTGGTTGAGGTGCAGGTCCGTGCCGCGCGACAGCACACCGGTCCGGTCCCCGGCGTGGTCGTCGGCGCCGACCGGGGCCGTGCTCACGCGGTGGCCGAGGGGCGGTCGGCCCCCGACAGCCGCTCGACCAGCGTCAGCACATCACCGAGGGTGGACAACTCCCCCGCCGCGATGGCCTCGTCGGGGATGCTGATGTCGAACGCCTCTTCACACTGCACGCGCAGTTCCACGAAACCGAGCGAGTCCATGCCGTAATTCTCGCGCAGCCTGTCGTCGAGTCGCATCCGGTCGATCGGCACCTCCACCAACACCTCGGAGTGCAGAATTCGCTTGATGGTCTGCAAAGGATTCACCAGAACTTCCCCTCTGGGTGGGTTCATTCGAACAGGCTGCGACCGGACGTCCGGCGTGCGGAAAGGCGAGCGAGATCGCGGAAACGGTCGGGCCGAAAGTGGGCCGACGCTGATCGAAATTAAGGCGGTGTCAGCCATTCACGCTTTATCGAAGCTAGCCGAGGCTTTATCGCCTGTCAATGGTCCCCGATTTACCCGCCATGCGGCTTGGAACGCCGGAATCGACGATTCTTTTGCACGTTAGTTCGACGGCGATTCGGCCATTCACGAGCACACGGTCCCTTTACCTGCGAAAACCAGCCCGCAGCGCGCCTCCCGGACGGGTCGGGATCGATGGACAGGCGACAGTTATGCACCTTTTACACTATTTGAGACACATCTCCGCCTGGCGCATATGCTTCTTGTCCTGGTGAATCGTCCCGAACTAGCCTGAGGTCGTCCATTTGTCTGGATGGACGCACAGCGCGGGAACGGGTACGCCATCGGGCCCCCGGCGGCGGCGCAGGCCTCGCACCCGGCTCCCTCCCAGTTCACTGCAAGCGCACCATCTGATGACGCTGACTACTTCTGCTTCCTGCCGACCGAAGTCCACGCCCCTTGCACGGCCGTCGGCAGACTCCTTCGAAGGAGCTTCGAAAGTCATGAGTGTCACCCCGGACGCCCTGCGCGGCGTCACCGTGTTCGTTGGCGGCCCGATCCAGCACGCCTTGGTGCCCGGCGGGATGGCGGCGCCGATCCACGATTTCCTGAGACTGACCATCGACCAGTCGCAGCAGGCCGGCGCCACCGTGCTGTCCGCGCACGTGGCCGAACGATTCGGTGCCGACACCGCTTCGTTCACCCCCGAGGAGGTGTCCGTGCGCGACTACGCGTGGATGCGCGAATGCGATGTGTTCGTGCCGGTACTGCCGGTGCTCGACGGCACCTTGCTGCGCACGGACGGCACGCACATCGAACTGGGGTGGGCCAGCGCGCTGGGCCGCCCCATCGTGGGCATCACCGACCAGCCCTTCGCCGAGTCGGCCAGCCACCTGCTCAAGGGGCTCGCCCAGGTCGCGTCCGCGACGTTCCTGTCCGCCAAGGAGATCGCCAAGGACCCGGCGCTGCTGGTCGACGGCGTGCTCGCGGCGCTGGGCCGGACCAGGGCGGCGGCCTGACATGGCGGCCCCGACCCACCTGCTGGGAATGCACCTGGCCAACCCTGTCGTGGTCGGCTCCGGCCTGCTCACCGACCAGGAGCGCAACATCCGCAGGCTGCTGGACGCCGGCGCGGGCGCGGTGGTCACCAAGACCATCCACCCCAACCCGCCGATCGGCCTGGACGAACGCCTCGTCAGACTGCCCACCGGAATGATCAACAGCACCACCTACTCCAAACGGTCCGTCGATCACTGGGTGCGCATCCTGCGCGACCTGACCCGGGACGGGCTGCCGGTCATCGCGTCGCTGCACGCCGACAGCCCGGCGGAACTCGCCGAGTTGGCGGCCCGGGTGGAGGCGACGGGCTGCCGGGCGCTGGAACTGGGCATCTCCTGCCTCAACGAGGAGGACGGCCTCGACGACACTCCCGAGCGGGTGCACGCCTACACCGCGGCCACCCGCGCCGCGACGCGGGTGCCCTTCTCGGTCAAGCTGGCCAGCGGCGAAGGCCTGCACGCCCGGGCGTTCGCCGCCGCCCGCGCCGGCGCCGACGCGGTGACCATCAGCGACACCCTGCCCGCCGCCGCCGTGCACCCGGAGACCGGCGACCTCCAACTCGGCGGCGTGTTCGGCTACTCCGGACCGGGCATCAAGCCGCTCGTACTGGCCTCCCTGTGGAAGCTGCGCCGAGCCGGGTTCACCCTTCCCGTGCTGGCCTCCGGCGGCGTGCAGTCGGGCCGGGACGTGCACGACTACCTGGCGGTCGGCGCGGTGGCGGCCCAGGTGTACACCGCGCTGCACACCGACATGTACCACACGCTCGCCCGGATCGTGACCGAGACCACCGGGACGGGGAACACCGGCCACGGCCTCGCACCCGTCACCGGAGCGGACCGGTCCGAGCAGGTGCAGCCGTGACCCCCCGCAGCTCCGGGCCGCAACTGTGCGACCTGAGCAGCGCCGACGTCCTGGCGGCCACCGCCGGGCGGACCGTGGTGTGGCCGGTGGGGGCCACCGAACAGCACGGTCCGCACCTGCCGCTGTCCGTGGACACCGTGCTCGCCGACGCGTTCGCCCGGCAGATCGCCTACGAGCTGAACGCCCTGACCCTGCCGGCGCAGTCCATCGCGGCGCGGTCGCTGCCGCAGAGCGGCGGCGGCCTGGCCTTCCCCGGCACCGTCTACGTGCGCGGTCGGTCCCTGCTGGCCTTCCTGGAGGACGTGCTGGAGTCGTTGTGCGCCCTGCCCTGGCACCGACTGCTGGTCGTCAACGGCCACTTCGAGAACGAGCCGTTCCTCTTCGAGGCCCTCGACGAGGTGGGCCGACGGCCGGCGGCCGCGGGCAAGGAGTTCATCGCGCTGAGCTGGTGGAGCCTGGTCGACCAGGACTGGCTGGCCGGGCGGGTGCCGCTCTTTCCGGGGTGGCACGCCGAGCACGCGGGGATCACCGAGACCAGCCTGATGCTCTACCTCCGCCCGGACCTGGTCTCGGCCGCCCGGCCCGACCACGCCGACCCACCCCGCCCGGGGATCTACCTGCACCCCGCCGACGTGAACCGCACTACCAACCAAGGCGTCCTGTCCAGCACTTCGGGCGCCACCGTCGCCCTGGGCAAGGAACTCTTCTGGCACGTGGTCGCGGCCGCGGTCGACCTGGTGTCCCGGGGCGACGGACTTCTGCACGATCTGCACGAGGAGAAGCCTTGACCGTACCCACCCTCTGCGTGAGCAACGCCGTCGACACCCTGCGCGACTTCGCCGTCCGCGCCGGCGACGTCGACGAGCTGCTCTCGGAGTGCTACGCCCAGCAGGACCAGGCGCTGTTCTGGGGGCCGCTGGACAAGATGCTCATCACCTACGAGCCGATCGGAGACCTGGACTGGCAGCGGAAGTTCCTGGAGATCGACGGTGTGGTGAACCTCAGCCCGGCGGGCCGCACCGGCTCGCTGTTCGCCGACATGCTCGCCGATCCCGAGCTGATGGCCGCCGTGGCCGCCCACGCCGGACCGGGCCGCAGACTCCGGCTGATCCCGCACACCACCACCGCCGACCTGTGGCGGTTCACCGAGGCCCTGCGCACCCGGTACGACGTGGTGACCGAACTGCCGGAGAGCCCGCCGCAGCAGGCCCTCCGGGACCTGCTGGACACCAAGACCGGCCTGCGCGACCTGGCCGCCGACCTCGGCATGACCGACGGACCCTGCCGCATCCCGCCCGGTACGCACTGCGCCGGGAAACAGGACGTGCCGGCCGCGGTCCGGGACATGCTCGCGACCGGCACACCGTGCATCGTCAAGGCGGACCGCGGCGAGGCGAGCCTCGGCCTGCTGATCTTCCGGCCCGGCGACGACGACATCGCCGAACGCCTGGCCGGGAGCACCTTCTACGACGAGGACCCGGTGGTCGTCGAGGAGTTCCTCGACGGCGACATCACCTTCCCGTCCGTGGAGTACATGGTGCCCGCGGACGCCCCGCCCCACCTCTGCTACACGACCGACATGCTGTTCGAGGGCGCCACGCACCTGCGCGGCAACGTCACCGCGCGGGAGCTGCGCCGCGCCTGGTGGTACCGCCCGCTGACCGAGGGCGGGCTCCGGCTGGCCGAGGAGATGCAACGGCGCGGCTACCGCGGGCGCTTCGGCATCGACGCGATCGCCCGCGACGGCGTCGTCTACCTGCACGACCTCAACGCCCGCCGCACCGGGTCGAGCCACGTGCACGAATTCGGCGAGCACCTCATCGGCCCCGGCTACCTCGACACCCACGCGGTCGGCAACTACGACTTCTACGGCCTTCCGACCGGGCTGTACCTGCCGGAAGTGCTGCGCCTGCTCGGACCGCTCGTGGCCTCGCCCCGACACGCCGACCGGGGTGTGGTCCCGACCGAGCTGACGGACCTTCAAACTGGCAGACTGAGCTGCATGTTCTACGCCCCCAGCCTCGCCGAGCTGCACGACCTGATCGACAGAGCCAGGACGGCTCTGGACCTCGGCCGGTGAGCAGCCCGCTGCCCGTGGTCGGGACGGCCCGGCGCTGGCTGGTGCTGACCGTGGTGCTGCTGTGCTTCCTGCCCGCCGCCGTGGACGTCACCATCCTCACCATCACCGTCCCGACCCTCGCCCACGAACTGCGGGCGTCCCCGACCGAACTGCTGTGGGCGGTCGACGTGTACTCGCTCCTGATGGTCGGACTGGTGCTGGTCAGCGGGCCGTTGGGCGACCGGATCGGGCACAAGCGGCTGCTGCTGGCCGGACTGGCCGTCTTCAGCGCGGCCTCGGCGCTGTGCGCGGCGGCACCGAACCCGCCGGCCCTGATCGGCGCCCGGGCACTGCTGGCGATCGGCGCGTCGATGATCATCCCGGCCACGCTGGCGCTGATCCGGCAGACCTTCGGCGACGGCCGCGACCACGCGGTGGCCATCGGGGCGTGGAGCGCGGTCGCCGCCGGCGCCTCGGCGCTGGGACCGGTGGCCGGCGGCTTCCTGCTCCAGCACTTCTGGTGGGGCTCGATCTTCCTGGTCAACCTGCCGATCGTGGCACTGGCCGTACCCGCCGTGGCACTGCTGCTGCGCAACGAGGTCGAGTCCGAGCGGCAACCGTGGGAGGCCACCTCGCCCCTGCTCTCGATGGTGGGGTTCCTGGGCTGCGCCTACGCCATCATCGCCTTCACCCACGACGGCGTCGGCATCCCGGAGGTGGTGCTGCCGGCGGCGGCGGGCCTGACCGCGCTGGTGCTGTTCGTGCGACGGCAGCAGCGGATGCCGCACCCGATGCTGGACCTGTCCCTGTTCCGGCTGCCCGGGCTGCGCGCCGGAGTGGTGGCCTCGGTACTGCCGGTGCTGGTGATGGTCGGCTTCGAACTCCAACTGGTGCAGTACCTGCAGATCGCCAAGGGACTGTCGGCGGAGGCCGCCGCGCTGTACCTGATCCCGATGCCGTTGGCCGCGACGGTCGCGGGGCCGGTGGGCGGACTGCTCCTCTCCCGCCTGGGACAACCGCGCGCGGGCGTGCCCGCCGGCCTGCTGCTCGCGGCGACCGGATACGTCCTGGTCGCCTCCGGCACGGTGGCCCCGCTCGGGCTGGCCCTGATCGGGTTCGGCCACGGCCTGGTCCAGATGGTCGCCTCGAACCTGATCATGACCACCGCGCCGTCCTCCCTGGCAGGCGCGGCGGCGGGCATCGAGTCCGTCGCCTACGAGGCCGGCGCCGGCCTGGGGATCGCCGTCTTCGGCACGGTCACCACGGTGGCCTACCGACTGCTCCTCCCCCCGGGCACGTCATCGTCCCCGCTGGACGCGGGCGCCTCCCCGGAAACCGCCCGGGCCTTCACCGAGGCCTTCCACTCCACCACCTGGCTGGCTGCCGCCCTCACCCTGGCCACGATCCTCCCGGCCACCGCGAGGAGGGCGTCGGCGCGGTCCGGAACACCCGGCGCAGCCACGAACGCCTCGACTTCCCCGATCCCGTCGAGTCCGGGGACGAGCACCATTTCGGGGACGAGCAGCACTTCGGGGACGAGCACCGCGCCGAGTAGGAAACAGCCGAACGAACGGACCTGAAAGCCCGTCAAGCAGACCCCGACGGCGCCCTCACTACTGCTGCCCGGATGCCGGTAGCGTTGAGGCCGTCCGCGATCCCGAGCACGTCACCCAGGACCCGCCCTACGTCGTGGTCGGTGTGGACGGCAGCCCTCGCGGCGCCCGAGCCATGGCTCTTCGTGTCCGTCATGTCGACCGCGCTTGAATACGCGGCACCTCGACCTGCGGGCCTACCAGTCCCGGGGCCGGAGCCTTCACTGCGTGATGAGGACGGCGGCTCCGGTGATCCGGTCCGCCGCGAGGTCGGCCAGCGCGGCGTCGGCACGGTTCATGGGGTAGCGCTGCACGTGCACCGCCGGGTGGTGCCGGGCGACTTCCGCGAGGTAGGCGAGACCGTCCTCACGGGTGTTGGCGGTGACGCTGCGCAGACTGCGCTCCTGGAAGAGGTGCCGCTGGTAGTCGAGGGCGGGAACGTCGGTGAGGTGGATCCCGGCCACCGCCAGCGTGCCGCCGCGGTCCAGCGCGGCGAGCGCGACCGGCACCAGGTCGCCGACCGGGGCGAACAGGATCGCCGAGTCGAGGGGTTCGGGCGGTGTGCCGTAGGCGTCGCCGACGGAGGACGCGCCCAGCTCCAGGGCCAGGCGCCGGGCGCTCGCGGCCCGGGTGAGGACGTGCACGGTGGCGCCCCGGGCGAGCGCGAGCTGCGCGGTGAGGTGCCCGGAGGCGCCGAGGCCGTAGATGCCCAGCCGTCCGCCGGGCGGCAGCTGCGCGCGTTCCAGGGCGCGGTAGCCGATGATGCCGGCGCACAGCAGCGGGGCGAGGTCCTCGTCGGGCGGCCCCTCGGGGAGCGGGTAGGCGTACCCGGCGTCCACGAGGGTGTGTCCGGCGTAGCCGCCCTGGACGTCCCAACCGGTGTACCGGGAGTTCGGGCAGAGGTTCTCGCGGCCGGCCCGGCAGTACCGGCAGTCGCCGCAGGTGCTCGCGAGCCAGGCCGCGCCGACCCGGTCGCCGGGAGAGAAGTCCCGCACCTCCCGGCCCGTGCTCAGCACCCGGCCGACGATCTCGTGCCCCGGTGTGCAGGCGGGCCGGTGCGGCGGAAGGTCGCCCTCGGCCAGGTGCAGATCGGTGCGGCACACTCCACAGGCCCCGACCTCGATCAACAACTCCTGGGGTCCGGGCGGTTCCAGCATCCGCTCCACCCGGCGCAGCGGGGACGAGCACATCGGGCCGGGGCGCTCCACCACCCAGGCCGTGGTGCGCTGCCCTGCACTTTCGGCTGCTGTCATGGCCATTCCTCCGACAGGGGTCTTCCGCGGTCGGCGCCGCCTGCTCACACCTCGGTCGAGGCCGACCGCGTTGAGCGCGGTGCGAACGCGTGCCGCCCCGAGCGGTCCGGAGCGGGAGCCGATCGCGGGACGTCACAGGAGGGGTCGGCCGGTCGGGAGCGGAGCGCCGTCCGCCACTGACCGTGGTCACCCGCCTGTCCGTGCGCCTTCCGTCGGGACGCCCGCGGCGGCCAGGAGCTCGGTGGCGGTGCGGGTGTTGGCCGGTTCGCATGCCGCCGTCATCAGCCACTCGGCGGTCGGGGCCTCGGTCTCGGGGGGAATCACCAGGAGGTCCAGTCGCCGGGGCACGAAGGAGCACACCACCACCTCCTCCGCGTCCTGTTCCTGTTCGAACCAGCCGACGTGGATGACATGGCCGGTGACCGGGACGCGCCGGGGGATGACCGGCCAGTGCGCCGGGTTCACGGTGACGCGGAGGATCTCTCCCCACGACGGGGCCAGCGTCGCCGCCAGCGGGGGGAGTTCACGAAGGAGGTCGTGGGAACGGGGCCACCAGGCCCCGCCCAGCCGCCCCGGGGCGACGCCCTCGGGGACCAGCGAGAGCCGCGCGGGCGGCTCCGGGTGGGACGCCCGGGCGCCGCCGGGCTCGGAGGTTGCGGTCATGTCGGAACACCTGCCCTTGGCTCGCCTGGGTCGGCCTGACGCTGTCGCCGGGGCACCACGGACCGAACCCGCAGGCCGCGGACAGTGGCTCTTCCACCGTACTCCGGACGCCGGCGGCGCCCCGGGGGAAGAGGAGCGGCGGGCGGATGGGCCGACCGGGCGCGGGGAGGCACCCCGCCCGATCAGGTGCGCTCGGTTTCGGTGACGGCGGGCGGCTGCTGCTCGCGAGCCGCAGGCCTCGACCGTCCGCGGTTCGGTGTCATGACGCCCCCGCCCGGTGCCCTTCCACCGCCCGGCGGACCTCGGCGACGACGCGCGGCACCGCGTCGACGACAGCCGGGCTCAGGCCCTCGCCGATCGAGAAGTCCACGCCCTCCACCGCGACGATTCACCTGGCCCGGCCGCGGGTGGGAGGTTCCCGCACCCTCTCCCCCGTTCCCGCCCACAGGCCCCGCCCTACCCGGACGGATGGTTCTGCCTGGGCGCGGGCGACGAATGGAAGCCCGGCACGGTACGCACCCGCAGGCTCAAGGACGAGGACGTGGCGCGCAGCTCAGCCCTCCCACGGCCCAGGGGCCCGTCGCCACCGTCCACCTCCAGTTCCGCGACAGTCCGCTGCCGCTCCTGGGGAACCTGGTCACGGAGTTGGAGGCGACCCCCTACGGACTCGGCGCGGACCGGGAGTAGGCCGTAGTGGAGAACGCCATCTCACTGGTCGGTACCGTCGCCTCGCCAATGGACTGCCCACCAGACCCGGCAGGCGCAGACGTTGCACACCGCCGCCCGGCCGCCACCGGTTCGCACGGCGGGTAAGCCATCGCCGGAAGGTGTCCGGGCGGTCTGCCGCGGCGCTCTTCGGGTGATCCGGATCTGCCGGGCGTGCCGACGCCGTCGCCTGTGCGTTGGACGGGCGTATCCGCGTGTCGGCCGCCGTGGCCGGCCCCTGACTCTGGAGTGCGCTGTGAAGAAGTCCCCCGTGCGCCTTGCCGCCGTCGCCGTCCTGGCGTTCGCGGCGCTGGCCCCCTCCTCGGCCTCGGCCCAGGCGCCCGGTGCGCTGCTCCCGCCGCTCCAACTGCGCGGCGGGACGCCCTTCGACTACTGCCTGACCGATACCGCCGCCAAGGCCCTCTCCGACGCCGGCGTCACCTTCGACGCGGTCGCACCCGCGACACTGGTCACCCTGAACGGCCACCAGTGCATGCACTCGATGCTCGACAGCGGCGAGATCAACACCGACCTGTCCGGCCTCACCGGCCGGGCCCGAGGCGGCTTCGCCTTCCAACGCGACGGGCAGCGCTCCGAGTTCGCAAACCTGGAGCTGGCGATGAAGCTCGACCGCACCAGCGTCATCACCACCGAGCACCTCGGCCGGCGCATCGACACGCTCACCGTCACCGACGAGGGCATCAGGCTCTCCCTGACCAAGGTCAGCGCCGAGAACACCCCCGTCAACCTGGCCGCGCCGGCCGCGAACGCCCTCTCCCAGGAGTTCGGCACCAGTCCGCTCGCCACCGGGGAACAGCTCTTCTCCGCCACCCTCAGCTTCGACGTCCTCCAGGGACTCACCGGACTCAGCACCGGCCTGTAGGGCGGACGCGGTCTGGGCGGCCCGCGGAGGCCGCGCCCCTTGAAGCACCCGCCCCGGGTCAGCCGAGCGAGGATCCGGCTGCGCCGAGGGTGTCCCGCAGCCACTGCTCGACGCCTGCCACGTGCACCGTCGCCCAGGCGTGCGCGACGTCGGGGCGGCGGTGGGCGATGGCGTCGAGGATGGCGCGGTGCTGCTGGCGGGTCCGCTCGACCGCGCCTTCCTCGGTCAGCCCGCGCCAGATCCTCGCCCGGGCGGTCGGGCCGGACAGACCGTCGACGAGCGAGCACAGGACGGTGTTGCCCGAACCGGCCGCGATCCTGTGGTGGAACTCCAGGTCGTTGTCGATCAGCTCTTGCAGGGGGGCGTCGTCACGCAGGCTCTCCAGGACCTCTCCGAGCGCGGCGATGTCCTCGTCCGGCATCACTCGGGCGGCCATGGCCGCGGCGGCGGGCTCCAGGATGCGGCGGACCTCCAGGAACTCCAGCACCGAGTCGTCCTGGTGGAAGTCGACGACGAAGCCCAGCGCGTCCAGCAGCAGGTTGGGCTCCAGACTCGTCACGTACGTGCCGTCTCCCTGGCGTACGTCGAGCACCCGGATGAGCGAGAGAGCTTTCACCGCCTCACGCAGGGAGTTGCGCGACAGACCGAGCCGCTCGGCCAGGTCGGCCTCCTTGGGGAGTCGCGAACCGGGGCGCAGCTCACCACTGACGATCATGGCTTTGATCTTCTCGATCGCCAAGTCGGTGACTGGCACGCCGATGCCTCCCTGGTCCTGATCCCTGCAGCATAGTCTCCCCGACACCCACCCGGAGCTGGCCTTGATCGCGACAGGTCAAGACCATCCGGCACGTCCCTCCGCGGGCCGGCGCGGGGCGCCGAGCCCGTACACGCGGACCGCGTTGTGCCGGAACACCGCGTCCTCCTCCCCCGCGCTGAGCCCGTCCGCGAGGTGCCGGGTGATCCGGGCGACCTCGGCGTAGCCGGCCTCCAGGGTGCACACCGGCCAGTCGGAACCGAAGAGGAGCCGTTCCGGGCCGAAGGCCTCCAGGGCGGTGTCGGCGTAGGGCCTGAGGTCCGCCGTCCGCCACCGGCCGGGGGCGGCCTCGGTCACCAGGCCGGAAAGCTTTCCCACGGTGTTGGGCAGCGCGGCCAGGCGGCGCAGGTCCGCTGCCCAGGGGTCGAGCGCGCCGTCGGCGATCGGGGGCTTGCCGAGGTGGTCGAGGACGAACGTCAGGCCGGTGTGCCGGGCGGCCGCGAGGGCGGCGGCGGGCAGCTGGTGCGGCTTGACGACGAGGTCGTAGGCGAGACCGGCCTCGGCGACGGCGAGCAGGCCGCGCTGGACGTCGGGGCGCAGCAGCCACTCGGGGTCGGGCTCCTCCTGGACCTGGTGCCTGATGCCCACCAGTCTTTCCCCGCCGGGGAGTTCACGCAGGGTGGCGATCGCGTCGGCAACGCCGGGGGCGGTGAGGTCGGTCCAGCCGACGACGCCGGCGATCAGGTCGCTGCCGTCGGCCAGCGCCAGCAGTTCGGGGGTCTCCTCGGGGACGCAGACGGTCTGCACGACGACCGTGGCGACCACTCCGGCCGCCGCGGCTTCGGGGGCGAGGTCGGCGGCGGTGAAGGAGCGGGCCAGGGGAGCGAGGGCCTCGCCGCTGATCCAGGGCTGCGGCCGCGCGCCGAGGTCCCAGACGTGGTGGTGCGCGTCGACGATCTGACGTCCGGTCACAGTTCCCACACGGCCGGGAGCCCGGCCCCGGCGCCGGCGTTCGAGTAGTCGTGGCTGATGTCGAGCAGTTCGCCCATCCTCTCCTGCCAGGCGGTGTTGGCCGGGAGGTGCTCCAGTTCGGCGAGGAGCCGGGCGTAGTCCTCGCACTCCAGCAGGTGGAACAGCTCGCAACCGCTGCGCCAGATCGTCCACGAGGTGGCGCCGGCAGCCCGGATGGCTGCGACGAGTTCGGCGGGCACGTCCCGGTGGGCGGCCTCGTACTCGGCGATCCGGTCCGGGCGGAGGCGGGTGTGCAGGGCGACTCTCATGGCTGCTCCGGGTGGGTGGGGTGGTCGACGATGACGACGTGCAGGGTGCGGGGGCCGTGCACGCCCTCGACGCGGTCGAGTTCGATGTCGCTGGTGGCAGAAGGGCCCGAGATGAAGGTCAGCGGCAGCGCGGGGTCGAGGCGGGCGAGGGCGTCGGGGACGTCGGCGGCGATCTGTCCGGCGCGGATGACGCACAGATGGTAGTCGGGGACGAGGGTGAGGGCGCGGCGGCCCTGGCCCGGGCCGGTGTCGAGGACGATGGTCCCGGTGACGGCGATGCCGGCGGCGGCGAGGGTGCAGGCGCCGTCCAGGGCGTTCAGGGCCTGGGCGTCCAGCGGTTCCGGGTGCCACTGCCAGTCGCCGGGCGGCAGCAGCTCGACGGGAAAGCCGCTGGGCAGTGCCAGGTTGCTCGCCCCGGCTGCGGTGAGCGCGGCGGCGATGGCGGCCGGCAGGCCCGCCTGGTCGGTGCGGGTGACGTCCGCGCGGTAGTCGGCGACCCGCTCGGCGAACAGGGCGACGGTGTCCTCGCCCGGCTCGGTGTGGCTGCGGCGGTAGGTCCGGGGTACGGGGACGTCGTCGGACCGTTCGTCGGCGGGGACGTCGGCGAGCGCCGCCCGGATGCGGCCGAGAACCGCCTCACGGCTGCTCATCGTTCACCTTCCCTGTTCTTGCGCCACCAGGTGCGGAAGGACTCTGCCGGAGGTGCGGGGGTGTCGCGGGTGTCGGACCAGCCGTGCAAAGGGCCCGGCAGCCGGCCGATCCGCCCCTCCCTGGCGAGGGCCCTGCCGCCGAGCGCGGCGGCCTTCTGGGCCGCGGAGAGCAGGCGCGGGGAGTCGAGGACGGTGGCAGCGGCCTTCATGGCCAGCGCCTCGGCTCCCCGAGGCTTGCTCTCGACGGTCTTGGCCCGCAGGTGGGCCAGCACCTCCGGGATGTTGATCTTCACCGGGCAGGCGTCGTAGCAGGCGCCGCACAGGGTGGAGGCGAACGGCAGGGACGCCGCGTTCTCCACGCCGACCAGTTGCGGGGTGAGGACGGCGCCGATCGGTCCTGGGTAGACCGAGCCGTAGGCGTGGCCGCCGGTGCGCTCGAAGACGGGGCAGACGTTGAGGCAGGCCGAGCAGCGGATGCAGCCGAGTACCTGCCGTCCGACCTCGTCGGCGAGGGTGTCGGTGCGGCCGTTGTCGAGCAGCACCAGGTGGAACTCCCTGGGGCCGTCGCCGTCGGTGGTGCCGGTCCAGGTGGAGGTGTAGGGGTTCATCCGCTCACCGGTGGAGGAGCGGGGCAGCAGTTGGAGGAAGACCTCCAGGTCCTGCCAGGTCGGGACGGTCTTCTCGATGCCCATGACGGTGATGAGGGTTTCGGGCAGGGTGAGGCACATCCGGCCGTTGCCCTCGGACTCCACGACGACGACCGTGCCGGTGTCGGCGACGGCGAAGTTGGCGCCCGAGACGGCCACCTTGGCGGTGAGGAACTTCTCCCTCAGGTGCAGGCGGGCGGCTTCGGCGAGTTCGCGCGGGTCGTCGCCGAGGTTCTCCGGTGCGGGCTTCCCCCAGTGGGCCATTTCGGCGAGGAAGAGGTCGCGGATCTCGGTCCGGTTGCGGTGGATCGCGGGGACGAGGATGTGGGAGGGGCGGTCGTCGCCGAGTTGGACGATGAGTTCGGCGAGGTCCGTCTCGTAGGCGGTGATGCCGGCTTCGGCGAGGGCCTCGTTGAGGCCGATCTCCTGGGTCGCCATGGACTTGATCTTCACGACCTCGCGTTCGCCGGTGGCCCGCACGAGTTCGGTGACGATGCGGTTGGCCTCGGCGGCGTCCGAGGCCCAGTGCACGGTGCCGCCCGCGGCGGTGACGGCGGCCTCCAACTGGACGAGGTAGCGGTCGAGGTGGCGTGAGGTGCGGTTCTTGATCGCGGCGGCAGCGTCCCGCAGGTGCTCCCAGTCGTCCAACTCGGAGGCGACGGCCAGCCGCTTGTCGCGGATGGTGGTGGTGGCGCGTTTCAGATTGGCGCGCAGCCGGGTGTTGCCGAGCGCCTCGCGGGCGGCGTCGGGAAAGGACGGGGAACCGAGCCAGACGACGCCACGGCCGCCGGGCTTGCTCATCGTGCGGTTCCTTCGGTGGCGGCGAGGATCTCGGCCAGGTGCAGGGTCCGCACGGTCGCGCCCCGGCGGGACAGTCCGCCGCCGATGTGCATCAGGCAGGAGTTGTCGGCGGCGCACAGGACCTCGGCTCCGCTGTCCAGGACGGCGGCGTTCTTGTCGGCGAGCATCGCGGCGGAGGTGTCGGCGTTCTTCACGGCGAAGGTGCCGCCGAAGCCGCAGCAGGAGTCGGCCGCGGGCAGGTCGACCAGGTCGATGTCCTCGACGGCGCGCAGCAGCCGGTCCGGGCGGTCGCCGAGACGCAGGCCGCGCAGGGAGTGGCAGGTGGGGTGGTAGGCGACCCGGTGCGGGAAGCGGGCACCGACGTCCGTGACGCCGAGCACGTCGGTCAGGAACTCGGTGAACTCGTGCACCCGGGGCACCAGTTCGGTGACCTGTCGGAGGAGCGAGGCGGTGCCGTGCCGTTCGGCGAGCAGGGGGTGGTTGTCACGGACCATCCCGGCGCAGGAGGCGGACGGCGTAACCACGGCGTCGTAGTCGGCGAAGGCCCGGACGAAGCGGGTCACCAGCGGGACGGCGTCGGGGCGGTAGCCGGTATTGAAGTGCATCTGGCCGCAGCAGGTCTGTTCCTGGGGGAACTCGACACGGTGGCCGAGCCGCTCCAGCACCGTCACCACCGCGCGGCCGGTGTCGGGGAAGAGGGTGTCGTTGAAGCAGGTGATGAACAGGGCGATGCGCATCAGCTCACCTCCCCGGGGGTCGGGACGTCCGCGGGAAGCAGTCCGCGGTGCTTGAGCTCGGCCCAGAGCGCCGCCGGAACGGGGTGGTCGAGCATGGCGGCGGCGTCCCGGGCCTCGCCGGCGCTGCGGGTGCCGACCAGCACGCTCGCCACCGCCGGATGCCCGAACGGGAACTTCAGGGCGGCGGCGCGCAGCGGGACGCCGTGCCGCTCGCAGACGGCCCTGAGGTCGGTGGCCCTGGTGAGCAGGTCTGCGGGGGCCGCGGTGTAGTCGAAGGTGGCGCCGGGCCGCGGGTCGGCGAGCAGGCCGGAGTTGAAGACGCCGCCGATCACGACGCCGACGCCGCGCCGGTGGGCCAGGGGCAGCAGTTCCGCAAGGCCCTGCTGGTCGAGGAGGCTGTAGCGGCCGGCGAGCAGTACGGCGTCGAGGTCGGTCTCGCGGATGAACCGGGCGGGCAGCCCGGCCTGGTTCATGCCGACGCCGATCGCTCCCAGGACGCCTTCGGCGCGCAGGCGTTCGAGTTCCGGGTAGGCCTCGGTGAGTGCCTGTTCGGCGTGGTCGTCGGGGTCGTGCAGGTACGCGATGTCGATCCGGTCGAGGCCGAGCCGGTCCAGGCTGTCCTCGATGGAGCGGCGCACGCCCCGGGCGCTGAAGTCCCAGACGCGGTGGTGGGTGGCGGGCACGGCGAAGCCGTTGGCCAGGTCGTCGCCGTCGCCGGAGGGGGCCGGCTCCAGCAGGCGTCCGACCTTTGTGGAGATCGTGTACTGCTCCCGGGGGAACGCGCGCAGGGCGGCGCCGAGTCGCCGCTCGGACAGGCCCAGGCCGTAGTGCGGGGCGGTGTCGAAGTACCGTACGCCGCACTCCCAGGCGGCGGTGACGGCCTGTTCGGCCTGCTCGTCGGTGACCGGGGTGAACAGGTTGCCGATGCCGGCGGCGCCGAAGGCGAGTTCGGTCACCTGGGCCCTGCTGCGGCCGAGGGGGTGGTGGCGCGGCTTCACGGGCGTGGCTCCGGTCGCAGGCGCAGGCCGGCCATGCCGCCGTCGACGGCGAGCGCGGTGCCCGTGACGCTGGCGGCGGCCGGGGAGGCGAGGTAGGCGATGGCGGCGGCGACCTCCTCGGCGGTGACCAGCCGGCCGGTGGGCTGGCGGGCGTTCAGTGCGGAGCGCTCGGCGGCCGGGTCGTCGGCCGCGTCGAGCAGCCGTCCGACCCACGGGGTGTCGACGGTGCCCGGGTTGACGCAGTTGACCCGGATGCCTTCGCGGACGTGGTCGGCTGCCATGGCCAGGGTGAGCGAGTGGACGGCGCCCTTGCTCGCCGAGTACAGCGCGCGCTGGGGCAGTCCGGCCGTGGCGGCGATGGAGCAGGTGTTGACCACCGAGGCGGAGTCGGAGCGGCGCAGGTGGGGCAGGGCGGCGCGGGTGGTGCGGACGATGCCGAGCACGTTGACGTCCAGGACGTGGTGCCACTGCTCGTCCGAGTTGTCCTCCACGGTTCCGGCGGCGCCGATGCCGGCGTTGTTGACCAGGATGTCGATCCCGCCGAGCGCCTCGGCCGCCGCCTGGACGGCCTCGCGTACGGAGCGGTCATCGGCGACGTCGGCGGTGAAGCCGCGCAGCGGGGCGCGGACGCCGCTCGGGTCGAGGTCGAGGACGGCGACGTCCGCTCCGCGTGCGCCGAGCAACCGGGCGGTGGCCAGTCCGATGCCGGAGGCACCGCCGGTGACCAGGGCGGTGAGCCCGTCGAGGTCGGTCGTCATGAGCGCTCCTCCTTGTCGCCGCCGGCCAGGTCGGCTGCCCAGAACGTGCCGTCGGGGTAGGTGTAGGTGTCGATGGCGGCCTGGTGCATGGTGGCGGAGAACCCGGGCACGGTGGGTGCCCGGTAGCGGCCGCCGTCGATGACCACGGGGTCGAGGAAGTGCTGGTGGAGGTGGTCGACGTACTCGATGACGCGGTCCTCGGTGGTGCCGGAGAGCGCGACGTAGTCGAACATCGACAGGTGCTGGACGAGTTCGCACAGGCCCACGCCGCCGGCGTGCGGGCACACGGGGACGCCGAACCTGGCGGCGAGCAGCAGGATGGCGAGGTTCTCGTTCACGCCGGCCACCCGGGCCGAGTCCAGTTGGAGGACGTCGATGGCGCCGGCCTGGAGCAGCTGTTTGAAGACGATGCGGTTCTGCACGTGCTCGCCGGTGGCGACCTTGACGGGGTGGACACCGCGCCGGACGGTGGCGTGGCCGAGCACGTCGTCCGGGCTGGTCGGCTCCTCGATCCAGTAGGGGTCGAACTCGGCGAGCTGGTTCGTCCACTCGATCGCCTCGGCGACGTTCCAGCGCTGGTTGGCGTCGATCGCCATCCGGATGTCCGGACCGATGGCCTCGCGGGCGGCGCGGCAGCGGCGGATGTCGTCCTCCAGGTCCGCGCCGACCTTCAGCTTGATCTGGGTGAAGCCGTCGGCCACCGCCTCCTTGGCGAGGCGGGTGAGCTTCTCGTCGCTGTAGCCGAGCCAGCCGGGCGAGGTGGTGTAGGCGGGGTAGCCGCGGCGCAGGAGTTCGGCGGCCCGCCCGGGTGCGCCCTGTCTGCCCTTGCGCAGCAGTTCGAGGGCCTCATCAGGCGTCAGCGCGTCGGCGATGTAGCGGAAGTCGACCTGGGACACCAGCCATGCGGGGTCGGCGTCGGCCAGCAGCTGCCACAGCGGCTTGCCCTCACGCTTGGCGGCGAGGTCCCAGACGGCGTTGACGACGGCTCCGATCGCCATGTGCATCACGCCCTTCTCGGGTCCGAGCCAGCGCAGCTGGCTGTCACCGATCAGGTCGCGGTACAGGGAGCCGGGGTCGGCGCACAGCTGGGCGACGGACCGTCCGACGACGTGCGGGCGCAGCGCGTCGATGGCGGCGACCTGGACGTCGTTGCCGCGACCGATGGTGAAGGTGAACCCGTGGCCCTCGTGGCCGCCCGCGGAGGCGCGCAGGACGACGTAGGCGGCGGAGTAGTCGGGGTCGGGATTCATTGCGTCGGACCCGTCCAGCTCCCGCGAGGTGGGGAAGCGGATGTCGTAGGTGTCGACGGCGGTGATCCGCGCTGTGGTTGCGGACAACGTGGTGCCTTTCAGGCGTTGGAGAAGGTCTGGCGCTGGGTGCCGAGGCCGTCGATGGCCAGTTCGACGGTGTCGCCCGCGCGCAGGTAGGGGGTGCCGGGCAGCCCCAGGGCCACGCCGGCCGGGGTGCCGGTGTTGATGACGTCTCCGGGCCGCAGCACCATGTACTGGCTGAGGTACCAGACCAGGTACGGGACGTCGAAGATCATATTCTCGGTGCTGCCGCTCTGCCGCTGCTCGCCGTTGACGGCCAGACGAAGGCCGAGGGCCTGCACGTCGCCGGCCTCGTCCGGGGTGACCAGCCAGGGGCCGAGCGGGTTGAAGGTCTCACAGGACTTGCCGAGGTCCCACTGCCCGGAGTACTCGAGCTGGAACTCCCGCTCGGACACGTCGTTGCTGATCGCGTAGCCCGCGACATGGGCGAGGGCCTGTCGGGGCGAGTCCAGGTAGCGGGCCTCGCGGCCGATCACGACCGCGAGTTCGACCTCCCAGTCGGTCTTGGCCGAGCCGCGCGGGATCAGCACCTGGTCACAGGGACCGACCACGGCGGACGGGTCCTTCATGAAGACCACCGGCCGGGCGGGGACGGCAGCGCCGGTCTCCTCGGCGTGGTCGCGGTAGTTGAGGCCGATGCAGACGACCTTGCCCGGCCGGGCGACGGGGGCGCCGATCCGCAGGCCGACCGGGTCGATCGCAGGGAGCTCTCCGGCGGCCAGGGCGGCGCGAACGCGGTCGATCCCGTCCGAGGCGAGGAACGCCCCGTCGATGTCACCGGTCAGGCCCGAGAGCGCGAAGACCCGGCCGTCGTCGCCGAGGGCTGCCGGAGCCTCTTCTCCCGCCGGTCCGATCCGCATGAGCTTCATGCCATGGCTCCTGTCATAGGTCTGCGGGCCGGGGTTCTTCACCGGGCCGACACATCGGATGAATCCTCGACGCCCTGACCATACGAGTGTCGGCCACGCACCGCAAGAAGTCCTCCGATGTCTGTCGGCGCCCGCCGGGGTCAGGAGCCAAACATCTCCTAACTGTTCATCAAATCTCCAGCTCAGACAGGAGATGACAGCTCGTTATCATCCGACATGGGGGCCCGGACGTTACGGTTGAGATTCGCCCGAGGTTTCCCTATTGTCAGTCACGTGCCAAGCTCGTATGGTCCTCGTGATCGCAAGCCATCCGATGACTGCGGGGAGCACGGTCCAGCGCGCCTGCCACGACCCGCCGCATCCATGGCCTCCCTCCTGGATGACGGCCGGGAGGGGAGGTCCGGCTCAACCACCCCCGCTTCACCTCCCGGGGGGACAGGCCTCTCCGCCTCCCGCCACACCGGCTCCCCACCCTCGCAGGGGAGCCCGGACATCCCAGCCAAGGAGATCAGCACCATGAAGCCTCGCTCCTCCAGAATCGCGGCCACGGCCGCCGCCGTAGTCGTCCTGGCGGGGGCCGCCACGGCCTGCAACCGCGGCAGCACGACGGACTCCGCCGCCGGTGGCAAGCCGGCGCTCGGGATCGACCTGCCGCGTGCGGACTCCGACTTCTGGAACTCCTACGCGCAGTACATCAAGCAGGACGCCTCCGCCCAGGGCCTCAACACCCTGCCGGTGAGCAACTCGCAGAACGACGTCACCAAGCTGGTCGCCAACGTCCAGGTCTTCCAGAACACCGGCGCCAAGGCCGTCGTCATGGCCCCGCAGGACACCGGCGCGATCGCCTCCACCCTCGACCAGCTGACCGCCAAGAAGATCCCCGTGGTCAGCATCGACACCCGCCCCGACAAGGGGAACGTCTACATGGTGGTGCGCGCCGACAACAAGGCGTACGGCACCAAGGCCTGTGAGTTCCTCGGCCAGCAGCTCGGCGGCAAGGGCAAGGTCGCCGAACTCCAGGGCGCGCTGAGCTCCGTCAACGGCCGCGACCGCTCCGAGGCCTTCGCCGCCTGCATGAAGGAGAAGTTCCCCGACATCCTGGTGATCGAGCTGGCCACCGACTGGAAGGGCGACGTCGCCTCCGCCAAGCTCCAGTCCACCCTCGCCGCCAACCCGGACCTGGGCGGCGTCTACCTGCAGGCCGGCGGTGTCTTCCTGCAGCCCACCATCGCCCTGCTCCAGCAGAAGGGCCTGCTCAAGCCCGCCGGCCAGCCCGGTCACATCGCCATCGTCTCCAACGACGGCATCCCGCAGGAGTTCGACGCGATCCGCAAGGGCGACATCGACGCGACCGTCTCCCAGCCCGCCGATCTCTACGCCAAGTACGCGCTGTTCTACGCGCAGGCCGCGGCCGAGGGCAAGACCTTCCAACCCGGTGCCACCGACCACCAGTCGACCATCATCTCCCTGCCCAACGGCCTGGAGGACCAGCTCCCCGCTCCCCTGGTCACCAAGGAGAACGTCGACGACAAGTCCCTCTGGGGCAACGGCGTAGGCAAGTAGCCCACCGACCCCTCGTGGGGGGGGGGGGGGGGGCCCCCCTCTCGCCTGGCGCGGCCAAAGCACCGGGGAGGGGAAGGCTCCGCCCAGCGGTG
>NZ_JBWKER010000032.1:31144-71174 GCF_056435345.1 Kitasatospora sp. NPDC043950
AAAGAAGGGGAACGGGAAAAAAAAATCCTGTGGGGGCGAAGGGGGGAGGAAGGCCCCCCCCCCCCCCTTCCTGCTTCCGCCCCCCCCCCCCCCCCCCCCCCCCCCCCCCCACGCACGGATCCTGCGGAAAGGACGTCCCCGCCATGGCGGACCCCAGCCCCGTCCGGGGCCCCGTCGTCGAGGCCGACGGGATCAGCAAGCGCTTCGGCGCCACCGTCGCCCTCAGCGACGCCCGCATCTCGGTCGCGCCCGGCGAGTCGCACGCCCTGGTAGGGCGCAACGGCGCGGGCAAGTCCACGCTCGTGTCGATCCTCACCGGCCTGCAGAACCCCGACACCGGCACCCTGCGCTTCGACGGCGAGCAGGCCCCGGCCCCCGGTGACACCGACGCCTGGCGGTCCAGGGTCGCCTGCGTCTACCAGCGCTCCACCATCATCCCCGCGCTGACCGTCGCCGAGAACCTCTTCCTGGACAGGCAGAGCAAAGGCGCCCTGCGCCCGATCAGCTGGAAACAGCTGCGCGGCCGCGCTACCGAGTTGCTCGCCGAGTACGGCGTGGACGTCGCCCCGACCGCGCGCGCCGAGGACCTGAGTGTCGAGCAGCGCCAGTTCGTCGAGATCGCCCGGGCGCTGTCCTTCGGGGCCCGCTTCATCATCCTGGACGAGCCCACCGCCAAGCTCGACGCGCGCGGCATCGAGCGGCTCTTCGACAAGCTGCGCTCACTGCAGGAACAGGGCGTCGCCTTCCTGTTCATCTCCCATCACCTGCAGGAGGTCTACGACCTCTGCACCACCGTCACGGTCTACCGCGACGCCCGGCACATCATCACCGCGCCAGTCGCCGAACTCGACCAGCAGGCCTTGGTGGAGGCGATGACCGGCGAGAGCTCCCGGGACAGCGGGCCCGCCTGGTCGGTGACCGGCCGGACGCGCCCCGACGGTGCCCCGCTGCTGGACGTCTCGGGCCTGAGCCTGGCCGGCGCCTACCAGGACTTCTCCCTGACCGCGCACGCCGGCGAGGTCGTGGGCCTGGCCGGCGCGGCCGCCAGCGGCAACGTCCGGCTCGGCGAGACCATCGCCGGTCTGCACCGCCCGCAGGCCGGCACGATCACCGTCGCGGGCCGCCCGGTGCGCACCGGGCGCGTTCCCGCCGCTCTCGCGGCCGGCATCGGGTTCGTGCCCGAGGACCGGCACATCCAGGGCCTCATCCCGCAGCGCAGTGTCGCCGAGAACGCCACCCTGACCGTCACCGACCAGCTCGGGCCCTTCGGCACGGTGCTGCCCTCCCGTACCCGGGCCTTCGCCGAACGGATGATCGGCGACCTCGACATCAAGACACCCGGCCCCTCGGCCCCGGTGTCCGCGCTGTCCGGCGGCAACCAGCAGAAGGTGGTCATCGCGCGGGCCCTGGCCACCGAGCCGCACGTCCTGGTGGCCATCCGGCCCACCAACGGCGTCGACGTCAAATCCAAGGAGTCCCTGCTCGGCACCGTCCGCGAGGTCGCCGACGCCGGGAGGAGCGCTCTGATCGTGTCCGACGAACTCGACGACCTGCGGGTCTGCGACCGCGTCCTGGCCATGTTCCACGGCCGCGTCGTCGCCGAGTTCGAGCACGGCTGGAGCGACGAACAGCTGGTCGCAGCCATGGAGGGCATGTCCGGCCCGACCGACACGAAGGAACGCAATGTCTCCCACCACTGAGGTCAGCCCGCGCGCGGCCACCGCCGGCACCGCACCGGCCGGCCGGCGCTTCGACCTCGCCCGCTACCGCGACCTGTCGCTCGTACCGGTCCTGCTCGTCCTCGGCGTCATCGGCTTCGTCGTCTCACCCGCCTTCCTCACCTCCGACAACCTCCTGGGCGTCGGCCAGCAGGCCACCGAACTGAGCCTGCTGGTGCTGGCCGAGGCGCTGATCCTGATCGTCGGCCGGATGGACCTGTCCCTGGAATCCACGATCGGCGTGGCCCCCGTCATCGCCGTCTGGCTGGTCCTCCCCGACCACGGCGCGCGCTTCAACGGCCTCGGGCTCCTGCCCTCCTGGACGGCCATCCCGCTGTGCCTGGCCGTCGGCGCGCTGATCGGGGCGATCAACGGGTTCCTGATCCTCAAGCTGCGCCTCAACGGCTTCATCGTCACCCTCGGCGCGCTCACCCTGCTCCGCGGCCTCCAGGTCGCGATCTCCCAGGGCCAGTCGATCGTCAACCTGCCCGGCTCCTTCACCTACCTCGGCAGCACCAGCTGGCTCGGCGTCCCCGCGGCGATCTGGATCTGCGCCCTGCTCTTCCTGGCCGGCGGCTGTGCCCTCGCCTGGCTCCGCCACGGCCGCGCCCTGTACGCGATCGGCGGCAACTCCGAGGCCGCCCGCGCCGCCGGCATCCGGGTCGACCGGATCACCTGGACCGTGCTGATCCTCGGCGGCCTGCTGGCCGCCTTCGCCGGCGTCCTCTACACCGGCCACTACGGCTCCATCTCCGCCGACCAGGGCAACGGGTGGATCTTCCAGGTCTTCGCCGCCACCGTCATCGGCGGCGTCAGCCTCAACGGCGGCCGCGGCACCCTCTTCGGCGCCCTGACCGGTGTGCTGACCCTCCAGCTCGTGGTCAACGTCATGACCCTCGCGGGCGTGCCGCCGCTGTGGAACCAGTTCCTCAACGGCGCGATCATCATCGTCGCGCTGATCATCTCCCGCTTCGCCTCGGGCGAGAAACAGGAGTGACGGGGTCCCCCGGCCCGAGAGCCACCGAAGCGACGCGACCAGCTCCGCGGGAACCGGTCGCGCCGCTTCGGCCTCCCCTGCCCCGCCCCCTCGACCGACCAGCACTCCCATGCCCGCACGCAGGAGGCGAACACCATGGCGGTGACCGACCAGGCCATCGAGAAGATCAAGGAAATGATCGTCTCCGGCGCCCTGCTGCCCGGCGCGCGACTCCCCAACGAGGCCGACCTCGCCGACCAGCTCGGGCTGTCCCGCAACTCGCTGCGCGAGGCCGTCCGGGCGCTCACCGCGATGCGGATCCTCGTCCCCCGGCAGGGCGACGGCACCTACGTCTCCGGCCTGGAGCCACACCTCCTGCTGGAAGCCATGGCCTTCGCCTCCGACGTCTCCCACGGGCACACGGCCCGGCAACTCCTCCAGGTGCGGCGCCTGCTGGAGCCGCAGGTCACCGCCCTCGCCGCCGGCCTGCTCACCGACGACCACCTGCGAACGCTGCGGGCCGTCCTCGACCAGAGCGCCGCGGCTGCCGGCATCGAGGAGTTCATCGAGCTCGACATCGAGTTCCACCGCACCATCGCCGATGCCGTCGGCAACCCCGTGCTGTCCACCCTGCTCGGCATCCTCTCCACCCACACCCAGCGGCTGCGCATCGTGCGCGGTACGCACAACGCCTCTGCCCGCGAGCAGGCCCACCGCGAACACGAGGCCATCTGGCGGGCCCTGGTCGACCACGACGCCGTCCTGGCCGCCAGTGCCAGCACCGTGCACGTCGCCGCCGTCGAGGACTGGCTGGCCGCCGGCACCGGCCCCCCGGACCTCGACCCCCCGGACCTCGACGCCATCGCCTGACGGCGACGTGCCGAATCCCGCACATCCGTTCCCCTCCCCCTCAGCGCGCAAGACCCCCACGACCCAGGACGGTCTGACACATGAAGAGCCGAACCATCCGGACCACCTGCACGGGCTGCATCGCCGTGTTGCTCGCCGGCTGCCTCACCGCCTGCGGTGGCACTGATGACCCCGGCAACTCCCGCCCCCAGATCGGCATCGACATCCCCCGCGCCGACTCCGACTTCTGGAAGGCGTACGCGAAGTACCTCCAGCAGGAGATCAACGACCAGCAGCTGAGTGTCCTGCCCCCGACCCGTTCGAACGGCGACGACGCGACGTTCACCGCCAACGTCCAGTCGCTGGCCGCCCGACACCCCAAGTCCATCGTCATGGCGCCGCAGAACACCATGACCACCGATTCGACACTCTCCGAGTTGTTCCGTGCCAACATCCACACGATCAGCGTGGACACCGAACCGGAGCACGGCAGCGTCTACATGGTGGTCCGCACCGACAACAAGACGTACGGCACCAAGGCCTGCGAGTTCCTCGGCAAGCAGCTCGGTGGCAAGGGCAAGGTGGCCGAGCTCCAGGGCGCACTGACCTCCATCAACGGATACGAACGCTCCGAGGGATTCGCCGCCTGCATGAAACGCAACTACCCCGGTATCCAGGTGATCGCGCTGCCCACCGACTGGAAGGGCGACATCGCCTCCGCCAAGCTCCAGTCCACCCTCGCCGCCAACCGGGACCTGAACGGCATCTACCTGCAGGCCGGCGGCGTCTTCCTCCAGCCCACCCTCGACCTCCTACGCCAGAAAGGCCTGCTCAAGCCCGCCGGCCAGCCCGGCCACATCACCATCGTCTCCAACGACGGCATCCCGCAGGAGTTCGACGCGATCCGCAAGGGCGACATCGACGCGACCGTCTCCCAGCCCGCCGACCTCTACGCCAAGTACGCCCTGTACTACGCCAAGGCCGCTGCCGAAGGCAGGAAATTCCAACCCGGGCCCACCGACCACCAGTCGACCATCATCACCCTGCCCAACGGCCTGGAGGACCAGCTCCCCGCTCCCCTGGTCACCAAGGAGAACGTCGACGACCCGTCGCTCTGGGCCAACCACGCCGCGGGCTGACCGAGGCGGGCCCCGGAACCAGGCCGGCATCCACCGCAACAACGGGACGACGGGACTCCGGTCTGTGCACCACCACTGATCGCTCCCCCACCCACCCCCGCTGAAGGGCCGCACCGTACGAAGTGCACCGGTGGTCAGGGCGATAGTCGCCCTGACCCCGGTCCGGGCACACCCCGGCCGCGGCGACCTCCGACAGCGTCGCGGCACTCGCCGAGACCTCGGTCGGCAGCAACGCCACCACCGGTGACAAGGCCTTCCTGACGGCGAACCAGCCGCTCGTACAACAGTCCGCCGCCCAGTCAACCAGCCGACTCCCCCCGTCCAGGTTCCCGCCGACCACCTCCTACAGCGGGACGGCCCCGTGGGAGAGACCGCCACGAAGCCGGCCGGCGGCCGACGGCAGCGTCCGGCTTCCGTCACCGTGCCAGCAGTGGCGCACCAGTCAGCTCGGGAGTCCCTCGGCGCCCTGGGCCGGGCAGGACGGCGGGTGCGGCGAGAAGTTGGGCAGCACCCGAGTGGCGTCGTAGCGGCGCTGCCAGACCGGAGTGGTCGACCCGCTGGTGGCCGGCACGATCGCGGACCAGTCGGCCGGGCAGTCGCGCCCGCTCTTCTGCTCGCGCTCCTCGTGTCGCACGAACTGTTTGGTGGCGAAGTGGTGGTCGATGATGGAGATCCCGGCCCGGTCGTACGAGTGCAGCACCCCCGCCGTGAGCTCAAGCAACGCGCGGTCCCGCCACAGGGTGCGATCCCGGGCCGTGTCCAGGCCCATCCGCCGGGCGACCTCAGGCAGCTTGTCGTATCGGTTGGTGTCGGACAGGTTGCGGGCACCGATCTCGGTGCACGTGTACCAGGCGCTGAAGGGTGCCAACGGGTACCGCAGCCCGCCGAGTTCGAGGACCTGGTTGGAGATCGTGGGAAAGGCGTGCCAGCGCAGGCCGAGTTCTTCGAACCACCGGTACTCGGGATGGCTGATCCGCACCTCCGGGACCGCGTCCGCGGGCAGGTCGAACCACCGAGGTTCACGCCCGGGCCACTGGATGACCAGCGGCAGCACGTCGAACTCGCCGCCCTGACCACGCCACCCCAGGCGCTGGACCGCCTCGGTGAGCGCCGCCGTCTCGGGGTCGCCGATCACGGACCCGTCGTACTGCCGGTAGCCGGCGTAGCGAATCAACTGGCCGTTCCACAGCCGGGGTCCGGGCCGCTCGGGTGTGCTCGGCGCGAAGACGCTCAGCAGCAGGCGCACCTTGCCCCCGTTCCACGCCTGCCGCAAATGCTCGACGAGTGCCTCGAACACCGCTCCCTCGTCACCGCCATCGGTGCCGGTGCCGATCGCACGGCAGTCCCGGATCTCCAGTGCTTTCCAGTAGAACTTGCCTATGCACTGCGGATTGTTCCGCCACGCGATCCGGGAGCCGACCAACAACTCCTGCTGGGTCTGGGAGTAACTTCCCGTCGTCGCCAGCTCCTCCGTGATCTCCGCTACCCGCCGCTGCGCGCCGCCGGCCGGAAGATGTCCCTCCACGGTGAGTTGACGTATCAACGCTACTGCCTCCGCGAGCGGAGCAGCAGGCGTGGACGGGGTTACGCACACCCGAGAGCTCATCATGCTGATCCCCTGTCAACAGCGAGGGAAAGGAGCCGATTCAACTTGCACGAAACACACGGACGCAGCCGGAGACTACGCCGGGGAAGCGAACGCGCGGACCCAGCCGAGGTCGTTTTGACGAAACCCTTGCGTGCACTCGGTGATGAAAAGCCCTGCGGGACCCGGGTCGCGCGGGGCGGGCCGGGGTGGGGGTCGGAGTGGCCCTCGCGGGGCTCCCGCGAGGGCTGCCCGCGCTCAGGAGGTGAGGCGGCCGAAGGTGAGGGCGGCGGCGATGAGCAGGACGGCGGCGGGCGCCCCGGCGATCAGACTGAGCACCGTCCGCCGCCTGTCGAGCAGCCCGGCGCGCAGCAGTGCCGCGTAGGTCAGTGCGCCGTAGAGCACCACTGCGGGCAGGGCAGTGATCACCCCGAGCGGGTAGCCGCTGCCGCTGAGCCCGAGGTAGACGTGGTGGAGCCCGTGCAGGGTCCAGCCGCCCAGCAGGGCGGCGTAGGCGTCGAGCGCCCAACCGCCGGGACCGGTACGCCCGGCGTGTCCGGCCCGCAGGGCGCGGTCGGCGAACAGGGTGAGGGCCCAGACCACGGCGAACTCCGCCAGGATCGCGGTGAGGGACTGCGCGACGGTGAAACGTGTGCCGCCTTGGTCCAGGCCGCCGTCGAGCACGATCGCGACGGCCTCCTCCCCGTCGTGCACCGCGAAGGAGAGCGGCAGCCCCCAGATCCACCACCGGGCGTCGACTCGTGCCCGTACCAGGTCCATCGTCATGTTCCCCTGCTCACAGATCGGTTGAAGATTGGGTCATCGGCGTTGACTCAAGCTAGCCCTCAACCCCACTTCGGTCAACAGCGTTGATCAAATCGGGTAGGATCCAGCCATGTCGACATCAGCCGAACCGGCCGGCACACCACTCGCCGCCTCCAGAGCAGAGCGCCGCAGGCGCGGAGAGCAGGCGGTGCTGTCCGCCGCCCGGGAACTCTTCCGCCGGGACGGCTACGACGCGACCACCGTGCGCGCCATCGCCACACGGGCGGGCGTCGACGCGTCACTGGTGATGCGCTGGTTCACGTCCAAGGAGTCGCTGTTCACCCGCGCGGTCATCGAGCAGTTCCAACTGCGCGGCGCCCAGTGGCAGGACGAGGGCGGCACGGGCGGCGACACGGGCGAGGGACTCGGGGAGCGGATGCTGCTCGACTTCCTTCACGCCCTGGAGGACACCGGCGGCAGCGCGCTCCACGTCGTCCGCGCGATGCTCACCCACGAACAGGCGTGGTCCACGCTGCGGGCCGCCTTCCTCGCCGACCCGGACCGCGACCCCATGGTGGTCGCGATCCCGGGCGAGGAAGCCCAGTTGAAGGCGGCCCTGCTCGGCTCGATCGTCCTCGGCATCGGCATCGGCCGCCACGTCCTTCGCTTCCCGCCCCTGGAGGAAGCCTCCCCCGAACACATCGCGACCGTCATCGCCCCCGCCCTCCACGAACTCCTCGCCCCGCCACGGCGGCCGGAGGGCGACACGGAAGGCTGAGCATCACCTGCCACGGACCAGCCGATTCGAGTGACGCCCGCGTCGGCGCCGCGGCGGTGGAGGCCGGCGACTCACGCGCCGCTGATCCAGCGCTCCCCGATGGCTGGGAGACAACTGGCCGGCGTGGCCGTCGAGTAGCGGTCTGAGAGGGCACCGTTCGGGCCACCGACGCACGTCACGTCGTCACCGAGTGCTCTGACCGGTTACGGCGGCCGGGTTGTGTCGTACCCGCGTTCTATGGTGTCGGAGTGTCTCGTTGTCGTGATCGGACCGGCGTTCGGGTGGTGCATCGCACCGCCCGGATCGGTCCGTGTCCGACCCGAGCGCAGGTCCAGCGAGGTCCGGGGCGCAGCGAGCGCTCCGCAGCAGGCAACTCAGGGAGGTAGGCACATGAGAGCACTCCTCACGTCGTCCGGGATCAAGAACAGCAGCATCCACGACGCGCTGGTCGACCTGCTGGGCAAATCGATCGCCGAGTCCAACGCCCTGTTCGTCCCCACCGCCATCTACCCCTTCCCTGGCGGGCCCGGCATGGCGTGGCGGGCGATCTCTGGTGAGGGTCCATCGCCGTTGTGTGGATTGGGTTGGAAATCGTTGGGGATCCTGGAGCTGACGGCGCTGTCGAGCATCGAAGAGGCTGCTTGGGTGCCAACGGTCCAGGCCGCCGACGCACTGCTGGTATGGGGCGGCGACCCCCTGTTCCTCGCCAACTGGATGCGGCGCTCCGGTTTGACCGGCCTACTGCCGACGCTGCGCTCCGAGGCGGTCTACGTGGGGGTGAGCGCCGGGAGCATGGCTGTTGCCTCCACCTTTGTCGAGACCTACCGCGAACCGCCCCGCGGGAACGATGGACCGTTGAGGTCGGAAGACATCGTCTTCGCCACGCCTCAGGGCGACGTCGACAGAATCCTGGTCACGGGACAGGGAGCAGGACTCGTCGACTTCGCGGTGATCCCGCACCTGGAGCACCCGGACCACCCCGACGCCTCCTTGGCCAACGCGGAGAGGTGGGCGGCACGGATTCCCGCGCCGACGTATGCGATCGACGACGAGACCGCCATCAAGGTGGTCGACGGCACCGCCCAGGTCGTCTCCGAGGGGCAGTGGAAACTGTTCCAGCCCTGACGGCACCGGGTAGTTCCTGAAGGGAACGTCGGTCGGGTCGTTCCCCGGCCGGGGACGGGCCCAGCCGGCCTGGTCACTGGCCGCCGCACTGGTGAACGGGCTGCGACGGACCGAGTGCGGGAACCCCATCGGGGTGAGGTCCAGGTCTGCCGCCCTGGCTGTACTGACCCGCGTGCTTCTTGCTGCATGCCGACGCCAGCTGACTCTTGGACACGGGGCCGAGGTGGTGCGCGGTCGGCTGGTGTGCCACTGGGCGGGTTGAGAGGCGAAGTGGTGAGAGCACAACCGGGAGTCAGCGACCGGGTCCGTCGTGGTCCTGCGGGGTGTCGGGTGGTGGTGTGCGGGTGTCGCGGGGTTCGGGGTGGGGCTTGTCCTCGGGCGGGTGGCCGGCTTCGATGGCTCGTCCGCGTTCCAGTTCGACGTTGAACTCCAGGCCCAGCAGGATCGCGACGTTGGAGACCCAGAGCCAGAGGAGGAAGAGGATCACGGCGCCGATGCTGCCGTAGGTGCTGTTGAGGCTGTTGAAGTTGGCGACGTAGAGGGCGAACGCGCCGGACGCGATGACCCAGAGCGCGACGGCGACCAGGCTTCCGGGGAGGATCCAGCGCAGCTTGGGCGCTTCGGCGCTGGGAGCGGCCCAGTAGAGCAGGGTGACCATCGCGATGACGATGATGACGAGGACGGGCCATTTGGCGATGTCCCACACCTGTACGGCGTTCTCGCTGACTCCGAGGATCTTCCCCGTCCGGGTGGCCAGTGCGCCGGTGAAGACGACACCGGTGGCGGTCAGCGCGAGGAGCGCGATGATGACGACGGTCAGGGCGAGGCGCGTGGGCAGGGTCTTCCAGAGTGGCCGGCCCTCAGCGGTGTCGTGGACCCGGTTGGCGGCGCGCATGAACGCCGCGACGTAGCCGGAGGCGGACCACAGGGCCAGGACGATCCCGATGGCCAGTGCGAAGCCCGCCCTGCCCTGGTCGGTCTGGAGTTGCTGCACCACGGTGGTGAGGAGCTGGCGGACGGATCCGGGGCCGAGGTCACGGAGGCGGTCGAGCAGCGGCTTGGTGGCGGAGCTGCCGGCCAGTCCCAGGATCGACACCAGCGCGAGCAGGGCGGGGAAGATCGCCAGCAGCCCGTAGTAGGTGAGCGCGGCCGCCGCGTCGCTGAGGCTGTCGGCCTTGAACTGCTTGGTGGTGCGTTTCAGGACGCCCCACCACGACTTCTTGGACAGGTCGGTCGGGCTCTCGGTGGGCCCGGCTCCGTTGGTGGCGGGCCCGGCCCCGTCGGCCGTGCTGGTGTGCCGGTGTTCGTTCTCGTGTCGTGACATGGGTGCCAACCCGGCGTGTCGGGTGTCTGTTTCGGGGTCTCAGTCCTTGACCACCTGGTAGATGCCGTAGATGACTCCGGGCACATGGCCGCAGAGCTGGAGGAGGAAGGCCCAGAGCACCTTCATGCTCGGCCCGTCCTTGATCAGTACCGCCAGGAACGGCAGGACCAGGCACAACAGCACCAGAAGGACCTTGCCCATGATCACCCCTCGTTCCGAAGGTGCGGTGGCCGACGGCACGGTGACCCGCCTCCTCATCGTCTCACCGTCGGCCGCCCGGCGGGCAGTCGGCCGGACCGCATCGGAGGCATCGTCTCCGTCCGCGCTGCATGTCCGCCCGCGTGTCACCGTCGAGAGCGCCGGTTCCGTGCCGGGCATACGGCCAGGTACACGGCGGCGGCGATGAGCAGGAGGACGGCGATGGCGGTCAGGTGGAGCAGTCCATGGACGACGATGCCGATGATGCGAGCACGATCGCCACGATGACGACCAGCAGGAAGAGAACCATCACGAACCTCCGTCTCGCCCCGTTCCACACAGCGTGCCCGGCATGCTCTCGATCATGACTTCGCCTCGGTTTCTCGGGCGGGCACGGACCGTTCCGTGCCCGCCCGTGCCGCGTTACTTCCGCAGGACGACAGGTCCTCCGTTGGCCTGCACCTCGCCGTCCGGCAGCTGTTCGACCAGCAGCCCGCGGGCCGGCTGCTGGACGAGCAGTGGCGTGGTGGCCGCCGGAGGCTTTTCCAGCGACACCGGGACGGGCGGTCCGGCGGCAGCCGCGGCTTTCTCGCGGGCCAGGAAGGAGCCGAGTTCGCCGATGGTGCTCATCAGCGGGGCGGGGAAGACGACGGTGGTGTTCTTGTCCACACCGATCTCCACCAGGCTCTGCAGATTCCTCAGTTGCAGGGCCAGCGGGTGGGCCATCATGGTGTCCGAGGCCTCGCCCAGTGCCGCCGCGGCCAGCGACTCGCCCTGCGCATTGATGATCTTGGCTCTCTTCTCCCGCTCCGCCTCGGCCTGGCGGGCCATCGCCCGCTTCATGCTCTCGGGCAGCTGGATGTCCTTCAGCTCCACCAGCGTCACCTGGACGCCCCACTCGACTGTGGTCACGTCCAGGATCTCGCGGATGTCGAGGTTGATGGTGTCGGTCTCGGACAGCGTCTCGTCCAGCGTGTGCTGCCCGACCACCTTGCGCAGCGTGGTCTGGGCGATCTGGTCGATGGCGGAGTAGACGTTCTCGATCGCGACGACCGACTTGACCGCGTCGACCACCCGGAAGTAGGCGACCGCCGAGACGTCGACGCTGACGTTGTCGCGGGTGATGATGCCCTGGGACTGGATGGGCATTGTCACGATCCGCAGCGACACCCGGTGCAGGACGTCGACGATCGGGACGATCAGGGTGAAGCCGGGTTTCTTCGGGCCGCGCACCCGGCCCAGCCGGAACAGCACGCCCTGCTCGTACTGCTTGACGATCCTCACGGAGAGCAGGAGGCCCACCAGGACCAGCAGGACGACGATGACGACGGCGACGATCAGGATCTTCATGGCGTGCCTCTGTTCAGTTGTCGGGAGAGTGCGTCCGGCCCCGGCGACAGGGACCACTCGGCCCGGGACGCGGGGCCGCCTGTTCGGCCGGGATCGGCCCGCCGGCCGCTGCGAGGCGGCACGCAGCACGTGGGAGGCTCCGTCTCGGCAGGGTATCTGCGTGGCCCCCGGCGAGGAGGGCGACCGGCCGACGCAGCGGACCGCCCCGCCGGAGCGGGCCGGGCCTCGGTCGCCGACGCCGCTGCGGGGGGCTCTTCGCCGGCCCTGCCGAGGGGGGAGGGCGGGCGCGCCACAGGGGCCGGGCCGTCGGCGCGGGTGGGCGACTGCATGGGCATGGTGAGCCTCGCATGATGAGGTCACCGGATGGGCCCGGTTGTGAGCTGGTCGCTCCCGAGGCCGACGCGAGGTGGGCCTTCGTCTCCGGACTGGCTGCTGACTCAACCACCTCCGACGGTACTCTCCGATCTCCGGCCACGCGGCGCGCACGGAGCACGCCGCTCGTTCGAGTACGGCCGGGCGGACAATGGGCGGCAGGGGGCGCGGTTCGGTCTGTCCGACCCTCAGTGCGGTCGGTCGGTTGTCGGTGAGGCTGAGGAGATCCACCATGGCGGAGTCGGCCCCGGGAGCGTCGGAGTCCAGCGACACCCCGGTGTCGGGTGCCGCTCCTGGCCGGAGCCCGGCCGACGACGCGGACCTGCGGGAGAGCCTGGCCGGCCTGTCGAGGTTGGCCAGCGGGCGCTTGGACCTGCCGGCCCTGCTGGTCCACGTCGCCGACTTCGCGGCGCACGCGATCCCCGGCGCGGACGGAGTGGGCCTGACCCTCGTGGAGGACGGCCGGGCCGACACGATCGTGTCCAGCGCGGCCTTCGTTCGAACCGTCGATGCGATCCAGTACCGGATCGGTGAGGGGCCGTGCATCACCGCTGCGGCCGAACGACGCACCGTCCGCTCGGCCTCGCTGGGCAAGGACCCCTCGTGGCCGCGCTTCGGACCGCGGGTCGGCCGGCTGGGCGTGCACAGCGTGCTCTCGCTGCCGCTGCTGACCGACGACCGGGTCCTGGGCGCGATGAACGTCTACGCCCACGCCTAGGACGTCTTCGACGCCTGGGCCGTGGAACTCGGCGAGCTGTTCGCCGTGCCGGCCGCGATCTCCGTACAGAACGCCCAGGCCCTCGCCCGGACAACACGATTGGCCGCACAGCTGCAGTCCGCGCTGACCCACCGCTCGGCGATCGACCAGGCCCTGGGCGTCCTGATGAGCCGCAGCGGCTGCACCCCCGCCGAGGCCTTCGACAAGCTCCGTGCGATGAGCCAGGCACAGAACCGGAAGGCGTCCGCAGTGGCCCAACAGCTGCTCGACGAGGCGGTGGCCCGCGCCCGGGCACGCCGCAGTCCCGGCTGAGGACATCGAGAGGCACCGTGGAGGCGTCGAAGGGTGGTGACCCGAGTCAGCCGTCCTCTGCCGGGCGGGGAACGCTGCTGGTGGTGCCGACCCAGGTCCAGTCCCGGATTTCCGGCAGGTCCGTTCCGTGCCGGTCGATGTACAGCTTGTGCTCGACCAGCCTGTCGCGCATCCGCTGCTTCACGTAGTCGCCCCGTGCACCGAGTCGGGGCAGCCGGTCGATGACGTCCTGGACGAGGTGGAAGCGGTCCAGGCGGTTCTGCACCCGCATGTCGAAGGCGGTGGTGATGGTGCCCTCCTCGTTGTATCCGCGCACGTGCAGGTTTCGGTTGGTGCGGCGGTAGGTGAGCCGGTGGATCAGCGAGGGGTAGCCGTGGAAGGCGAAGACGATGTGCCTGTCCCTGGTGAAGAGCGAGTCGTAGTCCCGGTCACTGAGCCCGTGCGGGTGCACCGTGTCGGGCTCCAGCTTCATCAGGTCGACGACGTTGACCACCCGCACCCTCACCTCGGGCAGGTGCTCGCGCAGGATGGACACCGCGGCCAGGACCTCCAGGGTGGGGGTGTCGCCGCAGCAGGCCAGCACGACGTCCGGCTCCCCGCCCTCGTCGTTGCTCGCCCACGGCCAGATGCCCACACCCTGGGTGCAGTGCACGACGGCGTCCTCCATGGACAGCCACTGCGGCATCGCACGCTTGCCCGCCACCACGACGTTCACGTAGTGCCGGCTGCGCAGGCAGTGGTCCATCACGGACAGCAGGCAGTTGGCGTCCGGCGGGAGGTAGATCCGCACCACGTCGGCCTTCTTGTTGGCGACGTGGTCCAGGAAGCCGGGGTCCTGGTGGGTGAAGCCGTTGTGGTCCTGCTGCCATACGTGGGACGCGAGGAGGTAGTTGAGGGAGGCGATGTCGCGGCGCCAGGGCAGCTGCTTGGTGACCTTCAACCACTTGGCGTGCTGGTTGAACATCGAGTCGACGATGTGGATGAACGCCTCGTAGCAGTTGAACAGCCCGTGCCGTCCGGTGAGCAGGTAGCCCTCCAGCCAGCCCTCGCACTGGTGCTCGCTGAGCATCGAGTCCAGCACCCGGCCCGAAGGGGCGAGGAACTCGTCGCCCTCCATGGTGCGGGCGTCCCACTGGCGGTCGGTCTCCTCGAAGACCGCGCCCAGCATGTTGGAGAGCGTCTCGTCGGGGCCGAAGATCCGGAAGTTGCGGCGCTCCCCGTTGGCGGCGACCACGTCTCTCAGGAACCGTCCCAGAACGAGGGTGTCCTTGCCGCTGACCTCTCCGGGCGCGCGGACGTCCACGGCGTGGACTCGGAAGTCCGGCATCCGCAGGTCCCGCAGCAGCATCCCGCCGTTGGCATGCGGGTTCGCGCCCATCCGCCGCTCGCCCACCGGAGCGAGGCCGGCCAGCTCCGGCAGGAAGCGGCCGTTGTCGTCGAACAGCTCCTGCGCCCGGTAGCTCCGCATCCAGTGCTCCAACTGCCCGACGTGCTCGGGGTGGTCGGCGTCCACCAGCAGCGGTACCTGGTGCGAGCGGAACGTGCCCTCGACCTGCAGGCCGTCGACGGTCTTCGGCCCGGTCCAGCCCTTGGGCGAGCGCAGGACGATCACCGGCCAGCGCGGGCGGCCGGCGTCCGTGCGGGCGCGCGCGGTGTCCTGGATCTCCCGGATCTCCTCGACGGCCGTATCCATGGTCCGGGCCATGAGCTGGTGCATCGCCTCGGGTTCGTCGCCCGCCACGATGTGGGGCTCCCAGCCGCAGCCGCGCAGGAACTGCGTCAGCTCCTCCTCCTCTATGCGCGCCAGCACGGTGGGGTTGCTGATCTTGTAGCCGTTGAGGTGCAGGATCGGCAGCACCGCCCCGTCACCGACCGGGTCGAGGAACCTGGTGGACTGCCACGCTGTCGCCAGCGGCCCGGTCTCGGCCTCGCCGTCACCGATGACGCAGGCCGCGATCAGGCCGGGGTTGTCGAACACGGCGCCGAAGGAGTGGCTGAGCGAGTAGCCGAGTTCGCCGCCCTCGTGGATGGACCCGGGCGTGGTCGGCGCGACGTGGCTGGAGATCCCGCCGGGGAAGGAGAACTGGGTGAACAGCTTCCTCATCCCCGGCTCGTCCTGGCTGACGTCCGGATAGACCTCGCTGTACGTGCCCTCCAGGTAGGTGTGGCTCACCAGTGCCGGCCCGCCGTGGCCGGGCCCCGCGACGTAGACCATGTCCAGGTCGTACTTCTTGATGACCCGGTTCAGGTGCGTGTAGATGAAGTTCTGCCCCGGCGTGGTGCCCCAGTGGCCGACGACCAGCGGCTTCACATGCGACAGTTCCAGCGGTGTCTTCAGCAGCGGGTTGTCGTAGAGGTAGATCTGACCCACCGACAGGTAGTTGGCGGCCCGCCAGTAGGCGTCCATCCGGTGGAGCAGCTCCGGTGACAGCGCTGGTCCGGTCATGGCTCGGGGCTCCCGTCGGTCGGACGCGGCCGTGTCCCGCCGGTGCTGAGGTCGTGCGTACGGCTGGGGCCGGTGTTCGGCCGACCATCCGGCGACGAGCCACCCTCGCCCGGCTGCTGCCGGCGCGGACGGCTGCCCGGCTCGTGTGCGTGGGCGGTGGTGATGGTGGTGCCGGCGGCACCGGCGAGGATCGCGCTCGCATCGGGCAGCTGCCCGATGGCCGCCGGGTGGCCCGTGGCCGCCACGAAGTGCCGACAGGCCGCGATCTTGGGGCCCATCGACCCGGCGGGAAACTCCATGCCCGCCAGGTCGTCCAGGTCGAGGTGGCGCAGCGCGGTGGCCTGTGGGGTGCCGAAGTGTGCCATCACGGCGGGTACGTCGGTGAGGACGAGGAGCCGGTCGGCGTGGAGGGTGGTGGCGAGCAGGGCCGCGGTGGAGTCCTTGTCGACGACGGCTTCCACGCCGTGGAGCCGGCCGGAGCCGTCATCGGCGACCGGGGCTCCGCCGCCTCCGCCGCAGATGACGACCGAACCGGTATCCAGCAGGTGGGTGATCGAGTCCTGCTCGATGATCCGCTGCGGCTCGGGCGAGGGCACGACCCTGCGCCACCGGTCACCGTCCGCGGCGATGGTCCAGCCGTGCAGGTCGGCCAACTGTCGGGCGCGCCGGTGGTCGTAGACGGGGCCGACGAACTTCGTCGGCTCGGCGAACGCCGGGTCGCCCGGGTCGACGAGCGTCTGGGTGACGAGGCTGAGGACAGGCTTGGCCAGGCCGTCGTTGCCCAGGCACTGCGTGAGCCAGTAACCGATCATGCCCTGGGTCTGGGCGACGAGCGCATCCAACGGGTAGGGACGGGACAGCGCCGGGTCGCTCTCGCTTTCGAGGGAGAGCATGCCGATCTGCGGGCCGTTGCCGTGGCAGATCACCAGCTCGTGCCGGGCGGCCAGCGGACCGAGAGCCCGAGCGGCGGTGCGCACGTGCCCCAACTGGATCCCGGCATCAGGCCTCTCACCACGGCGAAGCAGCGCATTGCCACCGAGTGCGGCCACGATACGCATGTCAGGGCACCGTCACATAAGCGCCCGCGGCCTCGGGCGCACACCGGGCGCCCGTCGCGACGCGGCACCGGCGGCCCAGCACGGGAGCGGTGTCGGTGACCAGCTGTCGGGCTTGGCTACTCACGAGGCTCCTCCGCACGGCGTCCAGATTCCCGATGCCGCTGATGTCCGGTGCCGATCCCGGATGAGTGGGGCTGCCCGATGGACCTGATCACAGCGCAGCCCGGGCGGCGAGCCGGCCGAGTCAACGCGACGGCCGCCTCCTGAGAAGTGACCGGCCAGCCGACTGGTCCGATGTACCCGGCTGTCCGACGTGACCACGGTGTCCGCCACTCACCGGGCCCTGCCCGGCTGCGAGCGGGGCCACTGCGAGTCGGCGTGATGGCGGAGGGCCCGGGGGGCGACGACCGACCCGCTGCTTCGACGCTACCCGCGGCTTGTGGGTGCTGTCCACGCCAGCGGTTGCGCCCACGCCCTCGGTGCGAAGGACGCCGCCGACAGGAACAGGGCCTTCGCCCGGGCCGGGGGCGCCGGATGCGGGAACGTTTCAGACACCGGTAACGCCGAGGGCCACCCCCACCCCGTAGGTGACGGCCATCGCCAGCCCTCCGCCGAGAACGTTGCGCAGGATGGCCCGCCCGGGGGGCGCCCCTCCGAGGCGGGCGCTGACAGCCCCGGTGGCCCAGAGGGCCGCGAGGACGGCAGCAGCCGTGACCGGGACCCGGGACGACACCGGCAGCAGCAGGATGACCAGCAGAGGCAGCAGCGAGCCGGCGGTGAAGGACACGAAGCTCGCTCCTGCCGCCTGCCAGGCGCTCGTCAAGGCGTCCGGATCGAGCTTCAGCTCCGCGTCCGCGTGCGCGGCCAGCGGGTCTCTCTCGGTCAGTTGCTCGGCCACATCCCGCGCCAGTGCCGGAGGCAGCCCCTTGGCTTCGTAGAGACCGGTCAACTCGTCCAGTTCCGCCTCCGGCGCCTCCGCCAGTTCACCCTGCTCCACCAGCAGCGCGGCCCGTTCGGAGTCCCGCTGGCTGCTGACCGAAACGTACTCGCCCACCGCCATCGACATCGATCCCGCCAGCAGCCCGGCCAGCCCGGCCGTCAGCAGCGCGATGTGGGAGGTGGTCGCACCGGCCACACCGATCACGAGGCCCGCCGTGGAGACGACCCCGTCGTTGGCTCCGAGCACCCCGGCCCGCAGCCAGTTCAGACGGCGTCCCAGGGCACGACCGTGCGGCTCGTCCTGCTTGCCGGCCTGTCCTGCCACCGTCGGTACCTCCTCCCGCGCCGGCGGCACCGGCCGACCCGGGCGCGGCCTCGACGCGAGCCGGCACCGCGCCGTCGGCGGAACGGTCCCACCGGGCTCCGGGATCGCCCGCCCCGTGTGCGGGGAACCCTCGCGAACCCCGTCTGCTCCACTCTGGTCCCGCAGCGACGCGTCGGCCACCAGAGGCCGCGCCGAGGAGGCGTCCCGGTGAGCGCCGAGCCAGGCACCGGAGGGAAGAAGCGATCGACCCATGCGACCCTGGAGAAACGTAGCGCGCCCGGGTCTGTTCGGACTCCGTGCCCTCGCCGGGCGTGGCACGTGCCCAGAGGCGGCGATCCGTATGACACAGCACCACTCCCCCGCATCCCGTCGGCGTGCCGTCGCATGCCGAGAACGGTGACGGGCGGGACCGGGGACCACCCGCGATGAGCGCCGCGGCTCCCGTGCGGTCGGCCGGGCCCGCGGACGGGGTGGCAGCCTCGGCGGCACTGCTTGGGGAACAGGTTCTGCGCGGGCTCGACGTCAATGCCGAGGCGGGGTTGAGCTCCGGTGAAGCGGCCAGGCGCCGGGCCCGGTTCGGGCCCAATGCGGTCTCCTCGCACCGGGCCCGGTTCTTCCCCGTGCTGTGGCACCAGTTGCGCTCGCCACTGCTCGGGTTGCTGTTGGGCGCCGCCGTGGCATCGTTCCTGGTCGGCGAGCGCAGTGACGCCGTGATCATCGGGGTGATCGTGGCGGTGTCCGTGGGGCTGGGCTTCGTCAACGAGTACCGGGCCGAGAAGGCCGCCGAGGCGCTGCACTCGCAGATCCGCCACACGACGGTGGCGGTGCGCGACGGACGGGCGGTGTCGGTGGATGTCACCGCGCTGGTTCCCGGCGATCTGGTCGAGCTGCACCTGGGCGACATCGTCCCGGCCGACCTGCGGCTGCTGGAGGTCACGGGACTGGAGTGCGACGAGTCGCTCCTGACCGGCGAGTCGCTGCCCGTGGACAAGGGCACCGCCGCCGTCCCGGCCGGGACACCGCTGGCCGAGCTGTCCGGCTGCGCCCTGATGGGCACGGTGGTGCGCACCGGCGGCGCCCGGGGGGTCGTGGTGTCCACCGGGGCCCGCACCGAGTTCGGCAAGATCGCCGCCGGGCTCGGCACCCACCAGCTCGACACCGAGTTCCAGGTCGGCCTGCGCCGCTTCTCCCTGCTGCTGGTCTACGTCGCGGGCGCGCTGACCACCTCGATCTTCGTGATCAACGTGGCGCTGCACAAACCGATCATCGATGCCCTGCTGTTCTCGCTGGCCATCGCAGTCGGCATCACCCCGCAGCTGCTGCCCGCCGTCGTCTCCACCAGCCTGGCCGCGGGCTCGCGGCGGATGAGCCGCCGCAAGGTCCTGGTCAAACGGCTTGTCTGCATCGAGGACCTCGGCGACGTCGACGTCCTGTTCACCGACAAGACCGGCACCCTCACCCTCGGCCGGATCGACTACATGCGCGCCGTGCCCGTCGGCGCCGACGGTCCCGACACGGTGCTGCGATGGGGGCTGCTGTGCACCGAGAACGCGGCGCGGGACGAGCAGGACGTGGGCGGGAACCCGCTCGACCAGGCCCTGTGGCGCTCGCCCGCCGCCGCGGGCGAGCGGGCCGCGCTGGCGGGCTACACCTCGCTCGCGGTGCTCCCCTTCGACCACGAGCGCCGCATGGTCTCCGTCCTCGTGCGGGACACGGCCGGCGTATCGACCCTGGTCACCAAGGGTGCTCCGGAAAGCATCCTGGAACGCTGCGCCGACGTGCCCGCCGCAGCCCGTGACGCGCTGGCGGCGGAGTTCGCCGCCGGCAACCGGGTGATCGCGGTCGCCACCCGGCCCGGTGGCGCCGGATCGGGGCAGATCCGGCCGGCGGACGAGAACGGTCTTCAGCTGGCCGGGCTGCTCGTCTTCCTCGACCCGCCCAAACCGGACGCGGCCGCCGCACTCAGCAGGCTGGCCGCGCTAGGCATCTCCGTGAAGGTCGTCACCGGCGACAACGCCGCAGTCGCCGCCAAGGTCTGCCACGACCTCGGACTGGGTGGGGGCGAGGCCATGACCGGCGCCGAGGTGGACGCCCTGGACGACACCCGGCTGGCCGAGGCGATCACGAGCACCACCGTCTTCGCCCGGGTCAGCCCCGAAGCCAAAGCCCGCATCGTGCACGCCCAGCGGCGCAGCGGCGGTGGGGTCTCGTTCCTCGGCGACGGCGTCAACGACGCCCTGGCCCTGCACGCGGCCGACGTGGGCATCTCCGTCGAATCGGCCACCGACGTCGCCAAGGACGCCGCGGACGTGATCCTGCTGGAGAAGGACCTGGACGTGTTGGCCGACGGCGTGGCCGAAGGCCGGCGGATCTTCGCCAACACCATCAAGTACGTGCTGATGGGCACCTCCAGCAACTTCGGCAACATGTTCAGCGCGGCCAGCGCCTCGCTGTTCCTGTCGTTTCTGCCGATGCTGCCCTCGCAGATCCTGCTGAACAACCTGCTCTACGACACCAGCCAACTGGCCATCCCCACCGACAACGTGGACGAGGAACAGCTGCACAAGCCCTCGCACTGGGACATCGCCTTCATCCGGCGCTTCATGATCTGCTTCGGCCCGCTCAGCTCGGTCTTCGACTTCATCACCTTCGGCGTCATGCTCTGGGTCTTCCATTCCGGCCCGGCGCAGTTCCGCTCGGGCTGGTTCGTGGAGTCGCTGGCCACCCAGACCCTGGTGATCTTCGCGATCCGCACCCGGCGCATCCCGTTCTTCCGCAGTCACCCCAGCCTGCCACTGACGCTGTCGGCCCTCGGCGTCGTCACCGTCGGCACCCTGCTGCCCGCCACGCCACTGGCCCACACCCTCGGCTTCCAGCCGCTACCAGGGGCGTTCTTCGCCACCCTGGTCGGCATGATCATCGCCTACCTCGTCCTGATCGAGGTCGGCAAACGCCTCTTCTACGGCGCAGCCGCCACCACCGTCCCGGCCCCGCCGCGCTACGGCGCCCTGCGCCACCTGCGGCGGCGCGCCGCGTACTTCAGCACCGCGGCCCGCCGGCGCGCGGCCGCGTCCGGCACGCCACGACCCGCTTCCCCGCGCAACGTCGCGCAGCGCTTCGCGCCGTCCTCGCCGCCGGCGGGCAGTCGGCCGCCGGGACGGCCGCAGTAGGACTGCCGGCCCTCGGAGTCGAGGATCGACGAGCACGCGTGGAGCCGCTCGATGACGACCTTCTTCGTCGCAGGCGAGTTGCCACCCGGCCGGGTCCGCGGAACGCTCCAGCACCCAGCCCGACCAGCAGGGTCGTTCACCTGGCGAGCCGCGAATCGATGCCCTCGGGCGCGCATGGGGGCAGCCGCCGCTCCCCGGTGAGGGGAGGGCCCGTCTCCGCCCCTCACCCGCCGCACCCGCCGCACCCGCCCCTGCGGCTGCCTCGCCCCACTCCCACTCCCACGCCCCAGCTCTTATGACAACAGCATTGACGTGTAAGGGCGCCACCGGTTTCATGTCTCGCACCCCTCCCCCACACGAGCAAGGCGGTGATCCGTTGACACCGACGGTGAAGGCCACGGGCAACGCTCCGAGACCGGACGCGAGCAGCCCCCACGTCACCATGCACAAGTCCATCGGCCTGCTGGACGGGGCGACGATCGCCGCCTCCAGTACGGCGGCCACCAGCAGCATCGGCATCGGCCTGGGCCTGATGGCCGGAGTCGTCGGCCTGCACCTGCCCGCGATCATGCTGCTGGCCTTCCTGCCCGTGCTCGCCATCGCGGGCGGGTACGGGCGACTGAACGCCGTCGAGCCGGACGCCGGCAGCAGCTATCGCTGGGTGGGCCGAATACTCAACCCCTGGCTGGGCTTCCTCACCGGCTGGGTGAACACCGTCGGCACCGTGGTCTTCATGGCCTACACCACCACGGTCACCGGGTCCTCCATCATCCAGCTCCTCGACCTGGCCCACGTGCGCAGCGTCGCGGGCCTCCGCCTCGACGCCGACTCGACCGTCCAGTGCACCCTGCTCGGCCTGGTGGTCCTGGTCGGCGCGGCGCTGGTGGCGGTGCGCGGCCTGGACCTGGCCGCCCGGCTGCAGAAGGCGCTGCTGGTGTTCGAGTACGCGGTGCTGCTCGGCTTCTGCGGCTACGGGCTGTTCGCCGGCGACCAGCCGTTCTCGCTGCAGTGGTTCAACCCGTTCGACATCCCGTCCTTCGACGCGCTCGCCCAGGGCATGGTGCTGGCGGTGTTCTGCTACTGGGGCTTCGAGTCGGTGTTCAGCGTCGGCGAGGAGGTGCGCAGCCCCCGGGACGCCTCGCGGGGCGGCATGCTCGCCCTGGTGGTGATGCTGCTGCTCTTCCTGCTCGCCGGCACGGCCTTCCAACGGGTGCTGCCGATCGACGAGTTGGCCGACAACGGCGCGCACGGGCTCGCCTACTTCGGCACGACGCTCGCCCACCAGCCGCTGGCCGCCCTGCCGTTGATCGCGCTCATGTTCTCCGCGGTGGCCTCCCTGCAGTCGTCCGTGATCCCGACGGCGCGCGGAATGTACGCGATGGGGCGCGACGGCGTGCTCGGCCCGGTCTGGACCCGGCTGCACCCGAAGCACACGACGCCCGCCGTCGGCACGCTCCTGATCACCGGCATCGCGATGGCCCTCGCGCTGGCCTCGATCGCCATCCCCACCGTCAACGACCTGATCTCCGCCTCCGTCAACGCGATCGGCATCATCGTCGCGCTGTACTACGCGCTGACGGCCGTCGCGGCGGCCGTCCGGTTCCGGCACCTGCTGCGCAGCGACCCGTTGGAGGGACTGCGCGCGGTGGTCGGCCCGCTGCTGGGCGCGGCCGCGCTGCTCGCCGTCGGCGGCTATCTCGCCTGGTCGTTCTACGACTCCGCCGACCACTTCGAACTGGCCGCCGACAACGGGTGGTTCGAGCTGACCGTGACGGTGATGATGATCGTCACCGGACTGCCTGCGGCCGCCTGGGCCCGCTGGCGGCGGCGTTCGCCCTACTTCCTGCCCGACACCGACTGACAGCCCGTGGAAGCCACGAGAGAACGGAGCACCCCCATGCCCGAGGCCGATCTGGTCTTCACCCGCGGCCCGGTCCACACCGGTGACGCCGCCCGCACCCGGGCGACCAGCCTGGCCGTGACCGGCGAGCGGATCACCGCCGTCGGCCACGACGAGGTCCGGGAGCTGATCGGGCCGGGGACGGAGGTCGTGGACCTCACCGGCAAGCTGCTGCTGCCCGGATTCCAGGACGCTCACGTCCACGCGGTCTTCGGCGGCACCGAGTTGGCGGTCTGCGACCTCACCGGCACGGTCGGCGTCGCCGACTACCTGGAGCGGATCCGCGCGTACGCCGACGCCAACCCCGGCCAGGCGTGGATCACCGGCAGCGGCTGGTCGATGGAGAGCTTCGAGGGCGGGCTGCCGACCCGGCAGCTGCTGGACTCCGTCGTCCCGGACCGCCCGGTGTACCTGACCAACCGCGACCACCACGGCGCCTGGGCCAACACCCGGGCCCTGGAGCTCGCCGGCCTCACCCGGGACACCGCCGATCCGGCGGACGGCCGGATCGAGCGCGAGCCGGACGGCACCCCGGGCGGCACGCTCCAGGAGGGCGCCACCGGCCTGGTCGCCCGGCTGATCCCGCCCTCCACCGCCGCCGACCGGCTGGACGGGCTGCTGCGCGCCCAGCGGCTGCTGCACTCGCTCGGCATCACCGGCTGGCAGGACGCGCTGCTCGGCGAGTTCAACGGCCAGCCGGATCCGTCCGACGCCTACCTGGCCGCCGCGCGCTCCGGCGCGCTGACCGCCCGGGTGACCGGCGCGCTCTGGTGGGACCGCGACCGAGGGGCCGAGCAGATCCCCGAACTGGTCGGGCGGCGTGCAGGGTTGAGCCACGGGCGGTTCCGGGCCGGCTCGGTGAAGATCATGCAGGACGGCATCGCCGAGAACTTCACCGCCGCAATGACCAGCCCGTACCTGGACGGCTGCGGCTGCGCCACCGCCAACTCCGGCCTCAGCTTCGTCGACCCGGCCGCGCTGCGCGGGTACGTCACCGAGCTGGACGCGCTCGGCTTCCAGGTGCACTTCCACGCCCTCGGCGACCGGGCCGTCCGCGAGGCGCTGGACGCGGTCGAGGCGGCCCGCGCCGCCAACGGGCGACGCGACACCCGCCACCACCTCGCCCACCTCCAGGTGGTTCACCCGGATGACCTCGACCGCTTCGCCCGGCTCGGCGCGATCGCCAACATCCAGCCGCTCTGGGCCGCGCACGAGCCTCAGATGGACGAGCTGACGATCCCGTTCCTCGGCCCGGAGCGCGCCGCCTGGCAGTACCCCTTCGGCGCCCTCCAGCGCGCGGGCGCCACCCTGGCGGCCGGCAGCGACTGGCCGGTGAGCAGCCCGGACCCGCTCGCCGGCATCCACGTGGCCGTCAACCGGAGCGAGCCGGGGGCCACCGACGGCCGGGTCTTCCTCCCCGAGCAGCGCCTCGACCTGGCCTCCGCCCTCGCCGCGTACACGGCCGGAACCGCCCACGTCAACGGCCATGACGACGCCGGCACCCTCACGACGGGCCACCTCGCCGACCTCGTCGTCCTGGACCGCGACCTCTTCACCGCCCCCGCCGAGGAGATCGCCGACGCCCGCGTCCTGCGCACCTACGTCGGCGGCCGGCTCGTCCACGCGGCGGACTGAGCCGCCCGGGGGTGAGTCGGTGCCCCGGCGGTCTCAGGGCACTGCCAGGATCCCCCGCACGAAGTGATGAAACGTACCCAGGAACGCGTAGGCCCCAGGGCTGCGTCGGCACCGTGACGGTCGCCGACGCGGCCAGGAGCGATCGGCCCGGTTCCGAGGGCCGCTTCGGATCCGGCAGCGCTCAGTCCGTCGCCCGCACTCAGCCCGTCGCCCGCGCTCAGCCCGTGGCCGGGAGGCGGGCCTCGGCGGCGTCGAGGAGGAGGTCGAGGGCGTAGGGATAGCCGCTGCGGCGCATGTCGCTGGTGAGGAGGCGGGCGGTGGCGGCGATGTGCGGGTGCGTGGTGGCGTCGAGCCGGGCGTAGGAGGCCTGCCAGACCTCCAGGTCGGCGGCCTGGGCAGCGGCGGGCAGGGCGAGGGCGGCGGCGTCGAGCGCGGCGAAGCCGAGGCTCTGGTCGACGAAGGCGTGGTAGATCCGGACGGCCTCGCGGTCGGGGAAGCCCGCCCCGCGCAGGACGCCGAGGATGGCCTCGACGGCGGCGATCTCGTAGGTTCGGCCGGTGGTGCGGTGGGCGGCGAGCAGCGCGGCCTGGGGGTGGGCCTGGTAGGCGGCGTGGATTCGCAGGCCGATGGCACGCAGGTCGGCGCGCCAGTCACCAGTGGCCTGCCAACCGTGCTGGGCGCGGCCGATGAGCTCGTCGGCGACGGCGAGCAGCAGGTCGTCGGTGCTGCGGAAGTAGCGGTAGACAGCGCTCGGATCGGCGCCGAGCGCGGTACCGAGCCGCCGTACGGTGAGCGCGTCGGCGCCGTGTTGCTCGATGAGCCGCAACGCGGTGTCGACGATCAGTTCCCTCGACAGGATGACGCCTTGCTTGGTGGGCCGCCGACGCTGCCGCCGGGGCTCGGGGACTACCCGTTCGCTCATGCCTGGCAGCGTAGGTCAACAGGCTTGACTTAGGCCAGGGAAGGCCCGCATTTCCGCCCGGTCCGGCGCGAGCACGCCGACTGCGTCCTGGCCGCCGCCCTCCGGTTGCCCCGGCACCTCCGACTGAGCTGCTCCGGCCTTCTTGGAGTCCCTGATATCTGGGTTTGTTACGATCCAGGCGCAAGGAGAACCACGAGCAGTGCCAGCACCACGCAAGTACCCCGATGAACTCCGTGAACGCGCCGTGCGCGAGGTCCGCTCGACCGGCCGCCCCGTCGCCCATGTGGCTCGCGATCTCGGCATCCACAAGGAGGCCTTGCGGTCCTGGGTCCCGCCGGTGATGGCGGAGCGACGGGGGTCGCGGGCGGCCACGGGTACGTCATCGTCACCTGGTAGTCCCCGACGAGCTGAGTGTCCGAGTCCTCCCAGACTCTGATGCTCGGCTCTGTCACAACCGGACCACTGGCGGTCCGCTGTACCCGGAGCAAATGCGCGCTCCTGAGATCGGAGCCTCGGATGCCGAGTACTTCCTTGGACCAAGCCGTTGCTGATGTCCAGTGAGGCTGCGCGCTGGACTCGGTGAATCAGACCCCGACCACGGACCCGGCCCTTCGCATGCCACGGGCGAGGTAGGCGCTGTCGACGGGGGCGGGATCGGGCAGATCGCCCACTGTCGCCAGCAGGTTGGCTCGGCCGTAGGTCCGGCTCTGCGTCATGAAGGAGGAAACCTGGGCGATTTGGGTGGCTGCCAGGACCTCCGCCGGGATTGGCGCGTGCAGGGCTGGAACTGTCTCCACGGCCAGGCCCGGATAGGCGAGTTCGAACGCACGCAGGAAGACACTCATGGAAGTGTTCTGCGGGTGGGTGACGTGCACGGTGCGCAGGCCCGTCGGCCGGTGGGCCGCGACGCGCACCATGGCGTGTGCGGCGTAGTCGACTTGGAGCATGTTGAGGGAGTCCTCGGGGTTGCTCCGGATTCGGACACGCAGTGCGCCGTCGCCGCCCGGCCGTGCCTGGGCGTCGGCGCCCAGGCTCACGTCGATCAGGCGAGCGAGGATCCCCAGGGTCTGGTTCGGCAGCCCATCGGGGATCACCTGGTCCAGTACGAGAAGGCTCGGACGCATGATGGTGACCGAGCGGCCGGTGTGTGCGGCCCACCTGCGGACCAGGCGCTCACCGTTGAATTTGCTTTCCTCGTAGTAGGTCTGGAAGCCTGCCTCCTCGCTCAGGTCGTCCTCCAGGATGTGGCCACTGCTCCGCCGCCCGGCCACGTAGGCAGTGCTGGTGTGGAACAAGTGCGCCTGGGGGGCCTGGTCTGCCAGCTCCAGCAGGCCACGGGTCCCGAGGATGTTGGTCCTGAACAGCGGAGCCGGATCACCCACGAGGGCGAGCAGGCCCGCGCAGTGCCAGATCGAGGTGAGCCCGTCGGCTGCCGCAGCGATCTCGCGGCGGCCGAGCCCCAAACTGGGCTTGGTGAGGTCGCCCTCGACGTAGCGCAGGCGGCCCAGGGAGCCGGCGGGCGGTGGATCGGGTTCCGCCGCAAGAACCGCCGCCTCGACGCGTTGACGCAGTGTCAGGGTATCCGCGCGTCCCAGGATCGTGATCACTGCCCCGTTCCCCTCGTCGAGCAACCGCCGCAGGACGCGGCATCCCAGGAATCCGGTGGCACCGGTGAACAGGATGGACAAGGATGGCTCCCAGGGTTCAGAACCGCCGCTGTCGGGACGGGCTGAGCGTGTTGCGGCGACGCCACCCTACGGCCCAGTGGTCTCCGCGAGTACGATCCGCTGCCTCCGCTGCCTCCGTTTCGGCCGAGACCAGACGGGGCCGCTGCCCGAACCCGCAGTCAGGTCATGGTCGTTCGCCCACATCCTGACCTTGCGAGATCGACATGGTCTTCACTCGAACGAGCTTGCTCCGGCAACGCGGGCGCGGTGCGCACTCCGATGTGGTCGCGCGTCACACCCACGCCCCATCCGTGACTTTGTGCTGTCGATCAAATACCGTGAGTGCTTCGCCCGCATGAGGGCGACCGACTGGAGAACTCGCCACCCCAGGCATGGATGAGAAGGGCTCACATGCATCGGGACCGGGAACGCGCAGACCGGCAGGCCGTCGCCATCGTCGGGGCGGCCTGCCGCCTGCCGGGGGGCATCAACGGCCTGGACGAACTGTGGAATGCGCTGGAACAGGGCCGGGACCTGATCGGGTCGGTGCCTGAGGACCGCTTCGAGACCAGCCGCTTCGTCGACCCCTCGATGCCGCGCGTCGGCAAGAGCTACACGGCGGTCGGCGGTTTCCTCGACGATGTCGCCGGCTTCGACGCCGCCTACTTCGGCGTCTCACCCAAGGAGGCGGCACAGGTCGATCCGCAGCACCGGCTGCTGATGGAACTGGCGGCCGAGGCCCTGGACGACGCCGCCGTGGCCCCCGAGACGCTGGCCGGATCGGACACCGCCGTCTACGTCGGCATCTCCGACATGTCGTACGGCACTTTGCAGTTGTTGTCGCCGCGCACGGTCAACGCCTACACGATGTCGGGCAGTGCCAGCTCCATCGCTGCCAACCGCCTCTCCTACACTTTCGATCTGCGTGGTCCGAGCATGGCGGTGGACACCGCTTGCTCGTCCTCGCTGGTCGCCCTCGACCAGGCATGCCGGAGTCTGTGGTCGGGCACCAGCCGGGTCGCGGTGTGCGGAGGGGTGAATGTGCTGCTCTCCCCTTTCCACTACGTCGGGTTCTCACAGGCGTCCATGCTGTCGGCCCGTGGCAGGTGCGCTTCGTTCTCGGCCCAGGCCGACGGTTTTGTGCGCGCTGAGGGCGGCGTGGTGGTGCTTCTCAAGCGGCTGGACGATGCGCTGGCCGACGGGGACCGCCTGCACGGCGTCATCCTTGGCAGTGCCACCAACTGCGACGGCAGGACGATGGGTCTGGCCCTGCCCAATCCCCAGGCCCAGGAGGAGTTGCTGCGTCGGATCTACGCCGAGGCGGGCGTCGACCCCGACGAGTTGGTGTACTTCGAGGCGCACGGCACCGGCACCCCGGTCGGGGACCCGCTGGAGGCCCGGGCCATCGGCCGCGCCCTGGGGATCCGGCGCATCACCGGCGACCTCGGCATCGGCTCGGTCAAGAGCAACCTGGGACACCTGGAGCCCGCATCCGGACTGGCGGGCCTGTGCAAGGCGCTGCTGGTGCTCAAACACCGGGCTGTGCCCGCCACGCTGCACTGCGAGCAGCCGCATCCCGACGTGGACTTCGCGGGGCTAGGCCTGCGGATCGAGGTCCGCAACCGGGCGCTGCCCACCGATGGGCGTCTGGTGGTGGGGGTGAACTCCTTCGGGTTCGGCGGTGCGAACGCGCACACCGTGCTCGCCTCCGCTCCCCCCGTCCTGCCGCCCGGCGCGTCCACGGCACCGCCCGAGGGCCTGCCGGTGCTGGTCTCGGCGCGCACGGAACCGGCTCTGGCCGAGGCGGTGCGCCGGATGACGGCCCGGCTGGCCAGCGCCGCGCCACGGGAGTTCTACGACATCGCCTACACCTCGTGCAGGCGCCGCGGCAAGCACGAGCACCGCGCGGTGGTGCTCGCCCACTCCACGGGGGACGCGGAACGCGGGTTCACCGCTCTTGCCACTACTGACGAAGCATCAACATCCCTTCAGCAAAAGGCTGATGGTGTGACGCACTCGGGTGGCGCCGCAGCCGTCGGCGGGTGGGAGCGCGGGGCGGGAGCACCTGCGGCCGGCGCGAGTGCCAAGGCGGTGGAGCGTGGCCGGGTGGTGTTCGTCTTCTGCGGCAACGGGTCGCAGTGGGCCGGGATGGGTACCGACCTCCTGGCGGGCGACTCGATCTTTCGCGAGACGGTGAACCGGGTGGACGCAGCACTGGCCCCCCTTCTGGGCTGGTCGGCGGCCGAGGCATTGGCCGCGCCGCCCGAGCAGTGGTGCCTGGACCTGACCGAGCGCGCACAACCACTGCTCTTCACGCTCCAGGTCGCCTTGGCGGCTGTGTTGCGCGAGCGAGGCATCGAGCCGGCGATGGTGCTGGGGCACAGCGTCGGCGAGGTAGCCGCGGCACACTGCGCCGGGGCGCTCACCCTGGCCCAGGCCGCGCTGGTGATCGCCGAACGCAGCCGGTTGCAGGGCGCCACCCGTGGCGGCGGCAGGATGGCGGCGGTCGGGCTGTCGGCGGAGCGCGCGGCCGAGCGACTCTCCTCGTTCGGCGGCAGGCTGGAGATCGCGGGTGTCAACAGTCCGCAGGACGTCACCATCGCAGGCGACCCGCAGGCGCTGGCCGACCTCGGAAGGCAGCTGACCGGGCAGGCGGTGTTCTTCCGTGAACTCGACCTGGACTACGCCTTCCACAGCAGCTCCATGGACAGTCTGGCCGAGCCCCTGGGCGCCGCGCTGGCCGCGCTGGCGCCCTCCCCCGCCGCCGTCGCACTGCACTCCACCGTCACCGGCGCCAGGGCCGGGGGTACTGACCTGGACGCGGCGTACTGGTGGCAAAACGTGCGTCGGCCGGTCAGGTTCAGCGCGGCAGTGGAGCAGGCACTCGACGACGGGGGCGACATCCTGCTGGAGATCGGCCCCCACCCGGTGTTGCAGACCTACCTGCGGCGTATCGCCGCCACGCGCCCCCGAACCGCCGTCACGGTGCTGGGAACACTGCGCCGTGACGGGGACGGAGCCACGCAGCTCGCCACCACCCACGCAGCGCTGCTCGCCGCCGGAGCGGACATCGACTGGGGTCGGTACTTCCCCCGCCCGGGCCAGGTCACCGGCCTTCCCGCGTACCCCTGGCAGCGCGAACGCCACTGGGAGGGCACCCGGGAGTCCTGGATCAGCAGCAGCGGCGACGGCGTGCTGCGCCATCCGCTGCTGGGCGAGCGACTGCCTGCCCCGCTGCCGGTGTGGCAGGGCCCCATCGAACCGGTACTGCTGCCCTGGCTGGGCGACCACAGAGTGGCCGGATCGGTGGTGATGCCGGCCACCGGCTTCGTGGAGATGGCGCTGGCGGCCGGGCGGGCGGTCTGCGCCGGCCCGGTGGAGGTCGAGCATCTCGATCTCAGCCACGCTTTGGTGATCCCCTGGGCAGACCCGTCCAGTGTCCGCGTGCAGCTGAGCCTCTCCCCGGACGACGGGACGGTGAGCATCACGAGCACCAACCACGGCCCCGGCCGCGCGGCCGACGCAGCGCGCCCGCACGCCCGCGCGAGGGTTCGCGCCTTGCTGCGGGACTGCCCCGAATCCCTTGATCTCAACACGGTACGGGAACGCTGCCCACGGTTGACGTCGGCCGACGAACACTACACGGCGTGCGCGGCGGCGGGATTGGCCTACGGTCCCGGCTTCCAGGTACTGCGCGAACTGCGCGTGGGTGAAGGCGAAGTCCTCGCCACCTACCACCACAGCACACCGGGCGATCCCTACACCGCACATCCCGCTCTGCTGGACGGCGCGCTGCAGGCAGGCGCCCCGCTGCTGGCGGGGCTGGTGACCGACGGGCACGCATGTCTTCCGGTCTCGATCGGGGCGGTGCGTCTCTGGGGCACTCTGCCCGAAACCGGTGTCGTCCGGGTACGCGAACGCACCCGGACCACCGAGGAGGTCTGCTGGGACATCACGCTCACCGACCAGGACGGCGTCGTCACCGCCGAACTCGACGGCTGTCGGCTGCGCCGTCTGGCAGTCACCGCGCGCGCAGGCATTGCCGTCTACCACACGGTGCTGCGCGCCGCCCCGCACAGCGACCTTCCCTGCGAACCGTCCCCCCTGCCACCCCCGCGGACCGTGCAACAGGCGGCGGCCGACCGGATCGCCGAGCTGCGATCCGACTGGCGGCGGTTTGGGCATGAGAGGTTCGTCCCACTGTTCAAGGAATGCAGCGCGCGCAGCATCGGCACCACGCTGGCCGCCGTACTGCCCGAGCCGTCCGCGCCCTTCGAACTGGACGATCTCGTGGCAGCCGGAATGCAACCGCGCTTCCGTCGCCTGGTCTCCCTGCTGATCCCCCTGTTCGTCCGGCACGGGGTGCTGGTTTGCGAACCGGACGGCCGGTGGCGGTTGACGGCAGCTGAGTTCCCCGTCGATCAGCTGGTCCGACAGATCGCCACCGAGCTACCCGCGTTCGTCACCGAGACCGCGCTCGGAACCCACCGATGGGCCCACCTCGAGCAAGTGCTGCGCGGCCGCACGGATCCCGTGGAGCTGCTGGGCTCCGAGCCCGTGGCCAAAGCCTTGGAGCAACTCCACGACACCGCCCCGGTCTCCCGCTTCCACAATCGCCTCACCCAGGCACTGCTGCGCGAGATGCTGCGCGACTGGCCGGTCGACCGTCCGCTGCGGGTCTTGGAGATCGGGGCCGGTACCGGGGGCACCACGGCGGCGCTGCTTCCGCTGCTGCCCGCGCAACGGACCCGCTACTGCTTCACCGATGTCTCCCCGCTCCTCTTCCCGCGTGCCCAGAAGCGCTTCGCTGCTTACGACTTCGTCGACTACCGGGTGCTGGACCTGGATGCGGACCCGCTCGGGCAGGGCTATCCGCAGCAGGGATTCGACGTGGTGGTGGCGGTCGACTCCCTGTACATGGCCAAAGACCTGACCGCGGCACTGCACAGGGTGGCCGCCCTGCTCGCCCCGGGCGGCCAGCTGCTGATCGGCGAGTCGCACGACCCGGAGATGCTCGCCCTTTCCCTCGGTACCCCGGACAGCTTTCACACCGGTACCGACACCGAGCTGCGGCCCGACTTCCCGCTGCTGTCGCGCGAGCAGTGGCCCGCCCTGCTGGAGCGGTGCGGCTACCGCGACATCGTGCAGACCGGCCATGACCGCAAGCCCACCCGCGACCACCGGAGCGTCCTGCTCGCCGGTGCCCCTACGCCCGAGTCGGCGGCACCGCCCGCACTGCCCACCGCGCCGGCGGGAGCGGTGTTCGTCATCGCGTCCGAGACCGTGGGCCAGGACCCCTTGGTCCACGCCCTGGCCGACACGCTGACCGCTGCGGACGCAGCAACCGTGCGCGTCATCCGGGCCGAAGCCGAACCATCCGCCTGGGACCGGGCCCTGTCCGCCGCGACCGCCCCGCCCGAGACCGGCCTCAGCACTCCAGTGATCGACTCCGTCGACATCGCACTCCTCCTCGGCGGCTCGCCGCACAACGAACCCTCGTCGCAGAACGACCCTGCGGACCAGGTCGTCCAGGCAACCAGGCACACGGAGTTGCTGCGCGTGGTCACGGCCGCCTGCGCACGTCTGCCGCGCGAGGTCGGTGCCCGGCTGTGGCTGGTGACCCGCACGAGCGGCGCCGTGCCCGCCCTGGCGCGGATCACGGATCCCGTCCACGCCGCCGCGTGGGGCGTGGCGCGCTGCCTGGCCAACGAGCACCCGGACCTGGACGGACGCCGCATCTGCCTGGAGCCCGGCGCCGACCCGGTCTCCGACGCGCGACGGCTGGCCCGCGAACTACTCGGTCCCGGCACCGAGGACGAGGTCGTGCTGACCGCGGGCGGCCGGTTCGTCCCGCGCGAGCAGCACCGACCAGTGGCCGGGCCGACGCGGGAAGCGGTCCCGTTCGCGCTGAGGTCGCGCAACCCCGGCCTCTCCTACAACCTGTCCTGGGAGGAGGTCCGACGCCCGCAACCGGGGCCCGGCGAGGTCGTCATCGAGGTGCGGGCCGCCACGCTGAACTACCGCGACCTGATGCAGGTCACCGGCCTGCTTCCGGCGGCGGTCATCGAGGGAACGCCGTCCGAGAGCGGTCTCGGCCTCGAATGCGCCGGCGTCGTGACAGCCTGCGGCTCCGGAGTGACCGGCCTGCGGCCGGGTGACCGGGTCGCCGGCATGGCGGCTGCCTCGCTGTCCTCGCACACCGTGGCCCGCGCTTCGCACCTGTGGCCCATCCCGGCGGGCCTCAGCTATGACGAGGCCGCCACCACGCCCGTGGCCCTCGCGACCGTCGTCTACAGCCTGTTCCGCCTGGCCCGGATCCAACCGGGCGAAACGGTCCTGGTGCACGGGGCCGCCGGCGGAGTCGGGCTGGCGGCCGTCCAGTACGCCAGGGCACACGGCGCCACGGTGATCGCCACCGCCGGCAGCGACCTCAAACGCGCCTATCTCCACGCGCTGGGCATCGACCACGTGCTGGACTCGCGCAGCCTCGACTTCACCGACCAGGTCCTCCAGATCACCGCGCACCGGGGCGTGGACATCGTTCTCAACTCACTCGCGGGCGAGGCGATCACCCGCAGCCTGGAACTGCTGCGCCCGGGCGGCCGGTTCCTCGAACTGGGCAAACGCGACATCCACGAGAACAAACCGCTGCTGCTGCGCCCTTTCGGCAACAACATCGCCTTCTTCGGGGTGGACCTCAACGCGATCCTCGATGTTCCCCGGGAGATCGACCTGGTCGTCGCCGAGGTCGGCCGGCTGCTGCGCGAGGGGCGGTGCCACCCGCTACCACATGCCGCATTCCCCGCCGCCCGGGTCGCCGACGCCTTCCGGCTCATCCAGCACTCCCGGCACATCGGCAAGGTCGTCGTCACCTTCAGCCCCCTGGACGAACCCCCGGCGGTCGAGCGGATCACGCGCACGCCCACGCTCGACCCCCAGGCCACCTACCTGGTGTCCGGTGGGCTGGGCGGCTTCGGTGCAGCCACCGTCGGCTGGCTGGCCGGCCTCGGCGCCCGGCACCTGGCCCTGGTCGGACGCCGGGGTACGGACAGCCCGGAGGCCGGCGCCATCCTGTCCGCCCTTGCCGATCGCGGGGTCACCGCAACCGCCTTCGCCGCCGACACGACTGACCCGGAGACCATGCGGGCCGTGGTGGCCGCGATCGATGCCGACGGTCACCCGCTGCGCGGCGTGGTCCACTGCGCGATGCACCTGGACGACGACGCGCTCGTGGACCTCGACGAGCAGCGCATCGCCGCCGTGCTGAAGCCCAAGATCGGCGGGGCCGCCGTCCTGGACGCACTGACCCGGGACCGCGACTGCGACCTGTTCCTGCTCTACTCCTCCGGCAGCGCCATGGTCGGCAACCTCAGGCAGAGCACGTACGCCGCGGCCAACCTCTACCTCGAAGCCCTGGTCCGCAGACGACGACAGGAAGGACGCAGCGGGCTCGCGATCGCCTGGGGAGCCATCAGCGAGACCGGCTACGTCACCCGCAACAACCTGACCGAGGCCCTCAGCAGTCTCGGCATCGAACAGGTCCGCCCGACCGAGGCGTTCACCGCCGCAGAACGACTTCTCGACGCCCGCGCCGTCGTCGCGGGCGTGGGCCGCTACAACTGGGCCAAGGCCGGCGCGATCCTGAAGCTGGCGACCAGCCCGCGAATGACGGGGCTGGCCCCCGCCTGCGACGATCAGGACGGCGTCAGCCGTACGGAGCTCATCCGCGGACTGGCCGGCGAGCAGCCGCTGGTCTTCCTGACCAAGAACCTGACCGAGCTACTGGGCGCAGTACTTCAGATGGACCCCGAACAGTTCGACCCCCATCGTCGGCTCGACGCGTACGGCCTGGACTCGCTGATGGCGGCCGAGCTACTGATCTCGCTCCAGCAGCGCTACGGCGTGGACATCCCGCCCATGGAACTTCTGCGTGGCAACGCGACGATCGCGGACATCGCCCAGCTCGTGCAGCTGCGGCTGGGTCTTGGCCCCGCCCCGGACGGTTCGGCCGCCGACTTCACCGCTGTGACCGCGCCGGTGCCCCGAGAGGCACAGCCCAGTACCAACGCGCCCGTACTCGCAGCCCTGCCCTTCCCGCAGCAGCCGCCCGCCGCAGCTCCCAACGGCGCGGTCACCAACACCTGATGACCCGCCTGCTATCCGGGAAGCCGATCCAGTCGTACCGGGAGCCCGTCCGCGAAGCAGTGCAGGACGGAGAAGTCGAAGGCCCGTTCGCGGTCTTCCCGGATGCTCCACCGGAACGTCGTCAACAGGTGATACATGATGGTCCTCATCTGCCCCTCGGCGAGGTGAAGGCCGATGCACTTGTGCACGCCGTTGCCGTAAGGCATCAGAAGGTCGCGTTGCCGACCGGTGGTGCGGCCTGCCGGATCGAAACGGTCAGGGGCGAAACGGTCGGGGTCCGGCCAGATCTCGGGCAGCCGCTGGGTGAGCATGATCTGCGCCGCCACGAACGTGCCGGCTGGAATGCGGTGCCCGAGGATCTCGGTGTCCCGCGTCGCTGCCCGCGGGATGATGAAGACCGGTGGCAGCAGACGGAGTGTCTCCTTGAGCACCCGGTCGAGGTCCTTGAGCCGGTCCGTCGGCGCGAGGCCGAGTTCCGGGGTCCCGGCCGACAGGCACTCGGCGCGGACCCGGTCCTGCCACTCGGGGTGCCTGGCCAGGAAGTAGCAGGCGGAGGCAAGCGTGTTGGCCGTCGTGCCGTAGGAGGCGATCAAGAAAGCGACGAGGAAGTTGGCGAGGCTCCGGCCGCCGTGGGCGGCTTCGGGCAGCGTGGCGAGGCGGGCGAGCAGATCGCCGCTGGTGCCCTGCTTGGCCGTGATCATCTCCCCGAAGTACGTCTCCAGTGTCGCCCGCTGTTTGGCGGCACGGGCCCACAGACTCCCCGGCAGAGGGATGCGCAGGGGTGACACAGCGGCCTTGCTGATGGCCTTGAACCCTTCGTTGAGTTCTTCCAGCCTCCCGATCTCGCACGTGCTGGTGAACTCCTGGAGCGAGAGGCCCACCATGAGCCGTTCCAGGGCGGACTGCAGTCGGAACCCGTCGCCGGTCTGCCAGGTGTCGGTCTGAGCTCTGGTGAATGCGGCCGAGTTCTCCACGTGGCCGCGCACGCTGTCGCGGCTGAAGGCGCTCTGAATGATCCGCCGCCAGTACAGGTGTTCAGCCGCGTCCATCGAGGACAGTGCGTCCGGGAGCAGCGAGCCGACCACCGGGTTCCAGCCAGGGCCGCTGGCGAACACCCGGTCGTGGTTGGCCAGTACCGGCGCCACGGCTTCGGGACCGGCCAGGAAGACGGCCCGGTTGCCGACGATGGTGGCACGGGACACCGGCCCATAGCGCCGGTAACGCTTCATCCCCCAGCCGACCGGGTCGCTTCTGAAGGCGAGGGACTGCCCGAGGAACGGGAAGCCGGAGTTCCCCGGGATGCCCCGCCATGAACCCGCGCGCCCGTGGCGGCCGGGTACGGGCCGGAGGGCTGTGTCCGGCGTCGGACTGGACACAGGACAGCGAAGCGGACTCATCACTCAGATCACTCGCCCCTGGAACGGCACCGCGCGGTCGGGCTCGCGTCGGGCGGCATACCAGCCGACCGCGCGTAGCATGACCTTGTGCTGGGTGTGCGGCCAGTGCCGTGCGTTCGCGTTCCAGGCCAGTTCGACCAGCTGTTCGGCTTCGTTCTCGCAGGCCGCTACCGCCCCGCAGTCCCGCAGGGCGCGGCTGGCCGCTTCGATCGACCGGGAGTCTGTGGCGCCGCCACGGACTCCCGCCCACAGCGCGCGCAGGGCGCTCGGCGGCATCAGGCCCACGGCGTGGGCAAGCGGCATGGTGACCTTCCCCTGATGGAGGTCGTCGCAGGCTCGTTTGGCTGCGCGGCCGTGGGCCCGGTCGGCTGCCGTGGTGACGCCGTACAGGTCGGCCACGTCGTCGCTGATCTGGTAGGCGAGCCCCATCGCTTCGAAGTAGTCGCCGGTGGCGCGGATCTGGTCCCGGTCGGCTCCGGCCAGCAGGGCCGCGATCTCGCACGTGCCTCGGGCGGGGATGCCGGACTTGAGGCGATGAGTGGTGCGCAGGCGTTCGAGCAGGAGGGTCGGGTCACCGGAGTCGACCGCGTGGTCCATCGCCGCGGTATGCCCGGCGATGTCCAGCGCCTGCCCGGCGTGGCCGGCTCGAAGCCCCCGCAGATAGACCTCGTAGATCCGCAGACGCAGCTCGGGGTCGTCCGCAACAGTGTCGCGCAGCACCCGGTCGAAGGCGAAGTAGGCGGCGGTACCGGCGTTGATCGCGAGAGCCTGGCCGTACACCGTGTGGGCTGCGGGCCGCCCCCGTCGCAGTGGCGAGCTGTCCTGGACGTCGTCGATGATCAGGGAGCCGATGTGCAACAGCTCGATGGCGGCGAGCAACGGCCGGTAGCGGTCGGCGCCGGTGCCGAACATCTCCAGGACGGCGGCGGCGCTGTACGGCCGCCAGGTCTTCCCTCCGACGTCGGAGAGGTGACGCACCGGCGCCGAGAGGGCCGCCGCCAGATCCCGTCGACAGCTGTCGTCCAGGGATTCGCCGCCGCGCAGGCCCGCCATGGAGTGCACGGACGCGCGGTCGCAGGCATCGGGGTACAGGGCCCGGATCTCCTCCCGGACCACCCGGCCGATGCTGCTCATGTGACGCTCCAGGTTGACCAGGCCGCCGTCCGGCTCGGTCACCGCGAAGGCGTCCCCGCCGACCGGCCGGTGACCCAGTGAGCCGTGCACTGTCGCATGACCGCGCCAGCCCACGCCCGTGAGCAGCGACCGCGACTCCTGCTCGGGTACACGCGCCTGCACCGTCAGGTCCAGCGCCAGATCCGGAACCCTCAACCGCCACCGGACGGGGTAGACGTTGAGGGTCGCCAACGATGTCCAGGTCTCCTCCGTGCTGACCGTGCAGGTGTGTACACCGAGCCGCCCGTCCGGCGCGGTCGCGCGCAGGAACCGCTGATGGGGCCCCGGCCCGTCCGCGACCGAGCAGCTGTCCAGGTCCAGGTGCCAGCCGTTGTCCAGGTAGAGGGACAGCTCGTTCCCCGCCGTGTCAGCAGCCGCCCCTGGCCCGAGGGATTCATCACTGGGCTCCTCGTACCAGGCGGTGCCGGTGGCGGTGGTCGGGCTACCGTCGCGCCCGGTGAACGTCGCGACCACGCCCGAACCGCGCCACCTCTGCCCGTCGAAACAGGGGAGGAACTCCAGAAGCACGTCGAGCCCTTGTGCTTCGTCCGCGAGTCGGAGACGCCAGGATCCCTCCGCCGGGGATTCGAACGCGCCGACGGGGCCGAAGTCGAGCTTCCCGTCCGGTGCCGTGGTGACCGGATGGCTGAACAGCCGGTCCGGCAGGGTCGGCACACCCGTCGCCAGTGCGTCGTCGAACGCGGCCCGCACCCGCCGGTCCACCGAGGTGTCGTGAGCGAGCGCCGTCCGGCAGGCCCGCAGGGCAGGGCCGTCCAGCCACGAACTGCGGGCGAAGGCACGGCCGGTGATGTCGGTCGTGCCGCACGAAAGCGTGGTGCGGACGGGTCCGGGCACCTGCGGTTCGCCGCTGCGGACGAACGTGACCTCGAAGGCGTACTGGTCCCCCTGCGGTGTCCGTACCAGGGCACGCACGCGCCACCGGTCCGCCCACCGTGGCGCCGGCTCCGCGTCCGCCCGCCTGTTCCCGCCGGTGGCGGTCGTGGTAACGGGAACCTCCACAAGCCTGCCCATGTTCAGCTCGACTCCGCACACGTATCAAGGTTCTGCCACGCCGCACCCTAGGTCGCCCTGGGCTTCCCGGGGACAGGTTCGGCAAGCGGGCCCGCAGACATCACCCCGATGGCCGACCTCCCCCGGGTGACAGCCACCGCGACGACCACCCACAGGACTTGGGTCGACCCGCCCGAGCGCCGAATCAAAACAGAAAGTAATGGAATGGATACTCTCTGAGAGCGGTGGGCCAGCGGGCCTGCCGAGCCTCGGAAGGAAGAGCCATGGTTTTCGAGAAGCGGCCGGCCCCGGAGGGCCCGAAAGCCGAGCCCCCCGTCGGCGGCCAGCGCTCACGCCTGCTCAGGATCGGGTCCGTCGCCCTCCTGCTGACGGTCGGGGTCGGCGCTGCCTGGCAGGCCCGGGCCCAGTCGCATACGCCTGCGCACCGGGTGCTGATCGGAGCGGAGGACGAGACCTGCAAGGCGACTTACACCCTCCATTTCTCGCCGGGCATCACCCCTACCCCCACCACCCAGACGGTCACCGGCGCGGGCACCTTCCAGAACTGCGCCTCGCCCGACGGGTCCGCCGGAACCGCCCACCCCGTGTCCTTCACCGTCGGAACCGGCACCAGCGTCCTGGGTTGCAGCGGCACGTTCCCGCTGACCCGCACCAACAAAGTCACCTGGAGCGACGGGACGACCAGCACGGTGGACGTGCACGACACAGTCGCCATCGACTCCACCAAACCGATGGGCACCCAGATCACCGACGACTCCGACGGGACCCAGGTCACCGCCGGCAGGGACGTGGGCGACTCGGTCTCCCTCTCGCAGACGGTGCAGTCCCTCACCGGAGCCTGCACCAATGCCTCACCGGTCACCGCCATGACCGGCGTGATCGGCGGCGAGGCCCACGCCTTGCTCTGAGCACGAAGGCGCCGCGGGGGGGGGGGGGGGGGGGGGGGGGGGGGGAGGGGGAGGGGGGGAGGGGGGGGGGGCGTCCGGCGCGTGGAAAAAAAAGAGGACCACCA
>NZ_JBWKER010000032.1:71184-101616 GCF_056435345.1 Kitasatospora sp. NPDC043950
CGCTAAGCCTTCCCCCCTCCCGCGCACGGGAGGCAGGCGCCGCCGCCCGCCCCCCCCCCCCCCCCCCCCCCCCCCCCCCCCCCCCCGCACCCGCGCCGTCTGCGCCCACCGGCGGTCACGAACGCCGGCCACTACCCGAGAATCGATGACACCATGGCCGACGGTCGGATCCACGCGACCTTTCCCGGACCCCGCACCGGACCGGCCGGCGCTCGGCCCGACGGCCACGGCCGTCGAAGCCTGATCCGCGCCCTGCCCGCCGCGCTCCTCGTATTCGGCGCCTGCGGCCTCCTCACCGTGCTCGCGGGCGCCGAAGCCACCGGGGGCGGATACCTCGACACCCGAAGCCCCTCCGCACAGGCCGAGAGACTCCTACAGGACCAGTACGGCGCGGGCAGCCCCAACCTGGAACTGATCGTCAGCACCCCTGACGACGTGGCAGACCCCCAGACCGCGGCCGCGGGCCGCCGACTCACCGAACGTGTTGCCGCCGGCGCCGACGTCGTCTATGCCCAGTCCTGGTGGACCCTCAACGACCCCAGGCTTCTGGCCGGCAGCCGACGCGAGGCACTCGTCGCGGTACGGATCAGCGGCGATGACAAGCACGTCAGCGACCGCGCCGTGCAACTCGCCCACGAGTTCGGCGGCCGTCAGGAGGACAGGCTCGCCGTCACCGCGACCGGCTGGGCGCTGAACAACCGTGCCCTGGAGGAACGCAGCAGAGCCGAACTTCCCGTCACCGAAATGCTCGGCTTCCCCCTGGTCGCCGGTGTGCTGCTCTGGGCCTTCGGCTCCCTGACAGCCGCCGCCCTGCCCCTGGTCATCGCCGCCCTGGCGATCGCCGGAGCCCAGGGCGTCCTCCTGCTCCTGCAACAGGTCAGCCCAGTCTCGGCTTTCGCCCCCAACCTCGTCGTGGCGCTCGGCCTGGGCCTCTCGGTCGACTACTGCATGATCATGGTCAACCGCTTCCGGGAGGAACTCGCCCTGAGCCAGGACCCCCAGGCCGCAGTCCTTACCACCACCCGCATCGCCGGCCGCACCGTCATCATGTCGGCCGGCACCGTGGCCCTGTGCCTGAGCGTTCTGATCCTCTTCCCCATGCCGATGCTGCGCTCGCTGGGCGTGGCCGCCGCCTGCGTGACGGTCCTCGCCGGGCTGAGCGCCGTCCTCGTCCTGCCACGCCTGCTCTCCAGGCTGGGACTGGTCCTGGACCGGGGGAGCCTGCGGTGGGCACGGCACCGTAACACCGACGATGCCGTGGCCCGCTGGTGGGGCCGTCAGGCCGGCCGGGTGGTTCGCCGGCCGACAGCCGTCCTGCTCGCCTGCGCGGGCGTCCTGCTGCTACTGGCCGCGCCGTTCGCCCGTGTCCACTGGGGCTACATCGACGACCGGTGGCTGCCCCCGGGCGCCCCGCAGCGCACCGTCGCCGACCACCTGCGTCAGAACTTCCCCAACGTCGGAACGGCCACACCACTGGTCCTGCTGCCCGAGGTGCCGGCACACTCCGCACAGGCGGCCCATTACGCCGCCGAGGCATCCCGCACCGCCGGCGTCCTGACCGTCGTAGGCCCGGAGGGGCTCTTCGTCCACGGCTTGCGCTACGCCTCCGCCCCCGCTGGCGCCACCGTGCGCAGTACCGGCACCGGCACCTGGTTCGCCATCACCACCGAACTCCCCGTGGACTCCGACCAGGCCGCGGAACTGGTGCGCTCGCTGCGCACCTGGCACTCCCCTCCGGGTCCGGTGATGGTGGCTGGCGACTGCGCCGCGCTGGCGGACACCCGCTCCTCGATGGCCACCCTGACCCTGCGGGCCGCACTCGCGGTGGGTGCCATCAGCGCTGTGCTCATGGTGCTGTTCACCCGCAGCGCCGTCATCGCACTCAAAGCGCTGGTGGTGAACCTGTGCAGTCTGACCGCGTCCTTCGGCGCGATGGTGTTCCTCTTCCAAGAGGGCCACTACGCGGCACTGTTCGGCTCGGCTCCCCCCGGCACCACCAACCCGCTCCTGCCACCGCTGATCTTCTGCATCGCCTTCGGCGTCAGCATGGACTACGAGATCTTCGTGGTGGCACGCATCCGCGACGCATACCTGCGCCACGGTGACAACCGCCGCGCCATCGTCGAAGGCGTCCAGCACACGGGCCGCCTCATCACCACCTCCGCCGCCGTACTCATCACCGCCCTCGTGCCACTCGCCGCATCGTCGGTCGCGGTGATGCAACTCATCGGTGTCGTACTGGTGGTGAGTGTCCTGGTGGACGCCACCATCGTCCGCTGCCTTCTGGTACCGGCAGCCATGACCCTGCTGGGGCGGTGGAACTGGTGGCACCCCCGTCGGACGCAGGGGCAGCGCCCCGACCGACATCAACCGCAGCCCCCCGCCCTGACCATCACCGAGCCCTGAGCTTGTCCTACCTTCCAAGCGCGGGGATCCGTGCCACGGCGCTGGCCACCGCCGCCTCGCCCGCGACCGCGAAACCCTCCCCACCCGCTCCGAATCCGTGATCCACCTAGTAGGGGTCTGTCCAGCGACTGGCTCTGGCTCACTTTCGGTGGTGACGGAAGGTCATGGCAAAAGTGCCTGGTCAAACCACTCGCGTGCCCCAGGCCGCCCTCCCTGTCTGCGGCGCGCCCAAGAGTCGAGTCGCCGGCTCCCAGCGTGAACCGGGTGGATCACTGCAGGTAGCGGAAATTACCGAACGTCACCACCGAAAGTGAGCGAGAGCCGGTCACCGTACAGACCCCCTCGGCGGTTGGCAGGGCCTGCCCCTCTGACCGCCCCACCTCCCCTTTGGCGACCGGTCGGGAGCACCCCCAGTCGGCCGGCAGGCATCGAACCATCAAGTCCTGGAGTGAAGTTGACGCAGGTCACGCCTCCTGCGCCACAGTGCCAGGCCGTACGCGGGCCTCTGGAGACCGTGCGATGGCCTGATCGGCGGTTCCGTGTCCTGAGCCGGCGTGCTACCCGGTCAGCGCCGCTTGCAGGGGGGCCAGTAGGGAGAGGTCGTCGGTGGTGACGGTGAGGTGGGTGGCGCCGGCGGACCGCCAGGCGACGGCGAGGGAGCGCCAGGTGTCCGGGCGGCCGGAGGCGGGCTGCGCCCACCGAAAAGCCCAGGCCGGGGACCAATCCCGACCTGGCCTTCGGTGTCTTCGGTGTGCTGTCAGCGGCGGGTGGTCATCGAGATCCGGGCGAGGACGGCGGTCGCCTGTGCCGGGTTGGCGCGGAGCCAGGCAGCCAGGTGCTCTCGGACGGCCTCGGTCACGCAGGCGCGGACGGGCCCGTTGCCCAGTCGGTCGCGGGTGGCCCCCTCGAACTCGGGGCGATCGAGCTTCACCGACACGACCGCCGTCAGGCCCGCGCCGAGCTGGGCGGGGGTGAGGTCGGGGTCGGACGGGGTGAGCAGCTGTTGCTCGCGGGCGTAGGCGTTGACCGCGGCCGCCAGGCCGTCGCGGAAGCCGAGCTCGTGCGTGCCGCCGCCGGTGGTCGGCCGGCTGTTGGCGTAACTTGCGACCCGCTCCTCGCGGGTGTCGCACCAGCGGAAAGCCACCTCGACAGTTCCCTCCATTTCGGAGTACTCGCGCTCGAGACCGATCACGTCCGGGTGGAGGGGGGCGCTCTGCTCCGCGATGTGGTCCCTCGGTCCGCCCGGGAACCGGAAGCGGACGGCCCGGGGCGCCGCGGGGTCGCGGTCATCGGTCAGGGTGATGTCCAAGTCCCGGTTCAGGAAGGACATTTCCCTGAAGCGCTCGGCCAGTGCGTCGAACGAGAACTCCAGTGTCTCGAAGATCTCGGCATCGGGCCGGAAGGTGATCGCGGTCCCGCTGTCGTCGGCCGGGCCGGTGCGGGTAGGCGTCGCGACAGCTACGCCTCGCTCGTACTCCAACACCCAGCGGGCGCCGTCGCGCCGCACCTCGGCCGTCAGACGGCCCGACAGCGCGTTGACGACGGCCAGTCCCACGCCGAAGTAGCCGCCGAGCAGCGAGCGCCGGTTGGCAGGCTGTGCCCCGCAGCAGAGCACGGCCAACCGGCTCTCCAGCGCAGGGCCGTCGCTGTGGCCGGCGTGCCCGACCGGGAGGCCCGTGCCGTCGTCGGCGACGCGGACGCCACCGTCGGCGGTGAGGGCGATCTCGACACGGCTGGCGGTGCCGCCGAGGATCTCGTCCATCGCCCGCTCGGCGACCTCGAACACCAGGTAGTGCAGGCCGCGTTCACCGACCGATCCGATGTACATCCCCGGCCGCTTCCGAACGGCCTCCAGGCCCTCGATAACCACGATCGCGCTGGCGTCGTACGCCTTGCATTCCTCGCTCATGATGCCCCCTCCGAGGGTGTCCGACAGAGCTCCCCAGCCTACGAGATTCCGAGAAAACACCAGGTCAAAGCCACTTTGGCGAGGCCGCGGACGGGCCCCTGAGGGGCAATCGCGAGCGCCCGGCCGGGATGGGTGCGCACTGCCGCCGCAATCCGGCCGCGGCCCTCCGAGGGGCGTCTGCGGCACTGTTCCGGGCGGCTGCGGGGCCACGAGTTTCAGGAATTTTCACGTCGCCCCGGTGCGGTCGTGGATGACGCCCGAACCGTCCGGCTCCGCGGCCATTCGGGCCCGCAGAGCCGGACGGCCCGACTGATGAGTGGGCCGTTCCAGCTGTCCGGATTCCTGGCGCCGGACGTGGAGGCACGACGTTTTCGCATGCGATTGAGTCCGCGGCCTCGGGTGGCGTCGGGCGTGTGTTGCGAGGCGATCAGCCGAGCCCCAGGGCGTCGGCTGCCCTTGGTCGTCGACGGTGGTCCGGGTGCCGTCGCCGCGATCCGGCTGGTCCCGGTGGCGCTGACCCCGGCGTGCAACATCTCCCGCTGTCATGACGGGACGCCGAGATGGTGTCAGCGGCCTGTCGTACAGTCGCCATCTGTGACAACGACCCTGATGACGTACGCGGGCACCACCGAGCCCGACGCGCCGACCACCCGTACCGGCGGCGTGCCGCTGGCCCCGGCCGGGACTACCTGGCCGCAGTGCGCCACCTGCGACGGACCGATGCAGTTCCTGGCCCAGGTACTCCTGGACGACCTTGGCCGCCACGCGGGCCAGGGCACCGCCGAGGGACGGGGCACGCTCGCCCTGTTCATGTGCCAGAACGATCCGGGCATGTGCGAGGAGTGGGATCCGCAGGCGGGCGGCAACCGCGCGCTGATCTTCCCCGCAGCCGCGCTCCAGCCGATCCCGGTGCACACGCTGGACGAGGACGACGACCAGGAGCCGGTCCCCCTCGGCTCGGTGAGCGCCGTCACGTACGAGACTCCGTCCACGACAGCGGACTACAGCCAGGCCTGCAACGAGTGGGCGAGCCGGCCGGGCCGGACTCCTCTGGACGTCCTCGGCCAACTCGGCGGGCAGCCCGCCTGGCTGCAGAACGACGAGACCCCTGCCTGCCCCACCTGCGCACGGCAGATGAGGCTCGTCGTCCAGCTCGAGGAAGGACGGGACCACGCCACAGCGATGAACTTCGGCGGTCGCGGCGAGGCCTACGCCTTCGCGTGCGAGCCCTGCACACAAGCCGTGTTCCTGTGGCAATGCTGACAGCAGCAACCCTCCGCCCCCGCCCAGAGAGCCGAACCGCGCTGGAGCAGCTACGCACGCTGCTCGGGGAACCCTCGTGCTGGGGCTGGGCCAGACCCGCGATCTGGGATGCCAGCGAGCGGTACCTCGGTTTCCGGCTGCCGGCCGACTTCAAGGCGTTCCTCGACCTGTACGGCCCCGGCTCGGTGGACGGTTACCTGACAATCGACCGGCCGATGGACACCACACCGGCCGAGTTGGAGCGCCACTGGGGACCTCCACCCGAGCGTCCAGCCTGGTACGGCGAGATCGCCGAGGGCTACTGGGAGGTGGACGAGTCCGATGCCCGATCAGGCGTGCTACTGCTATGGGGAAGCGACGAGCACGGCAGCCGGTACTTCTTCCGCGCGGTCGAGGACGATCCCACTGAGTGGCGGATCATCATCAGCAGTGATGAGGGCGAGTGGTTCGAGACCGCCGGAACGTTCACCGAGTTCCTGGTCCGCTGCTTCCACCGGATCGACCGCCCCGACTTCATGGACTCCAGCTGGCCTCGGCCGGGTGCACGCTACGAGGTCCGCGGGTGAGCCCTCGCTCAACGGCCTGGCCGGGCCGCTGCGGAGTCTCGACGAACTACCTGAGCAGCGCTCTGCGGACCAGGACGAGGGCGACCAGCCGGGTCTCACCATGGCCCGTGGCGCCTACGCCGTCGATCCCGAACCATTCGGTGCCCCGTACGTCGTCCCGAGCGCCCCCGCCCCCGACGCGGTTCTGGCCAGCACGGACCAGGACCGCACCACCGCCCAGGCCACACACTGGTCCGACCGCAGCTGCCCGGCCCATCAGGACAGCGACGGCGACCTCCGCGCCAGCGCCGGGTGGCTCCTGGAGCCTGCCGGCTGCCGACCCGACCCGACCCGACCCGACCGGGCCGTCGCCGACGGCGTGCGCTGCCCGGAACGCCGGACTCTCACCGTCACCGCTCATGGGGCAGCCAGGGCTGCCGGGTTCGACCAGGAGCTCGCCGACCTCACCGCCCGGGTCGCAACTGCGACCGGAATCGTCCTCCAGCCCGAGCCGACGCGCGTCGGCCTGCGGGTCACCGGCCCCTGACCTCCCGCTGGTCTCGGCCACTCCTCGGCTGCTTGTCGCCTCCGCCACAAGCCGGTCCGGGTGGCTGAGCTGGCTGAGCTGGCTGAGCTGGCTGAGCGCACATTGCCCACCGTTCGGGCTGCTCAATCGGTCCGGACGTCCATCTCGCAGGGCCTGAGGCATTTCGACCAGTGCTCGACCTTCCCCAACACGCGCCGACGACAAGACGGTTCACGGCATCAAGGGTCTATTGGCCCGCCCAGTCCGCACTGCCGTGCACCTGGCCTCCGACCACCAAAAGGCCCACGGGGAGCTGCGGTTGTGGACGGGAGGTGCCGACCTCGCCGCGATCCTGGCGGAGCACGAGGCAACAACCGAGGCCCGAGGGCTTCGGGCGTTGTGGACGACCAGTTCGCCACTGGCGAGCAGCTGCCCGATCACCTGCTCGTCCAGGGCGTCCGACTGCAACTCCGCTGGCGGAACGGCCTCGACAACCCCGGCCGAGACGGTCCTTCCTTGATCTGGAGCTGACCGTTCCTCTTCACAGACTCCGCTACGCCGCGCACGGAGTTGCCTGAGCTGCTCCTCCAGCTCGCGGGCGGACCGGGCGCGTTGCGCTGTCTCGACGAATAGTGCGTGTCGCAAGCACCGCGTTCCCACCAGGGGCCGTCGCGCCTCCCATGCTGGGGCGGATGCCGCCCCGCGTGGGCGGGTGGAGCTCGATGAGCTGGACGGAGACTGCTGATGAGTGTGATGGAACGCGTAGACGAGAAGGTCCTGGCGGTGGAGGGGGACGACGAGTCGGACGTCTACCCGGACGACCGGGAGTGGGTGAACGCCTGCATCCAGCGCATCCGCGGCGAACTCGCGCCCAAGGAGACGGCGGTGAAGGAGATTCCGCTGCCCCCACAGCTCAACGGGTTGAAGCTGCACATCAAGCGAGAGGCCGACCAGCCGTCCGGTAGCCACAAGCACCGGCTCGCGGCGGCGTTGCTCACCCACGCCCTGGCCAGCGGCCGGCTGGCGGAAGGCCGCCCCGTGGTGGAGGCGTCCAGCGGCTCGACGGCCATCTCCGAGGCGTGGTACTGCCAAAAGCTCGGCATCGACTTCTACGCGGTCGTGCCGAAGACCACGGCCCCGGAGAAGCAGAAGAAGATCGAGGAGTACGGCGGCACCGTGGTCCCGGTGTCGGGTGACATCGTCGAGTACGCCCACCGGGTGGCGAAGCGCTATGACGGCCACTTCATGGACCAGTTCACGTACGCGGAGCGGTCCTACGACTGGCGTGGCGAACACAGTCTCGCGGCGGAACTGCTGAAGGGCCTACCGAACCTGGACTGGTTCACCATGGGCGCGGGCACCGGCGGCACGACGACCTCGGTGGCCCGCTACGCCCGGTACACCGCCAAGAAGCTCCGGGTGTGCGTGCCCGACCCGGAGCACTCCGCGTACTTCGACGGCTGGTACTGGAAGGACCCCGCAGTGACCGACCAGGGCTCGCACATCGAGGGCATCGGCCGGCCCAGGGTCGAGGCCTCGTTCGTGCCGACCACGGTCAACCGCATGATCCGCGTCGCCGACGCGGCGTCGGTCGCCACCATGCGCTACCTCTCCGACCGGACGGAATGGGGCATCCACGCCGGGCCCTCGACCGGAACCGGCGTGTTCAGCGCGATCCAGATCCTGCTCGGCATGAACGACGGCCCCCAACTCGGAAGCGTCGCCACCGTGATGTGCGATCCGGGCGACCGCTACACGAACGAGTACTACAACGACGCCTGGCTGGCGGATCAGAAGATCGTCTACAAGCCCTGGTACACCACCATCAAGGACTTCTTCGAGAACGGCGTCTGGGCCCCGCCCACCTCCGTTCCCCCCACGCCTCGCCCCACGACGGCCTTGTGGAACATGTGACGCCTACGCGCCGACAAGATGGCCCCGGAACGGCGGTGGAGCCGTTCCGGGGCCCGTTCACGGATTCCCGGCGGGATCGTGACCGGCTCGGCCGCCGGTGTCCGGGAAGGGCAGGCAGGCGCCGGGACGCCGTTCGGGGCGTGGATCTCGGAGCCCTGGGGCCGATGCGGCGCGGGCGGCCCACTGGCGGCGCCCGAGGGCAATCTGCGTCGCGGCAGGATTCTCGCGCCACGGCCGGGCCGCCGGCTCCCTTCACCAGCGGGACCACCGCGCGGACCGCCGGCGACGGGGAGCCCGAGCTGACTGACAGTCATGATTCCGGGACGCGGAGGCCGGTAGGCCTTTACGGTGAGCAGGCGACACCTCACAAGCGGTGCTCTGTTCGGGGACTTTGACCAGATCCGGGGGGATCATGGCGTACTTCGTGGAACTGCCCGTCGGCTCGGTGAGCGAGGGACAGGACGTGGTCCGGGTGGAGATCGAGCAGGTCGGGGAAGGGCTGGTGCAGGTCGCCCGGCCCGGACAGGTGGTGGCTCGGGCGACACGCTCGCTCGGGGACATGCTGGCCGGCGTGCGTCCGGTCGCACAGAACTTCATCGAGGGGTTCCGGGGCCTGGCGCACGCCCCGGACGAGATCAGCATCGAGTTCGGCCTGTCCTTGTCGGCCGAGGCCGACGTGGTGATCTCCAGTACCGCCGCGGAGGCCAACTTCAAGGTCTCGCTCACCTGGAACCGGCAGACCCCCGAGGCATCGGCGCCTCCGGCGGCTTCGGACCCGGCCTAGTGTCCGCGTCCCGGGCCGACGCCGTCGACGGGGCCGGGCCCGATGCGCTGGCCTCCGCCGTCGTACGCATCCACGACCGTCGAGGCGTCCCGGTCGGCCTCGGCTTCCTGGTGACCGCCGATCGGATACTGACGTGTGCGCACGTGGTGTCCGCCGCGCTCGGCCTCCCTCCGGGAGCCGAGCCGGACGCCGACGCCCGCGTCGACGTCGACCTCCCGCTGCTCAGCGACCCGCTCACCGACCCGCTCACCGCAGCTGACGGCACAGGCGGTACAGGCGGTACGCGCGTTCCCACGACGGTTGAACGGTGGGCGCCCGCCCACCCGCACGGCGCCGGGGACGTGGCCGTGCTGCACCTGTCCGCTCCGCTTCCGGGCGCCCGGCCGATCCGCATGGTGGAGTCCTCCGACGTCTGGGGACACACGGTGCGGGCGTACGGCCTGCCGAGCGGCCGCCCGGGCGGTGTCTGGCACTCCGGTGTACTGAGGGCCCGACAGGCCAACGGGTGGATCCAGGCCGACCTGGCCGCCAACGGCTACCGGGTCTCCCCGGGGTTCAGCGGCGGCCCGGTGTGGGACGAACAGCTCGACGGTGTCGTCGGCATGATGGCGGTGGCGGAGACCGGAGACCCTCCATCCGGCTACTTGATCCCTGCCGAGGGCCTCGCCTCCGTATGGCCGGAGCTTCGCGAACTGGCACTGCCGCCGTCACCGTTTCGAAGTCTGCGCCCGCTTCAGGAATCCGACGCCCCGGTCTTCCACGGCCGTCGGGCGGAGACGGCAGAAGTCACCGCCCTGGTCGCCCGGGAACGGTGGACCACCCTCGTCGGTCCCTCCGGTTCGGGCAAGTCCTCCCTCGCGATGGCCGGCGTCATACCCCGCCTGCACTCCCAGGGCATGACCGCCGTGGTGGTCCGGCCCAACGCCGGCGCGACCCCGCTGTCCGCGCTCGCCGCCGCGCTGTCTCCGCTGCTGGAACCGGATCTGACCGAACTGGAACGCCTAGAACGCCTTCCGGCGCTCACCGGCCTTCTGCGCGCCCAGGGGCTCGGAGATCTCGCAGCTCTCCTGCTGGCCCGCCTCGGCACCGATCAACTGATCGTCTTGGTGGACCAGTTCGAGGAGATGCTCACCGGGACCGACCTGGCGGCTGTCGATGAGTTGGCGGCCGTGCTGTTCGGCCCGTCGCTTCCCCGGACCGTGCACGTGCTCACCACGCTCCGGGCCGACTACCTGGAGACCGCGCTGGCCCATCCGAGTCTTGGCCGGGCCTGCCGCCGACAGGTCTACGCGCTGGGGCCGATGACCGGTGACCAGCTCCGGGAGATCGTCACCGCACCGGTGGCAGCGATTCCGTCGGTGCGCTACGAGGCCCACCTGGTGGACCGCATCCTGACCGATGCGGGCGGTGAGGCGGGTGCCCTGCCGCTCCTCGGCTTCACCCTCGACCTGCTGTGGAAGCGTCAGGCGGCCGGGGTTCTCAGCCACCGCGCGTACGAGGAGATCGGTCACGTCAGCGGAGCTCTCGGAGAGTACGCCGAGCAAGCCTGGGACAGACATGTCTCCGCCGGGGAGGAGCCGGCCGCCCGCCGGCTCTTCACCCGCCTCGTCCGCGTCCCCCTCGGCGCACCCGGTGCCACCCGCCGGACCGTTCCCCGCCAGGAGCTCGCCGAGGACGAATGGCACATCGCCCAACGTCTGGCCGGCACCCGGCTCCTGGTCATCGATCACAGTGCCGAGGGCGTCGAGACCGTTGAGCTGGCCCACGAGGCCCTGATCACCGCCTGGTCCCGGCTGCGCGACTGGGTCGGCGAGGACCGCGCGTTCCTGGAGTGGCGGGAGTCCGTCCGGCACGACCGCCAGCGCTGGGACCACGCCGGTCAACCCGCTGACCTGCTCCCCACCGGGCCCACCCTCGCCACCGCCCGCACCTGGCAGCGCGAGCGCGGTGCCGAGCTGTCCGAAGCCGAACGCACCTACCTCGAACTCGCAAGGCGGCACCACCGGGCCCGCGGCCGTCGGCGCCGTACCTTCCGGACCGCCCTCGTCGCGGTGATCACCGTCTCCCTCGCCCTGGGCGTCCTGTTCGCCACGGCCCGCCGCGATGCCGCGGAGCGCCAGGCCGACTCCGACTCCCGCGCCCTCGTCCAGGCCTCCCAGGACGACATGACCTACGACCCGGTACGGGCCGTGATGATGGCCCTCGCCGCGTACCGGACGAAGCCCACGCCGGAGGCCCGGAACCAGCTGATGCGGCAGTACCTCCTCCGGGCCGGCGCGGACTCCCTGTTCTCGGGCATGTCCGGAACCGGCGGGACGTTCAGCACCAGCCGGGACGGTGACGTCGTCCTCTCCCGCGACGCCATGGCCCACGTCGTCCTGTTCGTCCGCGGCCGGGACGGCACCGTCCACAGCCGGCCGGTCCCGGCCGGGTACGCCTTCTACCTGATGGTCTCCCCGGACGGACGCCGCGCCGGATTCGTGACCGACGACGGGGCGGGAGGCTGGTTCGACGTCGACAAGGAGAGCACCACGCCCATCGGCCAGGTTCACCAGCTGCCCCGAGTGGACGGGGTGCTGCAGATCTCCGCGGCTCCTGCCGACGCGACCGCGATGTCACCCGACGGGCGCTACATCGCGGTTCCGACCCGCGACAGCCTGGTCTGGTGGGATCTGGAGGCGGGGGCGGTCGCCGGCCGCGTTGCCGCACCTCAGGACATGGGAAGCGGGCTGTGGTTCGGCTCCGACGGGCATTCCCTGCTGGTGAAGACCAGCAACGGTGGTACCGGACTGGCCTCCGTGGACATGGCCGGCGGTGCCGCGCGGAACGTGGTGGTGCCTGCTGATCACCAAGGGATCCTGCCCTCCGGGGACCGGGCCACCGTCGCCGTCGTCCGGACCCACGAACCCGGACAGGGCAGCGGCACGAAGAGCACCGTACGACTGATCCGGGTGTCCGACGGATCCGTGGTGGGAAAACCGTACGAAACCACGGAGACGATCGCCCCGGCGACCGAACTGATCGCGGCGAGCGCCGACGGCCACCGGATCGTGATCAACGAAGCCGCCAAACTGACGCTCCTGGACCTCGACCGGGGAAAAGCCGTCGCGTTGGTGGACGAACCGGGCCACCTGTACGAGCACGCATCCGTTCTCCTCTCCACCGGCGGGAAGGAGTATCTCGTCGGTCAGGGACGGAGCTCCATCTCCTACACCGAGATCCCCGCGGGCGAGGAGGACACGGCCGTGGCCGACACCGTCCACCTCAGCCGGGACGGCAGGAAGATCACCATCCGCCTGACGGGCGGCTCCGACCTCGAACTCCGCGAGCCCGGGCTCGACGTCGGAAGGCTCCTGACCAGAACAGCCCTGCCACAGCCCGCCTGGAAGGGCAAAGGCGACCGCCTCCTGTCCAACCGGGACGACACGCTCATCGCGCTCCGGGACGGCCCGAACACCGTCTCCGTCCGTGACGCGTCCACCCTACGAGCGGTCGCCCGCATCGCCGCGGCACCATCCCAGGTCGACTCGGCAGCCGAGGACTTCAGCTACTTCTTCGACGGGGACGACCGCCTGGTGACGGTCTCCGGCACCCAGATCCAGCAGTGGGAGGCCAGAACCGGCGTCCGGTTGGCGCAGTTCGACGCGGCCGCGTTCCATCCCCCGGCCGACAAGCACGGCACGCCACAGATGTACGTCGGCCCGCACTGGCAGGAGGGAAAGCTGACCGTGGTCGTGCACGACGACCCCGTGATCCGTGTCGTCGACATCGGCACCGGCCACACCGTAGCGTCGCTGAACCCGGGCATCACCGACCTGATCGCGGCCCGGTTCGACGAGAGCGGCCGCTACCTGGCCGTTCTCCGCAGGAACAGCGTCGTCGAACTGTGGCGGCCCGACCCCCTGCAGAGGGAAATCGGCCCCCTCCCCACCACCAGCACACCGGGCCAGAACTCGGCCATAACCCGATTCGTCGACGCCCAGGGTCGTTTCATGATCGCGGCCAACAACGCCATCCGGATCTACCAGGTCGGCGGCCCACCTTCCGTGGACTCCTACGACTTCCGCAACGTGACCGACAACAGTCTGCAGGAGCCGCTCACGTTCCTGGACGCCACCAACGACGGAAAGACCCTCCTCATCCGCACCGAGAACGACTACGTCCACCGGATCGTCCTCGACCCCGACGCTTGGCAGCGAGACCTGTGCCGCATCATCGGCTACCGCTCCTTCACCGCCGATGAACGACGCACCCTGCCAGTCCGGGTACCCGACCGTCCCCTCTGCCTTCCCCCCAAGCCCTGAAGCCGCGGACGGCACCGGATTCGACGCCGACTGCGCGGTGAACGCGCAGATCCGGGCTTCCGCCCGCAACGGATAGACGTGGTGTCGCACTTGTCACCCTCCCGACCGCCCGCGGCCTCACTCCGGCTGCGGGCGGTGGTTGTGGAACAGGACGATCCCCTCCACCAGCCCCTTCTCCACCACCGCCGGGGTGGCGCGCAGCCACTGGAGTGCTTCCGCGCTGGTCGGGGTGTCGACGACCAGCTTGTAGAAGGACAGGTAGCCCGCCACACGTTCCAGGAGCACGCTGTCGGGGATCGGGATCCCCGCCCCGAAGGCGTCGAGGGGGTCCCGGTTGGCGGCACGGTAGCTGTCCATCATGTGGAACTCGCCGGCGAGTCGACTGCGCTCGGGCGTGAGCCGGTCCCCGGGGATCGTCTTCAGGATCGCGGAGAGCTTCCCCTGGCTCTTGCTGTAGCCGTCGCCCATGGCGAGTTTGAGCGCCGCGGCCGCCTCTTCGCCGAACGCGCGCAACTCGGTGGAGATCTTCCGCTGCGCCATCGTCTGCGGCTTCTCCTGGGACTTGAAACGGCCGGTGACCGAGTCGAGCGCGTGCTGCATCTCGTGGGTCACGGTCGCGGCGAATTCCCGCAGTTCGAGCGGAGAGGCGTCGTCCTTGGGCGGGGTGATCCTCAGCGCGCCGCCCTCTCCCTCGTTGCTGAGCGCGAACAACGCGCGCGCACTCTTGATGTCCGTCTGCTCGTCGATCTCGATGGTGATGGCGGACTCCTCCAGGGCCTTGAACAACTCCTTGTAGGGGACGCTGAATCGGACACCTTCCTGCTCGCCGGACGCCTGGTGGAGCAGGTCCGCGAAACGGTCCGGCGAGAGGTGCTGCCGTGACCAGTCGGCCTTGGCGTAGGTGATGGCGCGCTGCACGACCGGCGCACCGGGGCGGGCGGCTGGTGCGTCCCCCGTCCTCCGCTGGGCGGGGACAGCGCCGCTCAGCACCCGGGTCGCGTTGGCTTCGGCCTCCCGCTCGAAGCGGTCGGACGGGGAGGAGACCTTCAGGCCGTCGCCGTTGTCGGTGCCCGCGACGGGGCCTTGGCGCTGTTGCACGACGTGCGTCAGCTCGTGGGCGAGGGTGTGCCGGTCCATGCCGCCGTCGCCGATGACCACGTGGTTGCCCGAGGTGTAGGCGCGGGCGCCGACCTCAGCGGCAGAGGCTCGGGCGGCCTGGCCGGTGTGGATGCGGACGTCGGAGAAGTCGGCGCCGATCCGGGCTTCCATCTCGGTGCGGGTGGCGTCGTCCAGCGGCCTGCCGCCCGTGCTCAGGACGTCGTGGACGGTGGACCGCTGTACTGGTGCGCCCGCCCCGACGGCGGCCTGCGGGTGACCGCACCCCGCACCGTGCTGGTGCCTGGACCGCTCGATCACGCGCGAGACCGCGGCGTTGCCGATGCCGCGCTGCAAGGCGAGGGCCGTCTGCGCAGACCCGCCCCCGAGGCTCAGCCCCAGCCCGTCGGCCGCCGGAGCGGCCTTGCGCGGCAGGTCGCGGCGCCGGTGCGGCTCCGACGGCTTGCCGGGGTCTTTCGCGTGCATGGGAACCCCTCCAGAGGCGCGACAGGTGTTCCCTCTGACATATCCGGCCGGACTGTCGTCGCGCAGCACAACGGACGATCAGGCACCGTTCTGTGCTCCAAAGGGCACGGGAGAGGGCCGGGGCGCGCACCCGCGCGTGGGAGCGCCGACCTGCGAGCAGCGCCGGCGCTTGGCAACCCTGTCGGTTTCACCGTTCGACGGTGATGTCACTTCGACGACGAGCACGGTCTGGTCCGGGAGGAGCGCTCCCTCCGTCTTCGCCGGCTCGGCGGGCACGACGGCCAGGTCACGATGCGTCGGTGTGACACGGGCGTCCCGCGCCCGGCCGGCGGCCGTGTTCAGGGAGCCACGCTCAGGGGGCCGCTCAGGGAGCCGTGTTCAGGGAGCCGTGTTCAGGGGGCCGTGTTCAGGGGGCCGTGTTCAGGGGGCCGCGAACAGCCGGGGGAAGCCCGGGGCCAGCCACGGCCTGCGGCCCCAGGCGAGCACCTTGCCCCGGGCGAGGGCGCCGGTGGCGGTGTAGCGGCCCAGCGCGATGAGGAAGAACGCCACCGGCCCGGTGAGGATCGTGCAGTCCGGGCGGCGCGGCGGCTCCTGGCTCACCACGGCGACACCGTCCGTGAAGGTCACCGCGAACCCGTCCAGACCGCGCACCCGCAGCCGGTAGCAGGCGCTGTGGCCCGCCGCGGCGCGCGCGTCCAGCACCCGGGGCATCGCCGTCCGCAGGAAGGGCATCGTCAGCCCCACGCGGTGCCGGTCGATCGGGTGCGGCCGCCCGAGAGCGAGGGCGATGTCGTAGAGGTGGCCCAGCATGTGGGTCAGCAGGTAGGCGCCGAGGGTGTCCAGGTCCATCGGGCCGAGCGGGGTCAGCACCGGCTCGGTGCCGGCACGCGAGCCGGCCGCCGCCGTGAACTCCCGTGCCTGCCGGGCGATCTCCCCGCCGAGCACGGTCAGGTCCCGCTCCGGCCGCCTGGCCAGCGAGGCCGCGTTCGCGGCAGCCAGCGAACCCGGAGTGCCGTCCCCGTACGGCCGTTCCTCGCCGGCGGCCAAATCGGCCATCAGCTCGTTGGCCATCGCCAGGTGGGCGGCGGCCTCGCCGACCGTCCACTCGGCGCCGGGTATCGGGGTGTCACCGCGACCGCCGGCGAGCAGGGCGACGGCCTCGTCGCCGACGGCGGTGACGGCTTCGAAGAGCGCGGTGCGCGCGGCACCGGGGACGTGCTCGGGGAGCGGGAGGGTCATGCTGGTGAAGACTGGCCGACCCCCGCACCGCTGTCCAGACCCGCGGCACGGTCCGGGCGGGCCCCTGACCATCGCGGCCCGCCCGGACGACGAGAGCCGGTCAGCCCGCTATCGGGCCCGCAGACCCCTACACGCGGCTGAAGCCGTGGCTGCGCTCCACTTTCGCCACGTGCAGCGTGTAGTTCTGGTACCACTCGGCTTGCCCGCGCTTCTGCGCCGCGCGGTGCTCGACGTTGCTCCGCCACTCCGTGAGGGCGTCGGCGTCGCGGAAGTACCCGACGGTGATGCCCAGACCGCCAGGGGTCTGGGCGTGGTCCATCCCCAGGTACCCGGGGACGTCCTTCACCAGGTCTTCCATGCGTGCGCTGGTCTCGCTGTAACCGTTCTGGTCCTGGGTTCGCACCGTCGTGAAGACGGCCAGGTAGTAGGGGGGTTCATAGGCCTCGACGGGCACGACAGGTGCTTCGGGGTGATCACTCATGGCGCCACCGTAAGGCGGGATGCGCCGAACGATCCAGCTCTTTCCTGAACGGCGACGCGCATGACGTCCTCGTCCCGGTGTCAGCTCCCGGGGGTGGCGGCGGGGGCGAAGGCGAGGGCGGTGTTGTGGCCGCCGAATCCGGCCGAGGTGCTCAGTGCGAGGTGGAGGCGCTGGCGGCGGGGGCCGCCGTGGACCAGGTCGATCGCGCCGGTGTCCCGGTCGGGGACGGCGAACCCCGCGGTGGCGGGGACGAGTTGGTGCTGCACGGTGAGCACCGTCAGGGCGGCTTCGATGGCACCGGCGGCGCCCATCGTGTGGCCGAGCGCGCCCTTGGCGGAGGTGACGGACGGGGGGCGCCGGGCGAAGAGCCGGACGATCAGGCGGGCCTCCGCGGAGTCGTTGAGCGGGGTGCTCGTGCCGTGGGCGTTGACGTGGTCGACGTCGTCGGGGCAGGAGCCGGCCTCGGCGAGGGCCAGCCGGACGGCCGCTTCGAGTCCGCGGGCTTCCGGGTGCGGTGCGACGGGGTGGTAGGCGTCGGCGGCGGTTCCGGTGCCGACCAGCAGGGCTCTGGGCGCGGCCTGCCGCGACGTCGCGTCCGGCCGGCGTTCCAGGACGAGGAAGCCCGCTCCCTCGCCGATGACGAAGCCGTCGCGGTCCGCGTCGAACGGGCGGGAGGCGCGGACGGGGTCGGTGTTGCGGGAGAGGGCCTTCATCCGGGCGAATCCGGCGACGCAGACCGGAGTGATCATGGCGTCGGTGCCGCCGGCCAGGGCGATGTCGCAGGCTCCGGTGTGGAGCAGCAGGGCTGCGGTGTGGATGGCGGCGGCCCCGGAGGCGCAGGCGGTGGCGGTGTGCAGCACCGGGCCCGTCGTGCCGAGCTCGATGGCGAGTTGAGCTGCTGCCATGTTCGGCAGGAAGGCGGGGAGCGCCAGTGCGGACACGGCGGAGGGGCCCAGGGTGCGGAGTCGTTCCGCCGCGTGTTCGTAGCTGCCGACTCCTCCGGCGGCGGAGCCGAGGACCAGGGCGACCCGGGCGCCGTCCCAGCGCGCGGGTTCGAGGCCCGCGTCGGCGACGGCCTCCCGCGCGGCGGCGATGGCGAAGCGGGTGGCGCGGTCCAGCCGCCAGGGCTGGCGACCGCCGACCAGCGCGGCGGAGTCGCCGGGGACCCGGCAGGAGAGAACGACGGGGAGCCCGGCGAGCGCCGGGTCGGGTGCTGCCGTGCTGCGGGCGTCGAGGACGCCTCGCCAGGTCGGCTCCGCCCCGTGACCGGCCGGGGTGGCCAGGCCGATCCCGGTGACGGCGAGCGGTGGGCGGGACGCGGTCATGCGGCCGGGCCGGGCGGCTGCTCGGGGTCGACAAACAGGTCGGGCTCGACGGACGCGACGGGCTCGACGGGCCGGACGGGCTGCGCGAGCAGGGCGTGGATGCGGCCGACGAGCTGGCCCACCGTCACGTCGGCGGCGGAGTCGAGGTCGTCGTCCAGGGCGACGCCCCAGTGGTCCTGGAGGGTGACGACGAGTTCGATCCGGGCGAGGGAGTCGAGGTCGAGGTCGTCGAGGGCGGCGTCGTCGCCGATCGTGTCGGAGGGGGTGTCGAACTTCTCGGTGAGCAGGGTGACCAGGTGCTCGCGGACGGGGTTCACGGTGGGCTGACCTCCTCGTGGTCGTGGTCGTGGTCGTGGCCGTGGTGCGGGGGCCGGGGTTCCGGGGCGGCCGTCCGTACGGGTGCGTCCGGCCACAGCAGGGTGGCGGAGGCCCAGGTGAGACCGCCGCCGAAGGCGGTGAGCAGGGTCGGGGCGCCCGGGCGGCAGGCCCCTCGGGCGGCGGCGTCGGCGAGGGCGAGCGGTACGGAGGCGCCCGCCGTGTTGCCGACGTCGCGGATGTTGCCGAAGCGGTGCCGTGGCGGGATGCCGAGGCGGTCGGCGACGGCGTCCAGGATCCGCTGGTTGGCCTGGTGCCCGATGAAGGCCTGGACTTCGCGGGCCTGCCAGCCGGTCGCGACCAGGGCGGCCCCGGCGGAGGCGGCCATCCGGCGTACGGCGTGGGCGTAGACCTGGCGCCCGCGCATCCGGAAGTAGCGGTCATCGCGCCCGGGGGCTTCGGTGGCGGGGAGTCGGGAGCCGCCTGCGGCCACGGTGATCAGGTCGCTCTCGCCGCCGTCGCTGCCCCAGTCGGTCTCCAGCAGGGCACCGGGTTCGGTGGTGTCCCCGGGGCGGAGCACCACTGCGGCGGCGGCGTCGCCGAAGAGCGGTGCGGTGTCGCGGTCGAAGGGGTCGACGATGGCCGAGTACTTCTCGGCCGCGACCACCAGGGGGGTGCGGCAGGCGCCGCTGCGGAGCAGGGCGGAGGCCGTGGCCAGGCCGTAGAGGAAGCCCGAGCAGACGGCCGCGAGGTCGAACGCGGGGACCGGTCCGAGGCCGAGGCGGTGGGCGACCTCCGGTGCGGTGGCCGGGCAGGGGCGGTCCGGCGTGGTGGTGGCCAGCAGGAGCAGGTCCGGGCGCAGGCCCGGGGAGCCGGTGGAGTCGATCGCGGCGCGCGCGGCGGCCGTGGCCAGGTCCCCGGTGCTGACGCCGGGTCCGGCCAGCCGCCGGCGGTGGATGCCGGTCCGGCCGGTGATCCACTCGTCGGTGGTGTCCAGGCCGCCCCGGGCGATGACCTGGGTGTTGGTCACCTCCCGGGGCGGGAGGCTGGATCCGAGGCCGGCGATCACCGCCGTGGCACGGCGACCGGGGGCGGAGGCGAGGGTGGGGGCGGGGACGGGGGGTGGGGAGGTCATGCCGCGGCGAACGGGGAGGGCGGCTTGGGGGTGCCCGCAAGGCCGCCGTCGGGGACCGAGAGGCCGCCGTCCAGGGCGATCGCCTGCCCGGTGAGGAAGGCGGAGGCGGGCGAGGCCAGGAACAGCGCCGCCGCGGCGACCTCCTCCAGTTCGGCCCAGCGCCCCATCGGCACGTGGGCCAGCAGCCAGTCGGTGAGCGCGGCGTTGGTGTGGACGGCGGCCGTCATGTCGGTGCGCACCCAGCCGGGGCACAGCGCGTTGACCCGGATCCCGCTGCGGGCCCAGCCGACCGCGAGGCTGCGGGCGAGGGAGACCTGGGCGGCCTTGGTCGCGGCGTAGACCTCCATCATGGGCGTGCCGACCAGACCCGCGACCGAGGACATCAGCACCAGGCTGGCGCCGTCCGACTGCGCCAGGTACGGGTGGGCGTGCCGGCAGATCGCGGCGGTGGCGTTGAGGTTGACCGCGACCACCTCGTCCCAGACGTGCTGCGGGAGGTGCTGCAGCGGTGCGAGGAGTGTGCTGCCGTCGGGGTTGGTGGGCAGGATGCCGGCGTTGTGGACGACGATGTCGAGGCCACCCAGCGCCTGGGCGGCCTGGTCGACGATGGCGGCCTGCCCGGTGTCGGCGAGGTCGCCGGGCACCAGGACGGGGGTGCCCCCGTAGCGGGCCACCTGGTCGGCGGTGTGCTTCAGCGCGGGCCCGGTGCGGGCGGAGAGGGCGAGCCGGGCCCCGGCCTGGGCGAGCGCGACGGCGACGGCCTGGCCGATGCCGCGCGAGGAGCCGGTCACCAGGGCGCGGCGGCCGTCGAGGCGGAAGCGGTTGAGGATGGTCATGGGGGTGTTCCTCCGGTTCCGGCGGGGCGTCAGTCGGTGGCGTTCCGGGCGGGGGTGTCCCGGACGGGAGTGTCCCGGGCGGGGGTGTCCAGGTCGCTGCTGGACCGGACGGGCGCGCGCAGGGAGCGGGCGCCCGTCCAGGTGAGCAGGGCGCTGCCCCAGGTCAGGCCGGCGCCGAAGACGCAGACGAGCACGCGGGCCCGGTCGGCCAGCAGGCCGCGGGCGGCGGCGTCGGCCAGCGCGAAGGGGGCGGAGGCCGCGCCGATGTTGCCCGTGAGGTCTCCGGTGATGTGCAGGCGTTCGGCCGGGATGCCGATCCGGTCCGCGACGGCGCGCAGGAGCAGCGGGTTGGGCTGGTGGGTGATGAAGGCGTCGATGTCCTTGAGGGCGAGGCCGTGGTCGGCGAGGGCCTGGTCGACGAGGCGGGGGAAGATCTCGGCGATGAAGTCGCGCACGACCCGGCCGTCCATGTGGATGTGGTGCAGCCCGGCGTTCAGGCTCCCGGGGCCGGCGGGTATCCGGCTGCCGCCCGCGGGGATCAGCACGTGGTGCGCGCCGCGGCCGTCCGAGCCGAGGCGGAAGCCGTGGAAGCCTGCGTCGTCGTGGACGGGGCCCAGGACGGCCGCGGCGGCGCCGTCGGCGAAGAGGACGGCGGTGCCGCGGTGGGCGGGGTCGACGAACTTCGAGTAGGCCTCGACGCCGACGACCGCCGCGTACCGGGCGCCGGGGGTCGTGGCCAGCCAGGCGTGCGCGATCTTGGCCGCGAACAGCCAGCCGGAGCAGGCCGCGCTGACGTCGAGTGCGACGGCGTTGCCGGCGCCGGTGAGGGCCTGGACGCGGCAGGCGGTGGCCGGCCCGAGTTCGTCGGGGGTGGAGGTCGCCGCGACGACGAGGTCGAGCCGGTCCGGCGGGATGCCGGCGGCCTCGCAGGCGGCCAGTACGGCGGCCGCTGCCAGGTCCGAGGCGGCCTCGTCGGGTGCGGCCCGATGCCGTTCGACCACGCCGGTGCGCTCGGTGATCCAGGTGGCCGAGACACCGGCGGGCGGGCCGACCTCGTGGTTGCCCCGGACCTCGGCGGGCAGGTACGTGCCCATGCCCAGGACGCCGGTCATGGGGGGCTTCCTTCGGTTCACGACGTGCTCCCGGTGCGGTCGGAGGAGCCGGTGGAGGAACTGGCGGGGGCGCCGGCAGGGGCGCCGTGGGCGGCCAGGAGCGCGGCGGCGTAGTCGGGCTCGTCGAGGGCGGTGCGGGCGAGGCCCGCCCCGGGGTCGAGGGCGGCCACGATGTCCGGCAGGGCCTGACGCAACCGGTCGCACAGGGCGTCCATGGCGGCGGGCAGGGCGCGTACGGCCGAGGGGGTGAGCACGCCGGTCGCCAGCAGGGGGCCGGCCAGGCGCCGGGCCTGGCGCAGGCCGTCGAGCGCGGCGAGGTCGGCCGCCTGCGGAACGGGCCACCCGTGCGCGGCGGTCCCCTCCACCGCGGCCTCGGCCGCGAGCCGGCGGGCCTGGACGTCCCCCAGCTCCAGGGCGTCCTCCAGCAGCGGGTTCCACAGCTCCAGGTCTCGCTGGAGCGAGCCGTGGAGCGCCTCGGTACGGGCCGACGCCGCGGCGGCGAGGTCGTCGGCGAGCCGGTCCTGCAGCGCGGTGACGACCGCGGGCCACCACGCCGCGTCGGTCGGGTCGGCCGAAGACGGGCCCGGGTCGGCCGGGAACCGGCCCGGACCGGCCCTCCGCCGATCGGGGCGTGCCCGCTCCTCGGCGAGGGCGCGGCCGGCGTCGAGCAGGATGAGGGTGTTGTCGCCGCCGGCGTTGTCGAAGGCGCGGGCGAAGCCGAGGTAGCCCGGCAGCCGGTTGTGGTCGAAGAGGCCCGACACCCCGCAGCGGTGCTGGAGGGAGTCGACGAGTTCCGCCACGGCCCGGGTGCTGTGCGCCTTGTGGAGGGCGAGCGAGCGGTCGACCGCGGCCCAGGGGGAGAAGGTCATCGCCGTGCCCGGCCCGTCGGAGGGCTTCGCGGCGCGCAGCCCCGCCCACGTGGACAGGGCCGCCCGGGCCGTGCAGCGCAGGGAGAAGGCCGCGGCCAGCGCTCCGACGACGGCGTGCTGCTGGGTGCGGTACTCCAGGACCGGGCTCCCGGGCGCCAGCCGGCCGTGCGAGCGGCGGCCCGCGCTGAACCGCCAGGCCATCGCCGCGCTACGGCCCGCCAGGCCCGCCATCGCGGACGGCAGGGTGGCCCACAGCCCCTGGCCGCAGCTCAGGGTCCGCTGGAGGCGGGCGTCGGCGCTCGGCTGCGGGTCGTGCAGCACGCCCGTGGCGTCGATCCCGGCCCCGTCCGCCAGCCAGCGGTCGTACGGGATTCGGGCGCCGTGGAACCGGACGAGGCCGTAGGGCAGCGGGAGCGCGCCCACCGGGAGCGGGCCGGAGACGGACACGCCCGGTGCCGGGCGGCCGTCGACCCCCGTGATGTCGACGAGGAAGGAGAACACTCCCCCGTCCCGGGCGCCGGTCAGCAGCCGTGCGCAGACCACCGCCTGCTGGGGCAGGCCGAACGCCGCGACGGAGGAGAACTTCGCGGCCCGGTGGTCCGGGGTGTGCAGCGTGAACGCGCGGCGGGCCGGGTCGAACCGGGCCTCGGTGCGGATCCCGAGGTGGCTGCCGGCGTCGCCGATCTCGGTGACCAGGAAGGATCCCTTGGTGCGTGCGTGTGCGAGGGCGCCGTCCGGGTCCGCGGCCTTGCCGCCCAGGAGGACCAGCGAGCCGACGCACAGGGTGTAGTGGGAGAGGAAGGTCTGGTAGAGCGATGGATCCGCCAGCGCCGTCGCCTCGCTGAGCGCGGCCAGCAGTTCCGCGTCGGCGACCACCTCGACCGCCGGCGGCAGCGAGGCCGCCAGGCGGGCCAGCCGCCGGTGCGCGCTGACGTCCGTGCGCAGGGCTGCCGCCCCGTGTTCGGCCCGGTGGTCCGCCAGGAGCTGTCCGAACTCCGAGGCCCGCCGGGGAGGGAGCAGCGCCGAGAGGCGGGTCAGGACGTCGATCGCGCCGGCCTCCTCGCCAGGCTTCCGTTCGGTGTTCAAGAGTCCCCCCGTGCGGCCGTCGTGGTCGGGTGGTGGTGGTGCGACGTGCCCTCTCCCGGCGCGGCGGGAGGCGGGCAGGAGCACGGGGGCGGCAGCGGCGTCTGGGGGCCGGTCGGCCACTGGCCGTCGGCGACCGGCGCGAGCGCGTCCTGCCGCGGGTCGATCCTGCGCACGCTGTTCGTCAGCGTGCTGCCGGTGCCCGCCTCGACGACCAGCGAGGCGTCCGCCATCGACGCGCCGAACACCGCAGGCAGGTCGAAAGGCCTGACCAGGCACGCGGACAGCGCGCTCGGCAGATCGCTGTCCGCGCGGTAGAACCGGCCGGCCACCGCCGAGTACACCGGTCGGCGCGGCGGGGACAGGCGCAGCCGCCGGGCGAAGTGCGCGAACGCACCGGCCTCGTGGACGAGAGCCGGGTGGTGGCTCATGAACGGGAGCCGCAGCCGCTGCGCCCCCACGCCGTGCGCCGTCGCCGACCGTTCGACGACGGCGAGCCCGTCGAGCGGGCCGGAGACCACCGTCTCCCCGCCGTGGTTGACGCAGGCCACTACCACGCCCGTGCCCGGCCCGGCGGCCGCGAGCAGCCGGCGGGTTGTGGCCGGGCCCGCGCCCAGCAGTGTCATGCCGCCGCCGTGGCCGGTCAGCAACTGCCCGAGCCGGCAGGCCAGACGGGCCCCGTCGGCGACCGAGCAGCATCCGGCCGCGGTCAGCGCGGGGATCTCGCCGAAGCTGACCGCCAGGAGACGGTGCGCCCGGCAGCCGTCGGCTTCGAGTGCGCGGTGCACCGCCAACGACACACCGAACAGCGCGAGTTGTACGGTCCCGGCCGGCTCGGCGGCCAGCGCGCCGGCACTGAGCGGGGAGTCGCCCGTCAGGTGGGAGCCGCCACCGGAACGGGAGTCGCCGGTCAGGTGGGAGCCGCCTGCCAGCCGGGGGCCGATCGGCGCCACCCCGAACTCGGCGGCGACCACGTCGGCCTCCTCGAAGACCTCGGCGACCGCGCGTGCCAGCGACCCGACGCGGGGAAGCGTCCGCAACAGCGGGGTCAGACTGAAATCCCCCTGCCCGGGGAACATGTGAACGAACTTTCCGGTGGCCGTGGGACTCTGCGGACGCTGCGGGCCGGACATCACGGATTCCGCCTCCACCCTGGGGCACGTTCGAAGGAAACGCCCCGACGCCACCGATGGTGGAGGCTGCGGCCGCCCTCGCGGGCCCTTTTCGACGGCCGGCCCGTCAAGCTTTTCCGGGCGTCAACTTCCCGGGAATTACATCGAGTTGAGAATCCCATTCGGGCATCCCGGCGGCGCTGCGAGCGGATAGCATGGCGGGATGTGCGCAGCGCGACCGCGTACCGCGGAGGCCGGACCGGGCCGCCGTGAGCGCGGCGTCGACGACCCGCCGGGAGAGACATGGCCGTCCGCCGTGTGCCGAACGCCCGCCTTCGCGAACTCCTCGAAGAAGCCCGATGGACCGGAGAGCAACTGGCCCGGGCCGTCAATCAGATCGGCGCCGAATCCGGATGGGCCCGGGCCTACGGGCGCGCCTCGGTGCACCAGTGGCTCACCGGAGCCGTTCCCCGCAAGCCCGCCCCCCACCTGGTCTGCGCGGCGCTGGGCCGTCGGCTCCGACGGCCCGTCACCCTGGCCGACGCCGGATTCGGAGATCCGCCGCCGGACACCCCGGCGCCGGATTCCCCGGCGGTGCTCGCGCGGCTCGCGGCGGCGGCCGTCGCACCCGATCGCCACGGGAACCTCCTCTCCTACCAGCCGCCGCCCGCACCGCCCGCAAGCCCGACCGGCCTGGCCGAAGCCCTGACCGGAGGCCGGACCGAAGCCCCGACCGGCGCGTCGGTACCCGCGGGCGCGAAGGCGCCCCCGCCCCAGCCGGACGCGCTCGCCCTGCTGCTGCCCGTCTTCTCCGCGATCGACCGCGTCCACGGCGGAGGCCAGGCCCGCACCGCACTCGCCGCGTTCCTCGCGACCACGGCGGCGCCCATGCTCGCCGCACCCGCCCCGCCCGTCCGGCACTTCGGCATCCTCGGAGCCACCGCCCGACTGTGCTACCTGTGCGCCTTCATGCACATCGACGACGACCTCAACGGCCTCGCCGGCCAGTACTACCGCCTCGCCCTCGACCTGGCCCGGCACGCCGGCGACACGGCCGCCCAGGCGATGACCCTGCGCGCCATGGCCACCCAGGCCTACGAACTCGGCCACCGGCGCCAGAGCCTGCGCCTGGCGCAGGCCGCCGCCGACTGCCGCATCAGTTCCTCGGCGCCGCGGCTGCGCGCCTCCGTCCTGGGGCAGCTCGCCCTGTCCGAGGCCGCCCTCGGCGATCGGACGGCCGCGCTGCGCCACATCGGCGACGCCCGCGACCTCCTCACGAACGCCACGGGCCCGCCACCGCCGATCGGCGACTACCACCGCGCCTCGTGGGACCACCAGCGGGCCCTCGTCGGAGTCGAACTCGGCGACCCCGCCGGGGCGATCAAGCTCCTGGAGGTGTCCGCCGCCCGCAGGCCCCGGGGCGAGTCCCGCTCCCGTGCCGTCGTCCTCAGCAGACTGGCCGAGCGCCAGCTGGCGGCCGGACACATCGAAGCCGCCTGCGCCACCTGGCACGAGTTCCTCGACGTCTACCCGCTACTGGCCTCCCGCCGAGCCCACCTGGCCAGGGCGCGGATGCCCGGGCTCCTGCTCCCCCACCGCCGGCGGCCGGCCGCGGACCACCTCATCCAACGGGCCACCGCCCTGGGGCGTGCCTGACGATTCGCGCACGCGGTAGCGGCCGAGCCTTCTCCCCGTCAGGGCCGGCGCGGAGTCCGCGCGAGGACGTCGGTCGCGACCTCCGTGACCGTACGGTGGTAGGCCACACTCACCGGCCCCAGGCCGCCGATCGCCCCGACCACGGCGTCCGTCGCGTCGACAGCGCCCTCGGCAGCCCGCAGCGGGGCGATCACACCGACGGTCGCCGCCGCCGCGATCTCCTCCGGCCGCAGGGCGTTCAGACCGTTGAACGCCACGAACGCGCCGGAGCGGATCGACGCCGCCAGGGTGCTGCCGGCGGAGACCAGCACCAGGTCGCTGGACTCCGCCACCGCGCGGACGGCGCGCCGCCGGTCGGAGGAGCGGTAGCACCACTGATCGGGGTGCTGGCCTCGAAGCAGCGGGAACCGCGCGCGCAGCACCCCGAGGATCTCCGCGACCTCCTCGACCGGTGAGCACGGGTGCTGGACGAAGGACAGCCGCTCGGGATCGACGGACCGCAGGGCCTGCGCCCCGGCCACGTCGGGCACCCGGACCCGCCCCGCCTGCTGCGCGGCGGGGTCAGCCGGGGCGAAACCGCCGCCGAGCACGAGGACCGTGTCCCCGCGAACCTCGTACTGCCGGACGGCGGCCCACGTCGCGGCCGCCCGCGGGCACTCGGCCTGCCCGGCGCCCCCTGCGGACGGGGGAAGCCGGTTCAGGGGCTGGGACGGGACGACCGGGGTCGGCCCGCACGCGGGCGCCGACGCGCAGACGATCAGCCGCCTGGTCCGCACCGTGGCCGACCAGACGCGGACGGCCTCCGCCGCCACCGCCTCCTGGCGGGCCGGAGCGATCACGGCGATCCCCACCACGGCCCCGTCCAGGTCGATGTAGGTCGTGGCGAACAGCCGCCCACCCCGGCCCGCCGGCAGGATCCCGCCGGCACCGATCCGGGCGGCGAACCCGCGCTCGTGGAGCCACCCGGCCACGAGCGGGGCCGCCGGACAGGTCACCGGTCCGCGCGTCGGATGGACGTAGCCGGACAAGACGGTGATCGGACCGTCAGGGCCCGATGCCACGTCGGACTGCTCCGTCAACCGGGACCGGTTCATGCCGGCTCCTCCCCAGGGTGGATGGCCACGTCGTTCGGCTCCGGCGAAGGTCGCGGATGCCGTTGGTGATCTTCCGAGTGTGCCCGGTGGAGCCGCGTCGGCGAGCTGCGGACAGCGCCGTGGACAGAGGTGTCGCCGGCGGGTGTCCGGCGGGCGCAGCCGGCAGCGCTCCGGCGGGGGCGGCGGGGGCTGGAGCGGGCGACGGGCCGGATGTGAAAGTCGGATTCTCCATGAATCCGACCCGCTGGTTCGCCGTATACGAATGGAAGTCGCATTGTCCGGACGGCCGGACGGCCGGAATCCACCCCACACCACAATGGTTCACCAGCGACAGGATTAACCTGAACGCCACATTCGGACAAGAGGCCGAGTCGACCAAGTGGGCCGCGAACACCCTTGCAGTGGAGATGAGTTGAACGAAGGGCCGACCGGTCGCGCCGGGCGCCCAGGCGAGTCTCCGGAGTTCGGGGCGCAGGTACGGTACGCACGCGAATAGTCCAGCCCGCGGCGGCCTGCGTGGCGCGATGCCACCGGCGCTGGAATATTGCTAGAAGTGACGGCAGTCACACGCAATGGAGTTCGATGTGCGCTTCGCGACGCGCGATGTCCGCCGCTCGGTCATCGTCAGCCTCATGGGTACCACGCTCGTCTGGTACGACTTCTTCCTCTACGTCAACGCTTCCGTGCTGGTCTTCAAACACCAGTTCTTCCCCTACCTCTCCCCCTTCGCGGCGACCCTCACCGGCATCGGCCTCTACGGGGCCGCGCTGGTGGCACGGCCGGTCGGCGGGGCGCTCTTCGGGCACCTCGGCGACCGCCACGGCAGGCGCCCCGCCCTGGTCGGCGCGCTGCTGCTGACCGGGGCCTCCACCGGCCTGGTCGGGCTGCTGCCCGGATACGGCCAGATCGGCTTCGCCTCCCCGCTCCTGCTGGTCACGCTGCGCCTGCTCCAGGGGCTCGGCCTGGGCGGTGCGTGGGGAGCCGCCACCGTCGTCGCGCACGAGTGCGCCGAACCGGGGCGCCGGGGGCTGGTGTCGAGCTGGGCCCAGATCGGCGCACCGGCGGGCAACCTGCTGGCGTTCGGGGCCATGACGGCGGTCTCCGGTGCGCTGACGCCCGCACAGTTCATGACCTGGGGCTGGCGACTGCCCTTCCTGCTCTCCGCCGTGCTGGTGGTGGTGGGGCTGTGGGCCCGGGCCCGGATCGAGGAGACCCCCGCCTTCCGGACGCTCGCCCTCACCGGGGCCCGCAGCAGGCGGCCGGTCGTCGAACTGATCGCCCGGCACCGCAGGCAGCTGCTCGTCACCACGGCGATCACCGCCGGAGCCGACGTCGTGCTCTTCGGCTTCTCGTTCAACTACGTCCTGACCCTGCTGCGCGTCGCCGGCCTGTCGCTCAACGCCCTGATCGCGCTCTCGCTCCTCGCCCCGCTCGCGCTGATCGCCCTGATCCCGTTCTTCGGCGCGCTGTCCGACCGCTACGGGAGACGACGGGTCTGCCTGGCCGGGACCATCACCATGGCGCTCTGGGCCGCCGCGTTCGCGCCCCTGCTGCGCTTCGGCTCTCCCCCGGTCCTGGTGCTCGCCTACCTGCTGTCGCTGGTGGGATTCGCCGCGATGTACGCCCCCCAGGCGGCCCTGGTCTCCGAGCTCTTCCCGAGCCGCGTGCGCCTCAGCGGAGCCGCCGTCGGCTACCAACTGGGCGGACTCCTCGGCGGCACCCTCGCCACCTACCTGACCGCCGAGGCCGCCGACTGGTTCAAGTCCCCGGCCGTGACCCCGCTCTACGTCCTCGCCGTCCTGGTGGTCAGCGGTACGGCGCTCCTCACCCTCGCGCGCCACGGCGAGGACGACGGCTCCCCCGCAGTGGCCGGGCCGTCGGGCTCCGGGCTCCCCACCCCGTCGAGCCGTCCCCCAGCACCGGCCCCCGGACTCCCCGGGTGATCCGGCCCGCAGCACCACCGGGTTCCCCCACCCCGAGAAAGGCACGACCCCATGAAACACCCCATCGGTATCGCGGCCGCCGCCCTCACAGCCGGCACCCTGGTCGGCGGACTGCTCGTGTACGACACCTCCGCCGCCGGAGTGCCCCAGGTCATCACCTGTGAGGACAGCTTCACGATGACCTTCAGCTCCGGCCTCACGCTCGTCCCCCAGGACAACATCACGGCCACCCTCGGCAACCCCAAACTGCTCAACTGCACCGGTGACGCCCCCATCACCCAGGCCGACTACGTGGGGACAGGCCTCGGCAACGGCGTGACCTGCGCGGCCGGCAACTACCAGAACGCGCCCGGCACCCTGCAGCGCGTCACCTGGGAGACCGCGAACGGCCAGCCCACCACGGAGGACCCGGGCACCACCGACTTCACCTGGGACATGCAGCCGATCCAGGACCTGCTCAAGTCGAGCAACCCCCTCAGCGGCGGCATCACCGCGGGCCGCTACAAGGGCGCCACCTGGACGGTGGTCCTCGACCCGGTCAAGTCCGACATCGACCTCACGGCCTGCAACACCCCGACCGGCCTGAAGTCGATGACGCTGGACGGGACGGTCACCATCACGCTGCCCACCGGCACGCAGTCCCCCACACCGACACCGACCTCCACATCCAGCCCGACCTCCACCGCCACCCCCACGCCCACGCCCACGCCCACGCCCACGCCTACGCCTACGGTCACCCCCACCGCCACCCCCACGGCCAGGCCCATGCCCGTCCCCTTCGTCCCCGCGCAGGACGCCTGATCCCGAACGGGCGCCCCACCGCCGCGCTCCCGCAAACCCCGCCCCTCGCTGCGGAGCGAGCGGTGCCCGGCAGGCTCGGGCCGGGCGGGACGAGTCTCCTGGACACGGCGGCCTGACGAAGTGGCGGGGGGGGGGGGGGGGGGGGGGGGGGGGGGGGGGGGGGGGGGGGGGGGGGGGGGGGGGTATGGGGGGGGGGGGA
>NZ_JBWKER010000032.1:101626-104636 GCF_056435345.1 Kitasatospora sp. NPDC043950
CCCCTCCTCCCCCCCTCCCCCCCCCCCCCCCCCCCCCCCCCCCCCCCCCCCCCCCCCCCCCCCCCCCCCCCCCCCCCCCCCCCCCCCCCCCCGGCCCGCTGGTCCAGGGCCTGTCCGGCAAGATCCGCCAGACAGGCCCTAATAGACGAGGGTGATGCAGCCGCTGCCGCCCTCGGTGCCCGCGGTGCCGTCCTCGCCGGGGGTCTGGGGGTCGTCGAAGTTGCCGACGTAGTCCTGGCCGTCGCCGCCGTCCCCGCCGTCCCCGCCGTCGCCGGTGCCCACGGGGCAGGCGGCCGGCACAGGAGCCCCCGCTGCACCGCCTTCGCCGCCCACGCCGCCCATGCTGCCGGGGACGGTCTCGCCGACGGTGGCCGGTGTCACGTCGACGCCTTCCTCACCACCGGCGCCGAGGTCACCGTCGGATCCGCCTGTGCCGCTGGGCCCTCCGCCCTTGCAGGCGGAGGCGGGGACGCTCCCTCCGCCGTGGCCTCCCTCGCCCCGGGCGCCTCCGAGCACGCTGCCCGCGCCCCCGCCCCCGGGCCGTGACCCGCCGTCCACGGCTGCCAGGACGGCTGCGCCGCCGGTGAGAGTGGACCGGCCCCCGGCGCCCCCGGCACCGCCGTCGGCACCCGGGTCGGCCTCCTCACCGCTGGCGCCTCCCGCCCCACCGGCTCCGCCGGTGCCGACGGTGAGGGTCAGCACGTCGCCGGGGGTGACGGCCAGGGTGCAGGTGACCCGGGCGCCTCCCCCGCCGCCGCCTCCCGCCCCGCCCCCGCCGCCGCTCTTGAAGAGGCCGGTGCCACCTCCCCCGCCCCCGCCGCCTCCCCCGGAACCCGCCGCGACGAGGGTGACGGTGATGCCGGTGACACCGTCCGGGACGGTGAACGTGGCGTCGGTGGTGAAGGTCCGGGTGGTCGCGTCCCGGGCGGGCGCGGTGACGCCGGCCGGCAGGACCAGCGCCCCCGCGAGGCATCCGGAACCGAGGGCGGCACGCACCCTCCGGGGGCGGGCAGGCCTCACACGGGCTCCGGCCGTCACCCCATGGTCGTAGCTCATGCTCAAACAGTGCTGCGGCCGCGGTTCTCCCGCGACACCGGAGGGGAGATCGGGTGACCCGGCCCGCCCTCAGCGGGGCGCCGGCAACGGCCACCGGGCCCGCCCGCCCCGCTGCGCCCCGGGCTCGCGCACGTAGACGAACAGCCGAACGGCAGCAAGGCTTCTCGGTCGACTGGGTACGCCTGTCCGGATGAGACACGGAGTGCGCCGGCAGCGCGCATGTACCGGTTGATCGAGTACCGGGGATTCTTGGCGCCAAGGCACGACACCGACGAACAGGAAGAAGAGCACACGATGAGGCGTCTGATGGTGGCGGCGACCGCGGGCGGGTTGCTGGCCGTAGCGATCCCGGGGGCGGCCGGGTCCGCGCACGCGACGGAGGTACTGAAGGACCTGACCTGCTCAGGGCCGGTGACGCTGACGTTCAAGAACCCGGTGACCGACGCGGCGGCATCGAACTCGTACACGGTCGAAGGCAGCCTCGACGACTGTTACAGCGCCGCCGGAACCAACTCGAACGTCGACCACGGCACGATCTCCTCGGTCGGCACCGGGACGTTCTCCTGCGTGTCCTACCATCCCTTCTCCGGAACGGCGACCTTCACCTGGTACGACGTCGACAACAGGGACCTCGGCCGCACCACCGTCTCCTTCCAGGGCGGGGAGAAGGGCAACTCGGGTGGCAGCGAGGTGACCAACGACGAGACCGGCATCACGGACGTGACCAGCACCCTCCTGCCCCTCAACAGCTACCAGGGCAGCTTCGACCTGTCCGGCATCACCGGCTCCTGCGACACCGGGGTGACCGCCCTGACCGGGAAACACGAGGTGGACTTCAGCCTCGCCTCGCTCTGAGCGCACAGCACGCGCTCCCGCGCCCCCGGGCAACATCCGACGCCCGGGGGCGCGCCATTCCTGTGGCCACTGCTCGGAAGGCGTGCACCGTTGCCGCGTCGACTCCGGCACGGTGGCGGACCGGATGCCGTCAAGCGCGTTGACCGCCCTGCGACATGACCACATGTCAGAGTACGAACCACTGGGCTGGAAGCCCGCTTCACCGCTACGTGCCGATGGAGGCGCAGACATGGTCGATGGAATCCGCGAAGAGGACGAGTCCGGCGGGCCGGGGGCAACACCGGTGGCACGCCGAAGCCTCCTCAGGGCAGCAGGACTGGGCGCGGCCGTGGTGGGCTTGGGCGCAGCCGCGCCAGCAGCAGCCGCAGCCGAGGACCGGTCCGTGGCCCCCGCAGGTGCCACCCGTCGGCCGGACGCGCTCAACAGCGTGAACCTGTACTGCTCGGCGGACGCGGGCACCTACATGGGCGGCGGGACGGCCACCGTGCAGGTCACGATCGGCAACTTCAGCAGCACCGCGGCCACCGGACCGGTGTCACTGAAGGTCATCACCCCGTTCTACGCCAACGTCGCGACGCTGCCGTCCGTCAGCGACGGCACCTCCCGAGAGCCCCGCGAACTTCACCTTCTCCATCCCCTTCTACACCCAAATCCCCACCACCGGCCGCCCACCCGGCCTCACCACGCTCTACGAGAACAACGACCCGCCGCCCCCTCCGTCTACCGGCTCTCCTACCGGCTCTCCGTCCCCCGGGGCTCGGCGCCCTCGGACCGCAGAGCCCCGCCACCATCGGCATCCCCTACCTGATGCAGAGCGGCGGCCCGAGGAAGTACGCCGTCTCCTCCGCCATGATCACCCCCACCGGCGGCGACACCCAGGGCGACCTCTCCATCGCCCACCACCACTTCGGCATGGTCTCCGTCATCAACACCCCCGTGTAGCCCGGTCGGATCACCGGTACTGCTCCTGGTGTCCTGCGGGGGGTCTCCCGCGCAGAGCCACCAAGGTCCCCGCCCCCCCCCCACACCCCCCCGCACCAGGGCCGCCCACAACCCCACCGCCCGCTTCCCCCACCCCCTTCCCACCCCTCCACCACGC
>NZ_JBWKER010000033.1:0-20628 GCF_056435345.1 Kitasatospora sp. NPDC043950
CCCCCCCCCCCCCCCCCCACCCCCCCCCCCCCCCCCCCCCCCCCCCCCCCCCCCCCCCCCCCCCCCCCCCCCCCCCCCCCCCCCCCCCCCCCCCCGCCGCGTTCCCGCCGGGCCGGCGCGGCGAGCCGCGCAGCAGCCGCTCGCACGGCCGCTCCACCCAGCGGTACAGGCCCGCCGCCACCGCCAGGGACCCCCCGGCCAGCAGCAGCCAGACCCCGAGCGCCGCCGCCCCGGGCGCCGGGCGGCCCAACTCGGCGAGCCAGCAGCGGATGCCGATCTCGTGCACCAGGTACCAGGCGTAGGACCACTCGCCGAGCCGCACCGCTGCCCGTCCGGCCAGACCTCGTCCGGCCGGTCCCCGTTCGCCCGGCGGCCGGGGGGCCGCACCGGCCGCGTCCCGCTGGGCCGCCGCCACCAGCAGCGCCGCGAACAGGGCCGCCGGCACCAGCTGGGAGGCGCTGTACGGGCCCCACCACAGCGCGTCCGGGACGGCCGCGTGCCAGGGCGCCAGCAGCAGGTGCCAGCCCGCCACCGCCGCGGCCGCCGCGCCGAGCCGCACCCGGGGGAGCAGCCCGTGCCGCACCGCCAGCCCGACCGCCACCCCGAGCACGAACTGCGGGGTACGGGCCAGCGGCAGGTAGTCCAGCAGCCAGCCGCGCACCGTCGGATCGGCCGGCAGCAGCGGGCCCGCCGCCCACAGTGCCGGGCCGAGCGCCGCGCACACCGCCGCCACCGGCAGCCAGGCGCGGCGGCGCGGCGCCAGCAACCGCAGCAGCAGCGGGAACAGCAGGTAGAACCAGGCCTCGGCGCCCAGCGACCAGGACGCCGGATTGCCGCCGTACACCGTCGCCTGCGCCCACGGGTGCACCAGCAGCAGCGACCAGAGCGCGGCCGCCACCGGCAGCGCCGTGCCGATCGCGGCGTCCGCGCCCAGCGACAGCACGGTGCTCAGCACGTGCAACGGCCAGATCCGGGCGAACCGGCGGCGGGCGAACGCCCCGGTGGGGACGGGCGAACCGCCGTACGTCCAGGCCAGGACGAAACCGGACAGGACGAAGAAGAACGTCACCCCCGAGCGCCCGTACCAGGCGAGCGGATCGAGCACCGGCAGCCCGCCGACCTTGCGGGACAGGTGGTAGAGCACCACCAGCAGGGCCGCCCAGAAGCGCAGCCCGGTGAGCGAGGGCAGGCGGCTGGGCATCGGCGCTCCGGAACGGGGTGGGCGGGGTGGGGCGGTCGGCGCCGGGAGAACGAGCGCGGCGGGCCCGAGGTCACGGACGGGCGGCGCGGCGCGCGGCGGCGGGCCGTCCGGTGGTCGTGTCCGGCGGTCGTGTCCGGCGCCGGGCCGTCAGGGCGCGTAACCTGCTGGGGCGGACGGATGGAGGGGCCATGGCGGTGGACGAGCAGCGGGCCGGGAGCCGGGTCAGCCGGCCGGAGATCAGGCTGGTCAGGCGCGGGTTCACCGACCCGGCGCAGGCGGTGCGGCTGCTGGCGGGCCCCGGCCTGGAAGGCCTGGCCGACGACCCCGTGCTGCTGGACGCGCTCGGCGCCACCGCCGACCCCGACCTCGCCCTGCTCGGCCTGGCCCGGCTGCTGGAGGCCGCCGACGAGGCCGAACGGCGCACCCTGCGCGACACCCTCACCACCTCCAAGCCGCTGCGCGACCGGCTGCTCGGCGTGCTCGGCGTCTCCACCGCGCTCGCCGACCACCTGGCCCGGCACCCGCACGACTGGCACATGCTGGTCACCTTCGAGCTGCGCGACATGCACCCCGGCCCGGAGGACTTCCGCCGCGCGCTCGCCGAGGGCGTCCGGCGCGGCCGGGAGGGCGGCCGCAGCCCGGCGGACGCGCTGCGCGTCGCCTACCGCCGCTGCCTGCTCGCCATCGCCGCCCGCGACCTCACCGGCACCACCGACCTCGCGCAGACCGCCGCCGAACTCGCCGACCTGGCCGGCGCCACCCTGCAGACCGCCCTGGACCTCGCCGCCGAGCAGGACCAGGACGCCGCCCGGGCCTGCCGGCTCGCCGTGATCGGCATGGGCAAGTGCGGCGGCCGCGAACTCAACTACGTCTCCGACGTGGACGTCATCTTCGTCGCCGAGCCGCGCGAGGGCGTGGACGAGCACGAGGCCGTCAAGGCCGCCACCCGGCTCGCCGCCGCCCTCACCCGGCTCTGCGCGGACACCACCGGCGAGGGCACCATCTGGCCGGTGGACGCCAACCTGCGCCCCGAGGGCCGCAACGGCCCGCTGGTGCGCACCCTGGCCAGCCACCTCGCCTACTACCAGCGCTGGGCCAAGACCTGGGAGTTCCAGGCGCTGCTCAAGGCCCGCCCCGTCGCCGGGGACGCCGAACTCGGCGCCGCCTACCTGGAGGCGCTGGCCCCGATGGTCTGGCAGGCCGCCGCCCGGGACAACTTCGTCACCGACGTGCAGCAGATGCGCCGCCGGGTGATCGACTCGATCCCCGCCACCGAACTGGACCGCCAGCTCAAGCTCGGCCCCGGCGGGCTGCGCGACGTCGAGTTCTCCGTCCAGCTGCTCCAGCTGGTGCACGGCCGCACCGACCCGGCGCTGCGCAGCGGCAACACCCTGGAGGCGCTGGCCGCGCTCTCCCGCGGCGGGTACGTCGGCCGGGCGGACGCCGTCTCGCTGGACACCGCCTACCGCTTCCTGCGCTCCCTGGAGCACCGGATCCAGCTCTACCGGCTGCGCCGCACCCACCTGATGCCCACCGGCGCGGAGGACCTGCGCCGACTGGCCCGCTCGCTGGCCGCGCTGATCAACGACGACACCCGCTCCGACCCGGTGGCCGCGCTGCAGCGCGAGTGGAAGCGGCACGCGGTCGAGGTCCGGCGGCTGCACGAGAAGCTGTTCTACCGGCCGCTGCTCGACGCCGTCGCCGAACTGCCGCCGGGCGCGGCCGGGTTGACCCCGGACGCGGCCCGGGCCCGGCTGGAGGCGCTGGGCTACGCGGACCCGGCCGCCGCGCTGCGCCACCTCAGCGCGCTCGCCTCCGGGGTGAGCCGCAAGGCCGCGATCCAGCGCACCCTGCTGCCGGTGCTGCTCGGCTGGTTCGCCGACTCGGCCGATCCGGACGCCGGGCTGCTCAACTTCCGCCAGGTCTCCGACGCGCTCGGCCGCACCCCCTGGTACCTGCGGCTGCTGCGCGACGAGAGCGCCGCCGCCGAGCAGTTGGCCCGGGTGCTGTCGGCCGGCCGGCTCGCCCCTGACCTGCTGCTGCGCGCCCCCGAGGCGGTCGCCATGCTGGGCGACCCGCAGGGCCTGGCGCCGCGCGGCCGGGCCGCCCTGGAGCAGGAGATACTGGCCGCCGTCGGCCGGGCCGGATCCACCGCCGCGGCCGTCGCCGCCGCCCGCTCGGTGCGCCGCCGGGAGCTGTTCCGGACCGCCGCCGCGGACGTCCTCGGCCGCCTCGGCGAGGACCCGGCCGAGGCGCTGGACACCGCGGGGGAGGCGCTGACCGCGCTCAACGCCGCCACCCTCCAGGGCGCGCTGCGCGCCTGCACGGCCGGCTGGGAGGCCGAGCACGGCGACCTGCCGACCCGGATCGCGGTGATCGCGATGGGCCGGTTCGGCGGCCACGAGCTGGGCTACGGCTCGGACGCCGATGTGCTCTTCGTCCACGAGCCGCTGCTCGGCTCGCTGGAGCAGGACGCCGCCCGGGCCGCCCAGGCGGTCTGCAACGAGCTGCGGACCCTGCTCGGTGCGCCGTCCACCGAGCCGCCGCTGCTGGTCGACGCCGACCTGCGGCCGGAGGGGCGCAGCGGCCCGCTGGTGCGCACCCTCGCCTCGTACGCGGCGTACTACCGGCGCTGGTCGCACGCCTGGGAGAGCCAGGCGCTGCTGCGCGCCGAGCCGGTGGCCGGGGACGAGGAGCTGGGCGCGCGGTTCCGGCAGCTGATCGACCCGCTGCGCTACCCCGGCGTCGGGGTGCCGGAGCGGGACCTGGTGGAGATCCGCCGGATCAAGGCGCGGATCGAGGCCGAGCGGCTGCCGCGCGGCGCCGACCCGACCACGCACACCAAGATCGGCCGCGGCGGGCTGGCCGACGTGGAGTGGACGGTGCAACTGCTCCAGCTCCAGCACGGGCACGAGCTGCCGGCCCTGCGCACCACCCGGACCAGGGCCGTGCTGGCGGCCGCCGCCGAAGCCGGGCTGGTCGGGCGCTCGGACGCGCAGGTGCTGGACGCGGCCTGGGTACTGGCCTCCCGGGTGCGTTCGGCGGTGATGCTGGTGCGCGGCCGGCCCGGCGACAGTTTCCCCGGGGAGGCCCGGGAGCTGGCCGGGGTGGCCCGCTACCTCGGGTACGGCGCCGGGCACAGCGGCGAGCTGGTGGACGACTACCGGCGGACCACCCGGCGGGCCCGGGCGGTGGTGGAGCGGCTGTTCTACGGCGGCTGAGGCCGGCGGCCGAGGCTCGGGCACGCGAAAGGGGCCCCGGGTGGGGCCCCTTCGGTTCGTCCGGGTCCGGCAGCTCTACCGGCGGGCGCCGGTCGCCGCGGGTTCGCTCCACTGCTCGGGGACGGTGATCGGCTCCTCCGCCGCCTCCCGGGCGGGCACCTGGGGCAGTTTGTAGACCCAGGAGTGGTACAGCCAGCGGGCGGTGAGGAAGCCCACGACCAGGCAGAGCTCGCCGCCGACGGCGTCCATCCAGAAGTGGTTGGCGGTCGAGACGATCACCGCCAGGGTGGCCAGCGGGTAGAGCAGGCCGAGCACCCGGACCCACGTCCGGCGGGCCAGGTAGAAGATGGCCAGCCCGCACCACATCGACCAGCCGATGTGCATCGAGGGCATCGCCGCGTACTGGTTGGACACGTGCGCGGCGGGCCCGGAGGCCATCGAGCCCCAGGTGCCGTGCACCTTCACGGTGTCGATGAAGCCGCCGTCGGTCATCAGCCGGGGCGGTGCGAGCGGGAAGAAGAAGAAGCCGATCAGGGCGATCGCGGTGGTGGCGAACAGCACGGTGCGGGCGGCGACGTAGCGGCCGGGGTGGCGGCGGTAGAGCCAGACCAGCACGCCGATCGTCACGACGAAGTGCAGCGTCGCGTAGTAGTAGTTCATCCCGGTGATGAGCCACCCGACGCTGTTCGCGGCGTGGTTGATCGAACGCTCGACGGCGATGCCCAGCGACTGCTCCAGGTCCCAGATCCAGCGCGCGTGCTTCTGGGCTATCGAGGCCTGTTCCGGGACGGCGTTGCGGATGATCGAGTAGATCCAGTAGCTGATCCCGATCAGGGCCAGTTCGAACCAGATCTTCGGCCGGGCCGGTGAGCGCCGCTGGTCGCGGATGCGGCCGCGCAGTGCGGCGATACGGGACTGAGTGGCGCGGGCGGCTCCGTCGGGCAGGCGTCCCGAGGAGGCCGGCCGTGCTCCGGAACCGTCACCACGCGCCGCTTCGGCGCGCTGTTCGCGGCCGTGCTGGATCTTGGTCGGTTCCCCCATGGACGAGAAGTCTGCCAGACGTCCCGTCGCCGTCCAGTCATCCCCTGGCAGTGGATTCTTCACCGGCTGTCCCCCTTGAGGGCTAGGGGGCGGCTCCCACCGGGGTAGGGGGTGCGGTCGGGTCTGGTGCTTACCGGCGGGACAGGCATACGTCCCATTGTTACGCCGACCGCTCGAAGGGCGTAATCGGGGTGGCGGCAACGGTCCTGGCCTGGAGTTTCCCGGAACGAAACGGTTTCTGCATCTTGCTGAAACATATTGCAGGCCGCTAGCTTCCAGGGAACTCGCTCACCCCTTCCCCTAAGGGAGACCCTCAGTGGCCGATGTCCGGCTCCGCCCCCGGCGGAGCACCCCCCGACGCAGACCCGGCCGCACGGCCGTCCTGCTGGCCGCCGCACTGACCGCCGCCACCCTCGGCAGCGCGCCCGCGGCCCTCGCCGCCGCCCCGCCGGCCCCGCCCTCGGACGCCACCCTGGCGGCCACCGCAGGGCGGCACGACCTCACCCGCGAGCAGTTCTACTTCGTCCTGCCCGACCGCTTCGCCGACGGCGACCCCGCCAACGACACGGGGGGCATCACCGGCGGCCGGCTGGACCACGGCTTCGACCCGGCCGACAAGGGCTTCTACCACGGCGGCGACCTGGCCGGCCTGATCCAGCGGCTCGACTACATCCAGAACCTCGGCACCACCGCGATCTGGATGGCCCCGATCTTCAGGAACAAGCCGGTCCAGGGCAGCGGCGACCAGGCCTCGGCCGGTTACCACGGCTACTGGATCACCGACTTCACCCAGGTCGACCCGCACTTCGGCACCAACGACCAGCTCAAGGACCTGATAGCCAAGGCCCACGCCCGCGGCATCAAGGTCTTCTTCGACGTCATCACCAACCACACCGCCGACGTCATCGACGCCGCCGAACAGCAGCACGGCTACCGCTCCGTCGGCGCCTACCCGACCCTCGACGCCGACGGCAACCCCGTCGACGAGACCGCGATCGCCGACGCGGGCGCGGGCGCGCCCTGGCCGCGGCTCACCAAGGACTCCTTCCCCTACACCCCGGTCTTCCGCAAGCCCGCCGACGCCACGGCCAAGACCCCGTCCTGGCTCAACGACCCCGCGCTCTACCACAACCGCGGTGACTCGACCTTCGTCGGCGAGTCCGCCACCGAGGGCGACTTCAGCGGCCTGGACGACCTCGACACCCAGAACCCCCGGGTGGTGAAGGGCTTCGAGAAGGTCTACCAGCAGTGGGTCAAGGACGCCGGCGTGGACGGCTTCCGGATCGACACCGTCAAGCACGTCAACATGGCGTTCTGGCAGCAGTGGGCGCCCGCGCTCAAGGACTTCGCCGCCAAGCAGGGCAACAAGAAGTTCTTCATGTTCGGCGAGGTCTACTCCGGCGACCCGGCGATCACCTCGCCGTACGTCACCAAGGGCAAGCTCCAGGCCACCCTGGACTTCCCGTTCCAGGGCGCCGCCCGCAGCTACGTCTCCCAGGGCGGCTCGGCGAAGAACCTCGCCGACGTCTACGGCCAGGACTACCGCTACACCACCGCCGACACCGACGCGTACGAGCTGCCGACCTTCCTCGGCAACCACGACATGGGCCGGTTCGGCTCCTTCCTGCTCGCCGACAACCCGGGCGCCGACGAGGCCACCCTGCTGAAGAAGGACCGGCTCGGCAACGAGCTCCAGTTCCTCACCCGCGGCCAGCCCGTCGTCTACTACGGCGACGAGCAGGGCTTCACCGGTGCGGGCGGCGACCAGGACGCCCGGCAGGACATGTTCGCCTCGAAGACGCCCTCCTACAACGGCGACCGGGTGCTCGGCGGCCCCTCCGGCCCGGCCGACCGGTACGGGCAGGGCGGCGCGCTCTACCAGGACGTCGCCGCGCTGGCCAAGCTGCGCCGCGACAACCCGGCGCTCGCCGACGGCGCCCAGATCGAGCGCTACGCCGCCGACGGCGCGGGCGTGTACGCCTTCTCCCGGATCGACGCCGGGCAGCGGACCGAGTACCTGGTGGCGGTCAACAACGCCGCCGAGGCGAAGACCGTCACCCTCGACACCTTCTCCGCCGGGATGGGCTTCGACCGGATCTACCCGGCAACGGGCGGGAAAGCGACCTCCGGCGCCGACCGCAAGGTCACCGTGACCGTGCCGGCGCTCTCCTCGGTGGTGTTCAAGGCGGGCGCAGTCCTCGCACCCACTACGGCGGCGCCGCGGCTCTCCGTGCAGCCCCCGGCCGACGGTTCGAGCGGCACCGTCACCGTCGGCGCCACGACCGGCGGCGGCTTCAACCGCGTCACCTTCGCCGCCCAGATCGGCACCGGGCCCTGGCAGACCCTGGGCACCGCCGACACCGGGCGGAACCTGGTCACCCAGGACCTGAGTGCCACCGCCCCCGGCACGGTCGTCCGCTACAAGGCCGTCGTCCAGGACTCCAGCGGCCGGCTGCGCTCCGCCACCGCGAGCTTCACCACCGGCGCCCCCGCGCCCAAGCCGGTGCCCACCGCTGGCGCCCGCCCGTACGCCGTCGTGCACTACAACCGTCCGGACGGCGACTACGACGGCTGGAACCTCTACGCCTGGGGCGACCTCGCCGACGGCGAGGCCACCCCGTGGCCCGCCGGGCACGCCTTCACCGGCCGGGACGCGTACGGCGCCTTCGCCTACGTGAAGCTCAAGCCCGGCGCCTCGGACGTCGGGTTCGTCGTCGAGAAGAACGGCGTCAAGGACGTCGACGCCGACCGCCACGTCGACGTCGGCGCCACCGGCGAGGTCTGGCTCCGGCAGGGCGACCCGGCCGTGCGCACCGCCGACCCGGGCCCGGTGAACACTCCGCCCGCCAACACCGCCGTCCTCCACTACAACAGGGCCGACGGCGACTACGACGGCTGGGGCCTGCACGACTGGATCGGCGCCGCCACCCCCACCGACTGGGGCAAGCCGCTGATGCCGGTGCGCCGCGACGCCTTCGGCGCCGTCTTCGAGGTGCCGCTGGCCCCCGGCGCGACCAGCCTCAGCTACATCCTGCACAAGGGCAACGACAAGGACCTGCCCACCGACCAGTCCCTGGACCTCGCCGTCGACGGCCGCGAGGTGTGGCTGCTCGGTGGCCGCGAGGGCCACCTGCTGCCGCAGAACGCCGCCGCCTCCGCGCAGGTGGACCTCGGCACCGCCAAGGCCCAGTGGATCGACGCCAGGACCGTCGTCGTCCCGGCGGCCTACGGCGCGGGCGACGCGGCCCTGGCCGGCGGCACCAGCGCCCAGCTGGTGTACGACCCGGAGGGCGGCATCCGCGCCGACAAGGGCGTGCTGACCAAGCCCGGCCGTTGGATCCGGCTCAACGCCGCCCAGGGCGGCCTGACCGCCGCGCAGAAGGCCGCGTTCCCGCACCTGGCGGGCTACCGGGCCTTCACCGTGGACGCCCGGGACACCGCGCGCGTCCCGGCCGCGCTGCGCAGCCAGCTGCTGTTCACCGAACACCTGCCCAGCGGCGCCGTGCTGGCCGCCACCGGCGTGCAGACCCCCGGCGTGCTGGACGACCTCTACGCGCGCCGCACCGGCCGGGTGGACTTCGGCCCGGCCTACTACAACGGCAAGGTGGCGCTGTCGGTGTGGGCGCCGACCGCGCAGGAGGTGTCCGTCCAGGTCTTCGACGGCGCGACCGGCGGCACCCCGAAGACGCTGCCGCTGAAGCTGGACGACGAGACCGGCGTCTGGGAAGTCGTCCGCGACAAGGGCGAGTTGGACGGCAAGTACTACCTTTACCAGGTGAAGGTCTGGGCGCCCTCCGTCCAGCAGGTGGTGGTCAACACCGTCACCGACCCGTACTCGGTCGCGCTGTCCACCGATTCCAGGCGCAGCCTGGTCGCCGACCTCGCCGCCAAGGAGCTCAAGCCCGCGGGCTGGGAGGAGCAGAACGTCCCCGAGGCCGTCCCGCCGGCGCGGCAGCAGATCCAGGAACTGCACGTCCGGGACTTCTCGGTGGAGGACACCACCGTCCCGGCCGCCGAGCGCGGCACCTACCTGGCGTTCACCGAGTCGCAGTCGGCCGGCATGCGGCACCTGCGGGAGCTCGCCCAGGCCGGGGTGACCACCGTCCACCTGCTGCCGACCTTCGACATCGCCACCATCCGGGAGAACCGGGCCGACCAGAAGCTGCCGGCCTGCGACCTCAAGTCCCTGCCCCCGGACGGCCCGAAGCAGCAGGAATGCGTGGCGGCCGTCGCCGCCGACGACGCGTACAACTGGGGCTACGACCCGTTGCACTACACCGTGCCGGAGGGGTCGTACGCCACTGAGCCGACCGGGGTGGCGCGCACCGTCGAATTCCGGCGGATGGTGCAGGCGATGCACGAGGCCGGGCTGCGGGTGGTGCTGGACGTGGTCTACAACCACACCGCCGCCAGCGGCCAGGCCGAGCACTCGGTACTGGACAAGGTCGTCCCCGGCTACTACCAGCGGCTGGACGACAACGGCAAGGTCACCGCGGACAGCTGCTGCGCCGACACCGCGCCCGAGCACGCCATGATGAACCGGCTCGTGGTCGACTCGGTGACCACCTGGGCCCGCGAGTACAAGGTCGACGGCTTCCGCTTCGACCTGATGGGCCTGGACCCGAAGTCCACCATGCTGGACGTGCAGGCCGCGCTGCGGAAGATGACGCCCGCCTCGGACGGCGTCGACGGGAAGAACGTCTTCCTCTACGGCGAGGGCTGGAACTTCGGCGTCGTCGCGAACAACGCCCGGTTCGAGCAGGCCACCCAGCTCAACCTGGCCGGCACCGGCATCGCCACCTTCGACGACCGGCTCCGCGACGCCGCCCGCGGCGGCAACTTCATGCTGAACTCCGCCCCGCAGCAGGGCTTCGCCTCGGGCCTGTACACCGACCCCAACGGCTCGCCCGCCAACGGCACCCCGCAGGAGCAGAAGGACCGGCTGCTGCACCAGATGGACCAGCTGAAGGTCGGACTGGCCGGCAACCTGGCCGGCTACTCCTTCACCGACAGCTCGGGCCGGGCCGTCACCGGCGCGCAGGTCGACTACAACGGAGCCCCGACCGGGTACGCGGCCAAGCCGGGCGAGGCGGTGGAGTACGTGGACGCCCACGACAACACCGACCTGTTCGACGCGCTCGCGTACAAGCTGCCGACCGGCACCACGCCCGCCGACCGGGCCCGGATGCAGGCGCTCGGGCTCTCGCTCACCGCGCTCACCCAGGGCGCGGGCTTCGCCCAGGCCGGCAGCGACCTGCTGCGCTCCAAGTCGCTGGACGCCAACTCCTACGACTCGGGCGACTGGTTCAACGCCATCCACTGGGACCCGTCGCAGGGCAACGGCTGGGGCCGCGGCCTGCCGCCGGCGGCCGACAACAAGGAGATGTGGCCGACCGCGCAGTCCCTGCTGGCGAACCCGCGGCTGACCGTGGGGGCGGCCGAGATCCGCGCGACCTCCGCGCAGTACCAGGAGTTCCTGCGGATCAAGCGGTCCTCGCCGCTGTTCTCGCTGCCCACCCTGGCCGCCGTCCAGCAGCGGCTGTCCTACCCGCTCTCCGGCACGCCCGGTGAGACGCCCGGGGTGATCACCCTGCACCTGGACGGCACCGGGCTGAAGGGCGCCGAGAAGGGCGTCACCGTGGTGTTCAACGCCACGCCCACCGCGCAGGCGCAGACCGTGGCGGCCCTGAAGGGGACGGGCCAGGCCCTGCACCCGGTCCAGGCGGGCGGCGCGGACGCGGTGGTGAAGCAGTCCGGCTTCGACGCCGTGACCGGCACCTTCACCGTGCCGGGCCGTACCGTGGCGGTGTTCGTCCAGGGCTGATCGACGAACGCCGGAACCCCCGGGTCCCGCACCGCCGTCGTGGCGGTGCGGGACCCGTTTCGTTTTGGCCGCCCGGTGGCCGGAAAGCACCGATGGCACGGCCGGAAGCGTGATGTGCCGCGCCCGCCCGGCGCCGTCGGCCACCGGGTGGTGCGGGCGGGGGCCCTGAGTGCTGGTCAGTGACTTCCGGAAGTGATCGAACATTCCCCGGATCATGAAAACCGTGTTCATGAGTTCTCAAAGGGGTAACACAACTGATGAACAGTCATGCATACGGTTTCGGTAATGAATCGGCCATTCCGTGGCATGCATCTGTCATTAACGACTCGTTTGCTGCCACGATTCCTGCGGCTGCAGACGAGGGGGCCCCACCCCCCGGTGCGGCTGACCAGTTCAGGTGCAGCGCGTCCCAAACCTGCCACGACTTGTGAGCACCGCAATCGCACCCCCGTCGCGCACCCCGGGCGGGGGCCCCCACTGCGCCGCAACCCTGCGGCCCAGGTTTCTCTCCACCGGCGCGAACCCGCGCCGGTCGGAAAAGGAGTCCGCATGTCCCGTTACGCTCACGCCCGGAAGGCCGCGGTTGTCATGGCCGCAACCACCGCGCTGCTGGTGACCGGCATACCGGTCATCGCGCAGGCCGCGACGCCCGACGCCCCGTCCGCCGTCGCCGCCCAGCAGTCGGACCGGGCCGCGCTGATCGCCTCCGCGAACCAGCAGTCCGCGTCCTTCGTCCAGGCCCTGGGCCTGAGCAGCCAGGAGAAGCTGGTCACCAAGGACGTCGTCCTGGACACCAACGGCGGCCGCCACCTGCGCTACGAGCGCACCTACGCCGGACTCCCGGTGCTCGGCGGCGACCTGATCGTCCACCAGGACGCTGCGGGCGCCACCAAGAGCGTGACCAAGGCCAGCGAGGCCAACCTCGCCGGTGTCAGCACCACGCCGGCCCAGGCCGCGCCGAAGGCCCAGGCCGCCGCGCTCGCCGCCGAGCAGGGCGCCGCCGTCGACACCGCGCCGCGCCTGGTCGTCTGGGCCGCCGACGGCACCCCGAAGCTCGCCTGGGAGACCGTCGTCTCCGGCCGCGAGTCCGACGGCACCCCGAGCAAGCTGCACGTGGTCACCGACGCCGCGACCGGCGACGTGCTCAGCAAGGCCGACGGCATCAAGCGCGGCTCCGGCAACGGCGTGTTCGTCGGCAACGTGCCGCTGACCACCACCCAGAGCGGCTCGACGTACTCGCTGAAGGACGCCACCCGCGGCGGCCAGTACACCACCGACATGAAGAACGGCACCTCCGGCAACGGCACGCTGTTCAGCAAGTCGAGCGACACCTGGGGCAACGGCCAGGCCAGCAACCGCGAGTCCGCCGCCGTGGACGCCCAGTTCGGCGCGGCCGCCACCTGGGACTTCTACAAGAACACCTTCGGCCGCAACGGCATCCGCAACGACGGCGTCGGCGCGATGAGCCGGGCCCACTACGACACCGGCTACGTCAACGCGTTCTGGGACGACAGCTGCTTCTGCATGACCTACGGCGACGGCTCGGGCGACACCCACCCGCTCACCGAACTCGACGTCTCCGGCCACGAGATGAGCCACGGCGTCACCTCGGCCACCGCCAACCTGAACTACTCGGGCGAGTCCGGCGGCCTCAACGAGGCCACCTCGGACATCTTCGGCTCGATGGTCGAGTTCTACGCCAACCTGCCCGCCGACAACCCGGACTACCTGATCGGCGAGCTGATCGACATCAACGGCAACGGCACGCCGCTGCGCTACATGGACAAGCCCTCCAAGGACGGCACCTCCGCCGACTCCTGGTACTCGGGCGTCGGCAACCTGGACGTGCACTACTCGTCCGGTGTCGCCAACCACTTCTTCTACCTGCTGGCCGAGGGCAGCGGCGCCAAGGTGATCAACGGCGTCAGCTACAACAGCCCGACGGTCAACAACATCACCGTCGGCGGCATCGGCCGGGACAAGGCCCAGCAGGTCTGGTACAAGGCGCTGACCGCGTACATGACCTCCACCACCAACTACGCCGCCGCCCGCACCGCGACCCTGAACGCGGCCACCGACCTGTACGGCGCGAACAGCGCCGAGTACAACGCGGTCGCCACGGCCTGGGCCGCCGTCAACGTCGGCTCGCTGCCCAACCCCGGCGGCATCACCGTCACCAGCCCGGGCAACCAGTCGACCGCGGTCGGCGGTGCGGTGAACCTCCAGATCAAGGCCTCCGGTGGTACCGCGCCGCTGTCGTACAGCGCGACGGGTCTGCCGGCCGGGCTGGCGATCAACGCCTCCACCGGTGCGATCACCGGTACCGCCACCACGGCGGGTTCGTCGAACGTGACGGTGACGGTGAAGGACTCGGCGGGCAAGTCGGGTACGGCGAGCTTCACGTGGACGGTGACCGGTGGCGGTGGCGGCACCTGCACGCCGGCGCAGCTGCTGGGCAACGCGGGCTTCGAGACGGGCTCGGCGGCGCCGTGGACGACGAGTTCCGGTGTGGTGGACAACAGCTCCTCGCAGGCGGCGCACGGTGGTTCGTGGAAGTCGTGGCTGAACGGCTACGGTTCCTCGCACACGGACACGCTGGCGCAGACGGTGACGATCCCGGCGGGCTGCAAGGCGACGCTGAGCTTCTGGCTGCACATCGACACCGCTGAGTCGGGCAGCACCGCGTACGACAAGCTGGCCGTGTCGGTGAACGGGACCACGCTGAAGACGTACTCCAACGCGGACGCCGCGGCGGGTTACCAGCAGCGGACCTTCGACCTCTCGTCCTACGCGGGCCAGACGGTCACCCTGAAGTTCACCGGCACCGAGGACGCCTCGCTGCAGACGAGCTTCGTGATCGACGACACCTCCATCCAGACCGGCTGAGTCCGGACCGGGCCCCCGCGGGCCCGGTGAACCAGGACAGGTGAGGGGCCCGGCGGCTACGGCTGCCGGGCCCTTGTCGTGCGTCCGGGCCCAGATGGTGCAGAAACGTTCCTCCCAGGCCCTTGACGCTCTCTCCCGGCGGCCCTAGGTTCAGCGCTGCAAGTTTCCGGCAAGTTACAGAAACTTCCTGCATAGCTCTTCCTGCACAGCTCATCCCCGGCTGCCCCCACCCCAGCCACCCCCCAGGAGACGACGTGGTCACCACCGCCCCCACCCGCCGGACCGCCCGCGCGGCCGGCGCCCTCGCCGCCTCGGCGGCCCTGGCGCTCTCGCTCGCCACCTCCCTCGGCGCCCCCGCCGCCCAGGCCGCCCCACCCGCCAACAACGGTAAGGACGTCACCGCCACCCTCTTCGAGTGGCGCTTCGACTCGGTCGCCCAGGCCTGCACCTCGACGCTCGGCCCGAAGGGCTACGGCTTCGTCGAGGTCTCGCCGCCCCAGGAGCACATCCAGGGCCCGCAGTGGTGGACCTCCTACCAGCCCGTCAGCTACCGGATCGCCGGGCGGCTCGGCGACCGGACATCCTTCAAGAACATGGTCGACACCTGCCACGCCGCCGGGGTCAAGGTCATCGCCGACGCCGTCGTCAACCACATGACGGCCGGCTCCGGCACCGGCACCGGCGGCACCGCGTACACCAAGTACACCTACCCCGGCACCTACCAGGACCAGGACTTCCACTCCTGCCGCCAGCCGATCACCAACTACCAGGACCGCTCCAACGTGCAGAACTGCGAGCTGGTCAACCTCGCGGACCTCGACACCGGCAGCGCGTACGTCCAGCAGACCATCGCCCGCTACCTGGACGACCTGGGCTCCCTCGGCGTCGACGGCTACCGGATCGACGCCGCCAAGCACATCGCCGCCGGCGACCTCGCCGCGATCAAGGCGAAGACGGCCAACCCCAAGGCCTACTGGGTGCAGGAGGTCATCTACGGCGCCGGCGAGCCGGTCCAGCCCACCGAGTACACCGGCACCGGCGACATCGACGAGTTCCGCGTCGGCACCGACCTCAAGCGGATGTTCACCAGCGACAAGCTCGCCAACCTGTCAGGCTGGGGCGCCTCCTGGGGGTACCTGCCGAGCGGGCAGGCGCGCTCCTTCATCGACAACTGGGACACCGAGCGCAACGGCTCCACCCTCAACTACACCTACGGCAACACCTACACGCTGGCCAACGTCTTCCTGCTCGCCTCGCCGTACGGCGCGCCCAACGTCTACTCCGGCTACGCCTTCACCAACAACGACGACGGCCCGCCCAACGGCGGCACCGTCAACGCCTGCTACCAGGACGGCTGGAACTGCACCCACGCCTGGCGGCAGATCGCCAACATGGTCGGCTTCCGCAACGCCGTCGCGGGCACCGGCGTGACCAACTGGTGGTCCAACGGCAACAACGCGATCGCCTTCGGCCGCGGCAACAAGGGCTACGTCGCGCTCAACCACGAGAGCGGCCCGATCACCCGGACCTTCCAGACCGGGCTCGCGGCCGGCACCTACTGCGATGTCCAGCACGGCGACCCGCAGCCGGGCGGCGGCTGCACCGGCCCGACCTACCAGGTGGGCGCCAACGGGCAGTTCACCGCGACGGTCGGCGCGGGCGACGCGATCGCGCTGTACGTCCCGGGCGGGGCGGCCAGCAGCTCCGGCGCCTCGTTCAACGTCAACGCGACCACCGTCAACGGCCAGAACGTCTACGTGGTCGGCGACGTCGCCGCGCTCGGCGGCTGGGACCCGGCCAAGGCGCTGCCGCTCTCCTCGGCCGGCTACCCGGTCTGGTCGCTGTCGCTCGCGCTGCCGGCCGGCACGGCCTTCCAGTACAAGTACGTCCGCAAGGACGCGAGCGGCGCGGTGACCTGGGAGTCCGGGGCCAACCGGACGGCGACCGCGCCGGCCTCGGGCCTGGTCACCCTGAACGACACCTGGCGGCCGTAGGGCCCCGGGCGGCGCGCCCGTGACACCTCCGGACCGCCCTCGGGCCGCCCCTGGACCCCCGTCAGCCTGGCCTGACGGGGGTCCCTCGTGCGGGTGGCCGTGCCGGTTCAAACCTCGGCTGGCGAAGCGGCGCTGACACGATCGCGGGATGAGAACCACCCCCCTCGTCCTTGACCTCGAACTGTGCGGCGGCCGCTGGGACGGCCACCGCAAGCGCGTCAACGCCGCCGCCCCGCCGCCCGCACTGCGGATGCTGCTCCGGGCCCGCCTGCCCGCCGCGGAGAGCGGCGAGTACTGGCCGACCACCAGCGTCTACCGGCTGGACGGCGACCGCGCCGGCTCGCTCCGCTACCGCCACTCGCACGACGAGTGATCGCCATCGGGTATAACTCCCGGCCCTGGAAATGGGGTTGGGTTAGGGTGGGGACATGGTTGCGAACCGCGAGGAAGAAGTGGCCGTGAACGAACCGGAGTTCGTCAGCGCTCCCGCCCTGATTCTTCAGTCCCTCGCCGCCGACCCCGACCGACGGGCCATCACCACCGCCGACGGCGTCGAACTCACCGCCGGTGACTTCGCCGCCGCCACCTACCGCCTCGCCCACGAGCTCGTCGCCCGGGGCGTGGTGCGCGGCGACACCGTGACCCTGCTCGCCGGCAACACCGCCGAGGCGCTGAGCGCCCGTTACGCGGTAGGCCTCGCGGGTGCGCGGGTGGTGAACCTCTACGACGGCATGAGCGCCTCGACCCTGGCCGAGATCGCGACGAGCGTCGACACCGCCGTCCTGCTCGTCGACGCCGAACGGTACCCGGTGGCCGCCGAGTTGCTGCCCCTGATCGACGTGCCGGCCGTCCTGCGTCTCGGCCCCGGACCGGATGCGATCGGCGAGGACGTGATCGCCGCCGCCGCCCACCGGCCCGCCGAGCCGCCGGCCGTCCGGGTCGGCCCGGACGACGACTGGGGCATCCGGCACACCGGCGGGACCACCGGAATCCCGAAGGGCATCCGCAGCCTGCACGGCGCCTACCGGAAGGTTTTCGACACCCCCGGCCGCATGGCGAGCGACGCGCCCCGCTTCCTCGCCGCCACCTCGCTCGCCCACCTCGCCGGGCTCTTCTCCGACCTGACGCTTCACCACGGCGGTGCGGTCGTCCTCCAGCGCTCCTTCGACCCCGGCGCGGTGCTGGCCGCGATCGAGCGCGAACGCATCACCGACCTGTGGGTGCTGCCGCCGCTGCTCTACCAGCTGCTCGACCACCCGGCGATCGGCCGCACCGACCTGTCCAGCCTGCGCCGGGTCTCGTACGGCGGCTGCGCGGCCTCGCCCACCCGGGTGCGCGAGGCGCTCAAGGTGTTCGGGCCGGTCCTGTGGAGCGGCTACGGGCAGTCGGAGGCGCAGAACATCTGCATGCTCGCCCCGCACGAGCACGACCGGGTCGGGCACGGCGGCCAGATCGCGGTCGGCCGCCCCCTCCCGGGCGTCGAGGTGGTGATCCGGTCCGCCGACGGCACCGAGCTGCCGACGGGGGAGCAGGGCGAGATCCACGTCCGCTCGGACACCGTCATGGCCGGGTACTGGAAGCGGCCCGACCTGACCGCCGAGGTGCTGCGCGACGGCTGGCTGAACACCGGCGACATCGGCTACTTCGACGCGGACGGCTACCTCTACCTGGCCGACCGGCTCAAGGACAAGATCATCGTGGTCGGCGGGCACGTCTACCCGTCCGAGGTCGAGGACCTGCTGCTCACCCACCCGGCGATCGCGCAGTGCGCGGTCTTCGGGGTGCGCGACGCGCAGGAGGCGGAGCACGTCCACGTCGCCGTCGTCGCCGCGTCGGGGCAGCGGCCGGACCTGGAGGAGGTCCGCGCGTTCGTCACGGCCCACAAGGGGCGGATCTACGCGCCGGAGGCCCTGCACGTCGTGGCCGCGATCCCGCTGACGGCGGTGGGCAAGCCGGACAAGAAGCGACTGCGCGAGTCCGTGGCGGACTGACGGCGGGAGCCCGACGGCGGACCTCCGGCAGGCAGCCCTAGCCCCGCCCGACGTACGGCATGGCGGTCGCCATCACGGTGGCGAACTGCACGTTGGCCTCCAGCGGCAGTTCGGCCATGTGTCGGACGGTGCGGGCCACGTCGGCCACGTCCATGGTCGGCTCGACCGCGATCCGCCCGTCCGCCTGCCGCACCCCGGTGGTCATCGCGGCGGTCATGTCGGTCGCCGCGTTGCCGATGTCGATCTGCCCACAGGCGATCCGGTACGGGCGGCCGTCCAGCGACAGCGACTTGGTCAGCCCCGTGACCGCGTGCTTGGTCGCGGTGTAGGCGATCGAGTGCGGGCGCGGGACGTGCGCCGAGATCGAGCCGTTGTTGATGATCCGGCCGCCCTGCGGGTCCTGCGCCTTCATCTGCCGGAACGCGGCCCGGGCGCAGAGGAACGCCCCGGTCAGGTTGAGGTCGACCACCGCCCGCCAGGCCTCGACCTCCAGGTTCTCCACCGGCACGGCCGCGCCGAAGGTGCCGGCGTTGTTGAACAGCAGGTCCACCCGGCCGAAGCGCTCGACGGCTCCGGCGAACAGCGCGTCCACCGCCGCCGGGTCGGTGACGTCGGTCGGCACCACCGCGGTCGGGGTGCCGCCCAGGCGGGCGGTCTCCCGCAGCGGCTCGGCCCGCCGGCCGGCCAGCACCAGCCGCCAGCCGGCCGCGGCCAGTTCGGCCGCCACGGCCCGGCCGACTCCGCTCCCGGCTCCGGTGACGACGGCGATCTGCTGGGGCATGGCGTTCTCCTGGGTCTGCTCGGGTCTGGTGGGCTTCGGCTTCGGCTTCGGCCTCGGCTGGGCGTGGGTCGGTTGGGGCGTGAGCCGATCGTTGCGGATGCGGCGGCTGCCGTCACTGGTCGAAGGCCCCAAAATTCGCACCCCCGGACAGGTCTCGGACCGTGCTCCCCGCCGTCCGGCCCCCGCCGACCGGGGGGAGCGGTGAAGGCCTTTACCTGATCGCGAACAAACATTGGATTTCCGGTGGCCACCGCGCAACCGGGCCACCCCGGTCCACGTCATAAGATCGCAGGAAGGCGCGCCACCGCGAGGGAGGACGCGCCGCCACCCCGGGGACCGCACCAGCGCCGCGCCCCCGGCCTGTCCGGCCCCACCGGGGGGCCACAGCCCGGTCAGACGGACCGGGCGTGTCATCGGTCGGAGAGTCCTCACCGTGCTTAGGCAGTCGTCCCGTTCCCGCGCCGTCCTGACCGGCGCCGCCGTGCTCGCCCTGGCCGCCTCGCTGGCGGCCTGCGGGAGTTCCGGTGGCGGGAAGGGGGACAGCGCCAAGGCGGCCGGCACCCCGGGTGCGACCGGTACCGGCGCCACGGGGGGTTCGCCCAGCGCCGGTGGCGGCGGTACGCCCGCGCCCACCACCGCGGAGCCCGCGGCCGCCACCGGGAAGGTGCTGATGCCCACCGGTCCGGCCGCCACCCTGAGCAAGGCCCGGGACACGTCCGCCGGTCCGATCATGGTGACCACGGTGACCGGCGCGAAGTCCGGCGTCTCCGGCAAGGTCTGGGTCTGGCTGCCGCCCGAGTACAACGACCCCAAGTTCGCCAAGACCGGTTTCCCGGTGCTCACCCTCTTCGCGGGCGGCCAGAGCAACGGCTACAACACCTGGACCGACAACCAGCTGCCGATCCAGGAGGAGAACGAGCAGCTGGTCAAGGCGGGCAAGTCCCACCCGTTCATCATGATCATGCCGGTGCAGAACTTCAACAGCGACGAGCACAACGCGCTGGACTGCTCCGACATCCCGGGCCAGCCCAAGATGGGCACCTGGATGTCCCAGGACCTCCCGGACTTCGTCCGCGCCAACTTCCGCACCGTGAAGGGCCGCGACGGCTGGGGCGTGATGGGCGCCTCCACCGGCGGCTTCTGCAGCGCCAAGCTCGCCCTCCAGCACCCGGACGTCTACAAGGCCGCCGTCCCGATCGACGGCTACTACGTTCCCGACTCGGGGCTGTGGAAGGGCCACGACGCCGAGCGGCAGGCCAACAACCCCGACGTGCTGGTCGCCCAGGGCAAGTCCGACGTGAAGATGCTGGTCACCGCAGGCGGCGCCAACCCGTACGAGACCAAGCTGGTCAAGGGCTGGGTCGCCAAGGCCGCCCCGCCGGCGTCGCTGGAGTACTACGAGCAGCCCGGTGGCAAGCACCTGACCTCGGACTTCAAGAAGATGATCCCGGACACGCTGCAGTGGCTCACCAAGAACCTGGCGGGCCCGGAGGCCGACTGATCCCAGCCGCACGACGACCCGCGCGGCCGTCCGCACGACGCGCCGTACGACGACCCGCAGGCCGTGGGGGGGGGGGGGGGGGGGGGGGGGGGGGGAGAGGGGGGGGGGGGTGGGGGGGGGGGGGGGGGGGGGGGGGGGGGGGGGGGGGGGTGCGGGGGGGGGGGTGGGGGGGCGCGGCCCTCGTCCCT
>NZ_JBWKER010000033.1:20636-104463 GCF_056435345.1 Kitasatospora sp. NPDC043950
ACGCCCCCCCCTCCCCCCCCCCCCCCCCCCCCCCCCCCCCCCCCCCCACCCCCCCCCCCCCCCCCCCCCCCCCCTCCCCCCCCCCCCCCCCCCCCCCCCCCCCCCCCCCCACGGCGTTCCGGCAGCGTCCGGAGGCCGGGGCGGGCGATCGCGGGGCGGCACCCGCGCAGCGCGGCTTCCCCCGCGCACATGCCTGTGACCTGCGCGTCAATCGGACATTGATTCACTTTTGATCGACTGTGAGCACCTTGGATGGGGCCGCTCCACCGGCTGGCCCCGCCCGCCCCACGACGTCGTGAAGAGAGTGCCATGCCGATCCATCTACTGCCCCAGCCGTCCCCCTCCGTGCCCGAGCAGGCGGGGTCCGGGGTCGACACCCGGGGCGCGGCCGTGCCCGTGCGGGCCGTCGGCGAGGAGCCGGCGACGGCCCGCTTCGCCGGACTGCGGCTGGTGCACGCCGCGCTGCGCCGGGACCTCGCCCGGCTGCCCAACGCCCTGCGGCTGCTCCAGCCCGGCGAGGACGACGCCGGCGAGGCGCTGCTGCGGCACTGGAGCTTCGTGACCGCGATGCTGACCTGCCACCACGAGCAGCAGGACAGCCGGATCTGGCCGATCGTGCGCCGCTTCGCCCCCGAGCTGCGGCTGCTGCTCAACTGGCTGGAGGCGGACCACCACAACCTCGACCACTCGTTCACCCGGGTCACCACGCTGGTGCGGATCGCCAGCCGGGACACCGGCAGCGCCTGGCCGGTGGCGTACGCGATGGAGGACCTGGCGGCCCGGCTGGAGACGCACCTGCGGATCGAGGAGCGCCAGTTGCTGCCCCGGATGGAGCGGGTGGTCCCGGAGGGCTCCCGGCTCGGCGGCCTGGGCGAGCTGATGGACCTGCTGCGCTCGGCGGACGGCCCGGGGACGGCGGACGCGCTGGCCTGGCTGCTGGAGGGTGTGGAACCGGCTCTGGTGGAGCGGCTGTTGGCCGAGTGCGACGACGACGTGGCCCGCAACTGGCCGCACTGGCAGGCCACCTACCAGCGCTGCATGGCGCCGCTGTGGGGTCCGGCCGGTGCGCGGGGCAGCGACCTGGGCGGTGTCGCCGACTGACCGCCGGTCCTTTTCGCGGCCCGTCGATCTACGCGCGTGGCATACCTCTGAGGCATATGCCGAGCCTTTCCGGAATCCGATCCAGCAGTTCCAACTCCCCTCGTCCCCTAGGGGATTCGACCCATCGCCCTCGGGGTCGCGATCGTTCGGGCGCTCCGGGGCCGGCCAGGGGGTGCGTACCGCCGACGGCCGATGGCGGGGCGCGTGCGGGCGCCTACCGTCGACGCCATGACCACAGCGAGCACCCCGAACTCCCACCGAACCCCTGCCCGGCGCCGTTTCGGGCCCGCCGTCCGCCGCCCGGCGCTCCTCGCCGCCGGCGCCGTCCTCACCCTCGGCGCCGGACTGACCGCCTGCGACGGCGGTGTCGCGCTCTGCCTCGACGACGACAGCTGCGACGTCGTCGTGCGCACCGATGACGCCGAGGCCTCCAAGACCCTCCAGGTCTTCGGCGGCGACCGCACCGTGAAGATGACCGTCAGCCACATCACCGACAGCACGGTCGAGGTCGCGGTCGGGGACGAACGGAAGACCGTCGGCAAGGGCGCCGAGACCGCCGTCGGCACGGCGAAGGTCACCCTGCGCAAGGCGGACAAGGGCGACCGCTACGCCGAACTGCACGTCACCCGCGGCTGACGTTCACCGCCCGCACGCCCGCACGCCCGCACGCCCGCACACCCGCACGCACGCCCGCACACCCGCACGTTCACCGTCCGCACGCATGGACGCCCACCCGACGCCTCCCCGGTGCCCGCTCGGGTCCGTACCGACCGGCCGGGGGTGCGACTCAGTCCGAGGCGAGCCGGAACTCCAGGTTCCCGAACCGGACCTGGTCGCCCGGCCGGACCCGTACCCCGCCCGCGATCCGGCGCCCGTTCACATGCGTGCCGTTGGTCGAGCCCAGGTCGTACAGCACCCAGCCGCCGCCCTCGCGCCGCAGTTCGGCGTGCCGTCGGGACACCGAGGCGTCGTGCAGCCGCAGCCCCGAGCCGGGGAACCGACCGATCGTCAACTGCCCGGCCCCGGTCTCCGGCAGGCTCAGCCCGGGCAGCCGTTCGGTGCGCCAGGCCCGGCGCAGCCGGTCCCCGAACGCGGAGACCCGGCCGACCGTCCGCAGCAGGAAGCGCTCGACCGGGCTCCCGGTCGGCAGCCCGGTCATCGCCTCGTCCAACTCGCCCCGGCTGGTGGCGTGCAGGACGATGTCCATCCGGCCGAGGAAGGTGTCGTGCGACAGCCGTCCGCTGCCCGCTCCGTCCTTGAGCACCCCGAGCGCCTGGTCCCGTTCGGCGTCCGAGGGGCGGACCGCGCCGGAGGGCCGGACGGCGCCGGTGCGGAACTCAGGAGACGTCATGGCCCGATTGTCGGCTCGGCCGGCTCGGACTGTCCAGATCACGCCGGGTGCCGGCGCACGGTGAGTACGTCACTGCACTCCAGACGCCCGGTGCGCCACCGCGGTTCCGGGTGGCCGGGTGGCCGGGTTGCCTGGTGCCGGGGTGGCCGGTGCGCGGATGTCAGGAGGTCAGCCCTTCCGGGCGACCGCCAGGATCTTCTCGGTGGTGTGCAGGAACCGGGAGGTGACCGCACCCCGGTAGGCCTTGCCGAACAGTTCCCCGGTGACCCACTTGCCGTCCCGCAGGTGGACCACCACGTACGCGGCGCCCGGGTCGGCGCCGACCACCTCGTGGTCGCCCTTCGGCGAGAGGCGGGGGAGGGCGAGGTCGGCGGGCAGCGGCTCGGAGAGGAAGGCCACCACCAGCCGGACGTCGGGCGTCACCTCGACGCCCTTGAACGGCTCGGCGGCCAGCAGCGCGGCCACCTCGTCGACCGTCCGCAGCAGCGTGGGCACCGGGTAGCCGAGGGACCGTTCCAGGTGCTCCTCGATGCGCCGGGTGAGGGCGGCGCGGTCCGGCTCGTCGGTGGTGAAGAAGACGTTGCCGCTCTGGATGTAGGAGCGCACGCCCCCGAGCCCCAACTCGGCGAAGAGCGCCCGCAGCCGCTCCATCCGCACCGTCCGGCCGCCGACGTTGATCGCCCGCAGGAACGCGATGTACGTGGTCGTGGTGGTCACTCCGCCAGTCTGGCACCGGCCCCTGACACCCGGCGGTTGTCGGTGCCCGGTGCCAGACTGGCGCCATGGCCACCTGGCAGGATTTCGAGCAGCAGGCACCCGAGCTGGCGCCCCTCGTGCGGGCCCGGTTCGAAGCCGAGAAGCACCACGTCCTGGCGACGCTGCGCAAGGACGGGTCGCCCCGGGTGAGCGGTACGGAGGTCGACTTCGTCGGCGCCGACCTGATGCTCGGGTCGATGTACGGCTCGGCCAAGGCGCGCGACCTCCAACGGGACGGCCGCTTCGCGCTGCACGCCCATCCGGGGGACGAGACGATGGCCGGCGGGGACTCCAAGGTCTCCGGCCGCGCGGTCGAGATCACCGACGAGGCCGAACTTTCCGCCTACGCGGCCGATCTGCCCGAGCCGCCGCCGACCGCCTTCCACGCCTTCCGGCTGGACCTGGAGCAGGTGGTGCACACCGCCGTGGGGGAGGGCCACCTGTGGGTCCTCAACTGGCACCCGGGCCGGCCGGTGCAGCGGATCCAGCTGCACTGACCGGCCCCGGACGCCCCGGACGCCTCTTGGGCTCCGGACGCGGCGCTGCTACGGCAGGACGGACTTGACCGCCTCGGGGGTGCGGGCCACGACGGCGTGGCCGTCGTCCGCGGTGATGATCGGGCGCTGGATCAGGATCGGGTGCTCCGCCATCGCCGCGATCCAGCGGTCCCGGTCCGCCGGCTCCCGGGACCACTTCCGCATCCCCAGGTCCTTGGCGACCTGCTCGTCGATGCGGGTGATGTCCCACGGCTCCAGGCCCAGCCGCTCCAGCACCTGCTCCAGCTCGGCCGCGGTCGGCGGATTCTCCAGGTAGCGCCGCACGGTGTACTCGGCCCCGACGGCCTCCAGCTCGCCGAGCGCCGATCGACACTTGCCGCAGCGCGGGTTGATCCAGATCTCCATACCGGCAACCCTACCGAGCCGCCCGACGGCCGGGCGCCAACCCGCCCGGCCCGGCGCCCCCGCCGGACGGGAACTCCGCTGCACCCTCCGGTGGTTCACGCAGCAGGAACGTGGCCTCTGGGAGGGGAGCACCGGATGGACGGCGCGGCGATCATCGAGGAACTGCTGACCAGCGAGGGCCGGGCCGACCCGTACCCGCTGTACGCGCGGGCACACGCGCTGGGCGCGGCGGTGCCCGCCGGGCCGGACACCTTCCTGGTGGCCGGCCACGCCGCGGCCGACAAGGTGCTGCGCACCCCCGCCTTCGCCGTCGCGACCGCCGACATGATGGCGGAGCTGACCCCGGAGTTCGCCGAGCACCCGTCGCTGGCGCTGTTCGGCCGCTCGATCCTGCAGCGCAACGCGCCCGACCACCCCCGGGTCCGCTCGCTGATCGCCTCGGTCTTCACCGCCCGCCGGGTGGCCGCGCTGCGCCCGGCGGTGGAGGAGGCGGTCGCCGGGCTGCTGGACGGGATGGCCGAGCAGGGCGCCGACGGCTCGCCGGTGGACTTCATGGACGCCTTCGCCTTCCGGCTGCCGGTCGGGGTGATCTGCGAACTGCTCGGCGTCCCCGAGCGGGACCGCTACCGCTTCCGCGACCTCGCCTCCGACCTCACCGTCGCCCTGGAGTTCATCGACGACCGCTCCGAGCTCACCGAGGCGGACGAGGCCGCCGACGAACTGGCCGGCTACTTCACCGAGCTGGCCGCCGAGCGCCTCGCCCGCCCGCAAGACGACCTGGTCACCGACCTGGCCCGGATCGCCGTCGACGACCCTGAGCGGCTGCCCGCCCGGGAACTGCTGGCCAACCTGGTGCTGCTGCTGGTGGCCGGCTTCGAGACCACCACCAACCTGCTCGGCAACGGCCTGGCCCTGCTGTTCCGCCACCCGGAGGCCGCCGCCGGGCTGCGCAGCGGCGCGATCACCCCGGCCGGCTTCACCGACGAGGTGCTGCGCTTCGACTCCCCGGTCCAGCTCACCTCCCGGGTGGCGCTGGCCGAGGGGCTGGCCGTCGACGGGCTGCCCGTGCCGGTCGGCAACGTGGCGCTCCTGCTGCTCGGCGCGGCCAACCACGACCCGGCCCGGTACGACCGCCCGGAGGTGTTCGACCCGACCCGCCGGGACAGCCAGCCGCTGAGCTTCGGCGGCGGCCCGCACTACTGCCTGGGCGCCCAGCTGGCCCGACTGGAGGCCGAGGTCGCGGTGCCCGCCCTGCTCGACCGCTTCCCCCGGCTGGCCCCGGGCGGCGTGCCGGCCCGGCGGGACCGCCTGGTCCTGCGCGGCTTCGAGACCCTGCCGGTGATCGTCCGCTGATGACCGTCTCGCTGCTGACCGCCCACCGGTGGGGCCGCCGCTGACCGCCCACCGGCCCGGTTGTCGGCGCGCCCGCCGACCGCCCATCGGCCCCGGCTGTCGGCCGGGGCCGGGTTGGTCACCGTCCGCCGACCGGCCCTGACGCCCCGCTTCCGGGCCCGGTCGGTCCCGGAAACCGGGACGTTCGGCCGTTCGTGGCCGGGTCCTCCGTAGGAGAGCATGGAGGGACGAACCGGTCATACCGACCGGTCGGCCAGGAGGACCCCACCGTGCCCGTAGCACCCCGCCCGGAGCATCCGGCGGCCGTGGAACCCCGGGCACCGCGCTGGGTGCCCTGGCTGCCGGTGCTCCTCCTGCTGCTTGACCTGGCCGCCGAGGCGGTCGTCCCGGACGCCGTCGCGGCCGGCTTCCTGCTGACCGCGCTGCCCGTGGTGGCGGCGTTCAGCTACGGCCCGGTGCTGACCGCCACCACCACGGTCGGCGCCCTGGCGCTGCAACTGGTGCTGGCCGTGCGGGCGGGCCACATCGACGAGCAGCACCACGTCTGGGTCTACATCGCCACGCTGCTCTCCGGGGTGATGGGCACCGCCCTGTCCTGGCAGCGGACCCGGCAGAACCGCACCCTGCTGCACGCCCGTACCGTCGCCGAGACCCTGCAGCGCACCGTGCTGCGCCCGGTGCCCGAGCGGGCGGGCGGTCTGCGGGTGGCCGGCCTCTACCGCCCGGCCCAGGCCGAGGTCCTGGTCGGCGGGGACCTGTACGAGGTGTGCGACACCCGCTTCGGCGTCCGGGTGCTGCTCGGCGACGTCCGCGGCAAGGGCCTCGGCGCCGTCCGTACGGTGGCCGACGTGCTCGGCGCCTTCCGGGCGACCGCGCACGACACCCCCGACCTGGTCGACCTCGCCGACCAGCTGGACCGTGCCGTCCTGCGCGACGCCGCCGACCGGGGCGACGACGAGCTGTTCGTCACCGCCGTCCTGCTGCAGTACCGGCCGGGCTCCGACTGCGTGGAGATCGTCAACCGGGGCCACACCACCCCGCTGCTGCTCACCGAGCACACCATCACCCCGGTGTCCTGCGCGGACGAACTCCCGCTCGGCCTGGCCCACCTCGGGCCCCCCGACGAGCGCGGCAAGCCGACCGCCGTCGCGCTGCCCCCGGGCCACACCGTCCTGCTCTACACCGACGGTGTGAGCGAGGCCCGGGACGCCACCGGCGCCTTCTACCCGCTGGCCCCCCGCCTGGCCGCCCTCGGCACCACCTCGCCCGACCGGCTGGTCTCCTTCCTGGCCCAGGACGTCCACGAGTACGCCGGCCTGCTCGCCGACGACCTCGCCGTCCTGGCGCTGACTCCGGAGCGCCCGTAGGCCTTCCCCGGGTGAACTCCCGCAGCCCGAGCCCCCGGTTCCAGCCCTGCCCGCCTGCCCGCCTGCCCGCCCGCCTGCCTGCCCGTCCGCCTCCGACAACGCGCCAGTGGCGCCGCTGGGGGCGGCGCCACTGGTGTCGGTCGGGTGTTCAGTTGTCCGTCGTCGGTGTCAGCTGTGTCGTCCGGGCCGCCGGTAGACCACCGCGCACAGCGCCACACCTCCCAGGACGGCGAGGGCGCCGAGGGCTGCGATCAGCGCGTCGGGCGCCGAGCCGCCGGTGTTGGGCAGCGTCCCGCCGCTCGCCGACGGACTCGCGCTGTGGGTCGGGCCGGCGGTCGGGGTCGTACTGCCGGACCGGGTCGCGGTCGGCGAGGGGGACGGCGACGGCGTCGGCGAGGACGTCGGCGACGGGGACGACGTCGGGGAAGGCGAGGAGGTCGGGGACGGGGACGGCGACGGGGACGGCGACCCGGTGGGGGTGGTCGGCAGGATCACGCCCATGTCGAGGTCGAGGTCGCGCTGCCCTCCGCTGAGCGTGACGGTCTGGGTGATGCCGGTGGCCGGGTCGGCGTCCGAGTCCTTGGCCGGATCGGTGCCGACGCCCCGCTTGGTGACGACGGCGCCGGCGGGCAGGGTGGACAGGTCGAACTGCACCGCGTAGCTGCCGTCGGGCAGGTGGTCGAAGAGGTAGTGGCCGTTCTGGTCGGTCACCGTGGTGACCGGCTTGCCGTTCTTGTCGCGGACGGGCTGGCCGTTGCCGTCGAGCAGCTTCACCGTGACGCCGGCGATGCCCGGGTCGCCGGGCTTCTGGATGCCGGAACTGTCCACGTCCTGCCAGACGAAGTCGCCGAGCGCGTTGTCGGAGGGCCTGGTCTGCTTGACGGCGACGCCGACCTTGGCCGGCTCGGCGGGCAGCAGCTGGCGGCCGCTGGCGTCGGTGGCGGTGAAGGCGAAGCTGTTCCAGGCGTACTCCCCGTCGGGGGCGTCCACCGAGGCGACCATGGGCCAGGTCAGGGTGAAGGCCTCGCCGGAGGGCAGGCTGCCGGGGCGGCGGACCCGGAACCAGGTGGCCGTTCCCGGGCCGGGGAAGGTGCTGCTCCAGGTGGCGCCGCTGTTGCAGCCGGTCCGGTTGACCAGGGCGGCGTCGACGCACGGGTTGGGGTCGGTGGTGTACTCGATCCCCACGGTCGGGTCGCTGGTGGTGATCGGCTGGCTCAGCGACGGGGTCCAGGCGCTGCCGCGCGGAGCGTCCTGGGTGAGGACGTAGTTGTCGCCCGGGGTGGGGAGCTTGTCGTAGGCGATGAAGTCGGTGACCGGGTCGGGCGAGTCGTTGCGGACGGTCATCCGGTAGGAGATCCGGCCGCCGGGGGTGGCGCTGCCGATGCTGACGTAGTCGGCGTCCAGGTCGCCCATGACCTCCTTGTACGAGCGCAGCACGCTCGGCACGTCCACCTGGATCTGGGAGGAGGCGTGGCACATGAGCTCGGAGGTGTCGCCGTTGCCGTTGAGGTCCAGCACGTCCGGCGTGCTGCCGCTGTCGGAGCCGGAGAACATGCAGGAGACCGGCGCGGTCGGCTGGTCGACGGTGACGTAGATGTCGTTGGTCAGCTCGCCGGAGCGGATGCTGCTGGCCACCTGCACGTCGAAGAGCATCCGGTAGGCCAGCGCGTCGTGCAGGTACGTCATGTCGGGCGCGCCGGGCGGCCATTCCATCCTGACGATCTGGCGGCCGTCCGGGCCGGGGGTGACGGTGATCGACTGGGGGGCCTTGGCGTCCGGGTAGTTCGGGTCCGGGCGGGCCGAGCCCTCGACGTAGACGACACCGGCCGGGAGCACGTCGTACAGCACGAGCGGGCGGGTCAGGTCGCGGCCGCTGCGGTTGTACGGGATCACCTGGAAGGTCGCCATGCCGCCGGGTGCGGACAGCTCGCCGGCGACGGTGGTCTTGGCCGCGCCCAGGTTGGTCGCGGCGGTGACGGTGGTCGAGGCGCAGGCGTTGGCGGCGGAGGTGCTGGTGCCGTCGCCGGCGGTGGTGTCCAGACAGTTGGTCAGCGGGCTGGGGGCCGGGCGCCCGTCGTGGCCGGGGGTGACGACCTGGGTGATCACCTGCACCGAGTTGCCCGGGCTCCAGCCGGTCGGGATGGGGCCGTCCCAGGTGAACCTGAGGCCGTCGAGCCGGCGGCCGGCCGGGATGCCCAGCTCGTCGCGGGTCGGGTCGCCGGCGCCCTGGACGAAGGTGATCCGGCGGGCGCTGGACCCGTCCAGCGGGCTGGACGGGCTGAAGGTCTGCCAGGTCGGGTCGCCGTCGAGGCGGTACTGCAGGGTGAGCCCGATGCTGGTCGGGTTCCACGGCTCCAGCTGGAGGGACTGCGGGAAGAGCCAGTTGTACAGGCCGTCGGTGGTGCCGGCGCCGGGGTCGGTCATGGTCAGGCTGGTGGCCGGGCCGGAGGTGTTGGTGGCCGACAGGCTGAAGGAGTTGAGGTCGCCGGAGGCGACGCTGTCGCGCCACACCTTGCTGGCGGTCACCATCACACCGGTGGCCGGGGGCCGGAACTGACCGGTGGTGGTGCCGGCGGTGTCGAGCTCGCGCTCGGCGTCCGGGCCGATCGGGTCGCCGTACAGGTCCACGGTGTTGTCGGAGGTCGTCCCGTCCGGGAAGTCGGCCTCCGGGTAGTTGACGACCAGCACACCCGGCAGCCGGCAGCCGCCGCGGCCGTTGCCGGAGCGGAACTCCCCGATGTCGTAGCCCCAGGTGTTGGGGCCGGGCGCGACCTGGCTCCAGCCGGGCGAGCGGCCGGTGTCCACCACGGCGCCGGGCGGCAGGGTGTCCAGCAGCCGGCTGGTGTCCAGGTCGACGTTGGGCACCAGGTCGGTGGCGCAGGCGCTGAACTGGTAGGTGACGGTGCGCCCGTCGCTGCTGGAGGTCTGGATGCCCTTGGTCACCGTGTACTGCGGCTGCACCTGGGCCTTGGTGTCGGCGGTGGCGGTCTGGCTGGGCTCACCGGTGGCCGTCATGGTGGCCGAGTTGGTGGAGGCCGCCCCGTCGGGGGTGGTGAAGTTCGGGTACTTCATCGTCACCGTGATGGTGGCGGTGGTGCCCGGGCTGAGGTCCTTGAGCCTGATGTCCATGGTGCCGCCCATCGCGCCCGCCGCGGGCACCGTGGAGGCGGCCTGGTCCACCGAGGAGGGGTCGGGCGTCCAGCCGACGAACTGCATGTTCGACGGCAGGGTGTCGGTGATCCGCCCGTCGGTGCACTCGGTGATGGAACAGGTGTACCGGAGGGTGTAGGTGACGTTCTCCCCCGGGGAGGCGGTCGCCTTGTCGACGGATTTGGTGAAAGAGATCGCGGCCTGGGCCGGCGGCGCCAGCACGCTGCTGCCGAGCAGCGAACCGGCCAGCAGGGCCAGCACCGAGGCGATCCGCCCGGTCCGGAAGTGAATGCGCATCTCGGAAGTTCATCCGACCGTCCGACCGTCCCTCCCCCGACGCAACGCACAACCCCCTACTTCCACCCGATCGGCCCCACCCGCCGAGAGGGCCCCGCCGCGCTCGAGAAGAGCGCGACGGGGCCCTGAACAGGCTTCGTGCCCGCACCGGCAACCGCGATTAGAGGTCGTAGTTCTGATCGAGCATGCCTCTGACCTGCGGAAATATGAACCTCACGGGAGATCATTTCACAACCAGTGCACATGCGACGGCCTTGACGACGAGCTGTGGTGAGAAGCGCCGAGTAGTGATGAATGCGTCGTGGCGACTGTGCGCGGCCGTCGCTACGTAGGGTCGCTGGAATACGCGGCGAATGCTTGCGCGGACGGGGCTCGGCGTCCACAGCCAGGGCTGACGCATCTGGAACTGCACAGGCGGCAGGCTGATCGGTGCCGTGTGGGGGGATCTTCCCAAGTGGCAATCGCTGGCCATCACTGGCCTACCCTCTGAGGCGCACCTGCTTAGAGCTCGTAACAGGATCTTGCTGATCGTCGCTGGTAGAGCGTGACCGATGTGACGATTCGTCCGTTCGTGATGGCGTGAGCAACAAACCGTGGATCGTTGGCGACGAACTGTGGACCCGGATCGAGCCGCTGCTGCCGGCCTGGCCGGAGCGGTCGCCGGGCCCGCGCCCGGTGGACGACCGACTGTGCCTTCAGGGCATCCTGTTCGTGCTGTACACCGGCATCACCTGGCAGCAACTGCCCCTGGAGCTGGGCTTCGGCTCCGGGCAGACCTGCTGGCGCAGGCTCGGCCGCTGGCAGGAGGCCGGGGTGTTCGAGGCCCTGCACCGCATACTCCTGGCCGAGCTGAACGCGGCCGGACTGATCGACTGGACGCGCGCCTGCGTGGACGCCTCCCATGTGCGCGCGAAAAAGGGGGCGACGCGACCGGCCCGTCGCCGGTCGACCGCCGCAAGACCGGCAGCAAACACCACCTGATCAGCGACGGCGGCGGCATACCGTTCCACGTGATCACCACCGCCGCCAACGTCAACGACGTCACCCAGACCCTCGCCCTGGTCGACGGCATCCCGCCCGTCGCCGGCCGCGTCGGCCACCCCCGCAAACGCCCGGACGCCCTGCTCGGCGACAAGGGCTACGACAGCAACCCCAACCGCCGCGAGCTGCGAAAACGCCGCATCCTGCCGGCCATCTCCCGCAAGGGCGCGCGGGACATCATCGGGCTCGGCAAGCTCCGCTATGTCGTCGAGCAGACCTTCGCCCAGCTCCACCAGTTCAAGCGCCTCGCCGTCCGCTGGGAACGCCGCCTCGACCTCCACAACGCCTTCGTCTCACTCGCCTGCAGCGCATCTGCTGGCGACGACTCAACACCCACGGCCAGTGATCGTGTTACGAGCTCTTATGGTTAGAGTCGCGATAATCGATGCGGTGGAGAATTATCAGAGTCGCGCAGTGCAGGGAAATTCGCCAGGCCTCGACTGTCAGACTTTCGTGCGTGTAGAGGTGGTATGTGAGGATTTCAGGATGGACCAGCTGATTTCTGATGCGAGTGACGGCTGCAGGACCACCCGAGCAGCTCCTTTAGTGGCCATCTGCATCTGAAATCGTGTAGTGCCCCTTATGGAGGGAGTGGTGAATTCTTGCAGGGTGCGGGAGGCGAGTTCGGGGCAGCTGTCGTCGAGTCATCCCGATCCGATGGGTCTGGGCCCGGTTGGCGAAGAGGAGGACCATTGCTCCCAGGCGATCTCCCCGTTTGTGTTGTAGCCGGTGAGGAGAGCGGGTCGACCTTGCGGCTCCCGTCGGCTGCATTGGGCCAAAGTCAGGAACGAGGCCTTCTATGAGTAGGCTGCGAAAATAATTGATATCGCAATCCCAAGGAAAATTCCAATGCCAAGCCACCGCAATCTTCCTTCCCAGTCGGGGAGGACTATCGGGGGAGGTGGCGTTACTCTTGCCTCGACTCGTTTCGCAATCTCCGCAAGTGATAAAGTCACTTGCTTGAGCTCTGCTGTGTGGATGCTGCCGCCTTTTAGGTGATTCATTTGATCCGTTGCAGCGCCAAGGCTTTCAATGCTGCTTTCGAGTCGGACTGCGAGCTCGCCGAAGCTGCCATTATTGTGAGATCCGAGAATTCCCTCAAGGCGCCTTGCTAGATTATCAAGCGATTCGAAGTCAATCCTTGTAGAGAGCTGGGAAAGTTGATCCGCAGCGTGGGCTATCTGGCTTGCCACATCTTCGTTGATGCTGCGGCTTGCATGGGTGAGAAGGCTGGCGACGTCCTCATTTATCCGATGTGAGGCGTATGTGAGCCGGTCGGCTACGTCTTCATTGATGCTTCGGGCGGCCACGGAGAGCTGACTGGCAGTGTCGGGTGAGATTATTCCGTCGCGCAGGGCATTTTCGAGCATCTGGGAAAGCCTAGGTGCCGACTTTCCCAGTTTCGCGAGTGTGGCCTTGGTTTTCGGGTCGATCTCGTGGTGAATATTGATGTCGCCATGCTGGTCGCCGCCGATAAATGCACCGTTGCCGTAGTTATTTTGAATCGGCTGCGACTTTTGGGGCACTGGGGCGTCGGCGGTCACCTGTCGCCCCGAGTGCTGATATTGATTTCACCATAGTGGTTGTTGCCGATGAATACCCCAGAGCTGTAATTGTTTTGGGAGCCGATGGTAGTCGTCCTGTTTGGTGCTGCGGTCGCGAGTTCCTCGATATCGGCCCGGGCGTCGGTGTGGGCACTAAGAAAAGCTGCGAACAGCTCGGTCCAGTTGTCGGTGACAGCACGCTCAGTAATCTCGCGCCGGGTCAGCGCTTCCGCGTGCTCATTCAGCATCTGCAAGGCGGAGGCCTCCTCTTGGGGGTTGCTACTGCGACGGAAGATGGCTGAGATCCGTGTGCTCAGTGCGTCGACCTGGCCTTGGAGTAGGTAGGAGAGAACTCCACTGGCGGCTCCCGTACTCACTGCCATAACTGCTTCTCCGTACATGGGACGGTTCTCCTTTGAAGTAGCTGGACAGCCCTTGCGTGGGTTGCACAACCCGGCCTGGACCGTCTTGCGTGCCAGGTTCGTCGACAGTATCGGCCGTAGTGCGGTCCTGGCCGGGCAACGTTGAGCGCTGTCTGAAAGGCGTTGCTGGGGATGTCTGTGCACCGCGTCTACTGCGCGGACAGGTGCCTTCCTCGCTCACGGGGTACCTGGGCCAGGTCTACACGGGTGGGGAGGACGGCCGGAACGATGCCGCCGAGGGAGGGCGATGACGAGGTCGTCGAGTGCGGCCCCGGTCGGGAAGCCGGCGGTGCAGGGCGCTGGCCGGATCGATCAGGAGCGGGACGAGCAGGGTGACAGCGGCGCAAGTCCCGGAGACGGTAAGCACCGCGGTGAGCAGGCCAAGGATGACGGGGCGAGCAGGACGGCGGCGAACCGAGCGGGTGGCGCCCGTGGCGCGACGGATGGTCAGCTCACGGGTCCGGTCGCGGACGGTGGCGAGGCCGATGTTGAGCAGGCCAAGCACGGCGGCCAGGAGCGTGGCCAGAGCGATGCCGAGGAGGGCCTTGTGGGCGGCAGGAAGGTCCTCGGCGAGTTGGGTCGACGGTGTGGGCACGCCGGACCTCTACCTCGCCCGGGTCCATGCTGTTCGCGTCGCTGCGCGGGAGGTTCCAGCCACTGCGCCAAGGGTTCACTGCGCGGTTGCCCGGCAGCAGTAGCGACAGGATGTGACGCATTTCGATCCTGATCAGCTGCTGTTCGTTCAGTTCAGTTCCCTTCATTGCGAGTTGGGTCTCGCCTGTCAGCGGTGGGCAGTAACGTGCGCGCGTGGCAGGAGTCTCTGCCGAATCACCCGACAGTGGTATGAACGGAATGGCCGCACCATAATGACTCCGGACCTCTCCAGCGTGACCAGCCAACCGGCCGCCGCGAGCGCGCTCGCTCTCGGGGCGCAGCGGAGCAGGTGGATGCAGCAGACGTCATCCGTACCGGACCTCCATTGCGGGAAGGACGAGATGTTCCCGCTCACCCTTGAGCTCGTTCGCAGGATCGGCGATGGTGAGGCCACGGATCTCGACGCGCGGCCGCAGCTGTCGAGTGTGGAGTCGTCGAGGTCCTGGCGGCGGTACTCGTACGCGCTGCGTCCGATGGGGCTGATCCAGAATCGAAAAGGATTCCTCCAACTGACCTCCGAGGGCTCCGCTCTGCTCTCGGACAAGTCGCGCTCACGTCTCGCCTCGTTGATGGCCGAGCGGATTCGGCTATTTGCCGAGGTGCTCGGGCTCCTCGTGCGCGAGCCGCTGACGGTCGAAGAGGCCAATGCCGAGTTGGTCGAGTCGTACAACCTCGGCTGGACGACTGTCAACAACACGCGCTTCCGGATGACCTGGCTCGAAGTCCTGGGGCTGACCGAATGGTTGGGAGAGCGGAAGCAGGGCGCGACCGCTGTAGGACGGTCGCTCTTCGCCACCTGGGAAGTCGTGACGCCTTCGGCCCTGGCCTTGCACGACTCGGGCGAAGCGGTCGACATTCCCGAAGCTCCGGAGGAGATCGCCGCGCTCCTCGCGCACCTAGCCGCGACCGACGGCGCCCAGGAGGTCAGGAATACCTACAACATCTGGGTTCCGAGCCCGAAGGAGGACCCCAATAAGATCGAGAACCTGCGGACGTGCATCGCGGCAGCAGAGGACCAGATGGAGAAGGAAGCACTGCTGGGCTTCATCGCGGACCGGTTCAGCCTGAAACGTAGCAGCGTCGACAGCATGCTGCCGTTCATGAGGGCCGCCGGGCTGCTTCTGGAGGTCCGCCGAGGGGTGTTCACGGCAACGCCGGCTGCCAAGGCGTGGCTGCGGTCGGGATCGGACATTGACTTCATCCGGATCCTTCACGCGAACATGAAGTTCGTCGGCGAGCTGATCCGTGCGGCGAAGGCCAATATTCCGAGGAATGACGTGTATCGGGAAGGCTTCACATACGGCTTGAACAAGGACAAGGTGCGGTGGCTCACGGCCTTCATGGTCGAATCGGGCCTGCTCATCGAGACGTCCTGGTCGTCGGTCCAGGCCACGGCGACCGGGCTGCGCCTCATCGAGACGCTCCCCCTCGCCGAACCGCACCTGCCGGAGGCCGCCGGGGAGCTGGAGCTGTCGTCGGACCTGGCACAAAGCACGTCGGGTGCGCCGGCCGAACCAGACAAGCTCTCGCTCATCGTGGAATCACTGACACGCAGCTCCGTCGACCCGGGCGCCGACGGCGCGGCACCCGGTGTGGCCTTCGAGGTGTACATCGAGAGCGCGTTCAGGCACATGGGTTTCCGCGCCCAGCGCATCAGCGGTTCCGGTGACACCGACATCCTCGTGCAGTGGTACGACGGCAACGGGTCGTTGCGGACGGCGATCGTGGAGGGAAAGTCGACGTCATCCGGTCGGGTCACGCACAACAACGTGAGCGACGTGGCAATCGACACACACAAGGAGAAGCGTTCAGCGGAGTACGTCGCTATCATCGGCCCCGCTTTCAGCGGCGACACGATCAAGAACATGGCCAAGCGGAAGCAGTGGGCGCTCATCACCGCCGACGAGTTGGGCCAGGTTGTTAGCTCCGCCGAGGCGCTCGGCTTGCGGCCAGCGGACGTTGGGATGCTATTCGAGGCGCCGGACGGGCTGTCCAGGCTCGCCGGGCTCATCGACACGCGGCAGCGCGAGCTCGACATCCTGTCCCTCGTCATCTCCCGACTCAAGACCGAGTCGGAGACGGAGGAGGCAGTTTCGGCACGCGACGTCTCGCTGATCGAGCGCAGGTCGCCGTTGGCGCCGAACATCGACGAACTGCTGGACACGTTCAGGTTGTTTGCCCGCCTTGACTTGGACATCGTGCGGAGCATTGAGGACCTGCAGGATCCCGCGCTACGCGACCTACCGGATCGGTGACGCGCGATCGGCAGCGAAGCGCCTTCGCGCCATCGCGACTTCGATCGAGAGGGGCCTCTAGGTGCGCATCTGCCGGAGCTCGCCCCGCACCGCGGCTGAGGGCAGGGGATCTTGACGTGGACGTCGGCACCCTGTTCAGCGCCCGGTGTCAGTTGAGGACGCATGAGGACCGTGCTGTTTCGTCCAGGGCCTGTTCCGGATGTCGGTCAGTTCCATGCGGTGGCGGCGGCGGTGATGCCCTCGTAGGCCGGGCGGTCGAGAGAGGTCCGCCCAGGAGCTCGGCGGCGCGGAGCCGGACGCCCGGGGCCGGCTTGGCATACAGGACATCGTCGCGGCCAATGTGCCGGGGAGTCAGGAGTGAGGCGCCCATTCAGAAGTGTCCACTCGGTGGGGTAACGCCCACTGGATGACCAGCCGGGCCGGGGCGATGAGGAGGGTGACGTCAGGCCAGGCGGTGCCGGGCCAGGCCCTGGCAAACCCGTAGACTCCCACCCCGTCCGATGGTTGGCATGCGGCCCGACGCAACCTCCCTTTCCGGGCAGGCTCTTGGCGTACTGTTGATAGCATCAACGGCCAACCGGGCACCTTCCGGCGCATCAATCGCAGGAGGCACTGTGCTGCACCAGCCGGTCCAGTCCACCAATGTCCTGTCTGTCGGCTACGACGACTGCTCCAGTACCCTGCAGATCGCCTTCCGTAGCGGATCCCTTTACGAGTACACACGCGTGCCCGCGCAGGTGCACACCGCACTTCTGGCCGCCGCGAGCAAGGGCGGGTTCGTGGCCCGGCATATCAAGGGGCGCTACCCGACCCGCAAGCTTGCGGGCTGACCCGGTCCCTCTGAGTCCACCCGTTCCTGGCCAAGTCGAGGCGTGCGTGCAGATCTGTGATGTGTCGGTCGAGGGTTTCCGCTGCCTCGTGGAGATCAAGCAGGTGCCGGTCTTGCGGCAGACCGTACTGACTGGCCAGAACGAGGGCGGGAAGACGGCGCTGTTGGACGCCCTCGCGTTCTTGTTGGAGGGCACAGCACTCAGCGAGCGTGACCTGACCTACCTCGGCGAGGGCGAAGCCGAGGACGCCGACGCACAGGCGCGCGTGGCACAGGCGGTGGTCGAGGGCTCCTTCGCACTGCGTCCCCATGAGCAGGAAGACCTGGGCCTGCCCGAGCATGTGCGGATCCGGCGCCGCTACCGGCCGGAGGCGGGCTCGTTCCTGGAGGTGCGGCGCCGCGTGTGCGAGGAGGCGGGGCTGCAGGACCTCGCGTCACTCAAGCTCCCTGCCTTGAAGACGACCGCGAACTCCTACGGCGTACTCCCGGTCGGCCCAGCCACCGCGCGCGACAGCTGGGAACAGCCGCTGCGGCAGCTTGCCGACACCATGCCGCAGGTCGACGCGTGGGTAGCGGCGGACCCTTCCGTGGAGGCCGCGCTGCCGTCGCTCGTGTACTTCCGCGGCGATGCGGTCCAGGCGCCCGAGACGGTGATCCATACCTTGCTGGGGTCTCGCCTGCGGGAATACACCCGAGCCGATGACGCCGCCAAGCGGGTCGAGGAGCTTGAGGAGTACCTCGCGAACTCGCTGACCGCGGACATCGACCGCATTCGAGAGCACATCGCGGACCGGTGTGAACTGCCGTCGGTCGAACTCGACCCGCAGGTGAAGGTCAAGCCCGCGCTGACTGGCGTGGAACTGACCGTTGTGGACGCGGGCGGACGTCGCATCCCTCTGTCCTCGGCCGGAACGGGCCGCTCCCGCCGCATCTCCCTGGCCCTCTGGGAGAGCAGCAACGAGCTGACCCAGAACGACGACGGCACCACGAGCGACGTCGTGTTCGTCTACGACGAGCCGGACACCCATCTGGACTACACCCGCCAGCGGCAGATCATGTCGCTCATCCAGGGGCAGTCGGCGCAGCCGAACGCCCGGGTGATCGTGGCCACCCACTCGCTCAACCTGATCGACGGGGTCGACATCTCCTCCGTGGTGCACCTGCGCACCCACCAGGGACAGGTCTGCGCGGAGGTCCTCGATGAAGGCGGCGCCGACGTGGACGTGCGCCGCCACCTGTCGACCATCGCGACGACGCTCGGGTTCCGCAACAGCGTCCTGCTGCACGAGCGGTTCTTCGTCGCCGTGGAGGGCGTATCGGAGACGTCCGCGTTTCCGATCCTCTTCCGCAAGCACGCTGGCGTACCTATCCAGTCCGCAGGCGTGTGCCTGATGGCCGGTGGCAGCAACGAGGGCGCGCTGCGCTTCGCGCAGTTCCTGGCCGACCACCGCCGGGACGTGGCATTCGTGGTCGACAAGGACAGCCGTACGAACCAGAAGCAGGTCTTCCGCGACGACAAGCTCAAGCAGTATGGCTTCACTCCTGACGAGCACTGCTTCTACCTGGGCGCGCCCAACGAACTGGAGGACCTGTTCCAGAACGCGGACTGGGCTGACACGGCCAACGCCCTGTGGCCGCGAACCGACGGCTCGGGGCCGTGGCAGCCCGGCGACGTAGCCGGGCTGCGGTCGGGCAAGAAGTTCAGCTCCGCGCTGCTGGTCATGTTCAAGACCGGTTCCCTGGAGGGGCCTCAGTCCAAGGAGGACTTGATGGTCGGGATCGCCGCACACCTGCCCAAGGAGCGCATTCCCGAGGACCTCACCAAGCTCTTCGATGATCTGGTCATCCGCGCCCGGAACGCGGGGCCGCATCTGTGGTGACTGCTGCGGACGCGGCCTGCCGGGCCGCCCGCCGCGCCTGCATGCGGCGAAGCCGCTGCTCGGGCGTCGGCTCCGCCCAAGTGTGCTGACCGACCGAGGCCACCCACTGAGTGCCGTGGTGGCCTTGGGCGTCGCCGCACCACCGACAGCCGTTCGGGTCGGGTGGTAGGACTCTGTTCGTGCGTATCACCCGTGCGCCGCCCATGAGACACCGTCCGTGTGTATTGGAGCACCTTCGCTGGGAGTAGTTACCCCGGAGCGTCATGTTCAAAGAGTCCCACGCGCCACCGACAAGCGGATTTATGCAGTCCGAATGGTCCCGCTACTGACCGCGCGCTACTTCAGTCCGATGCTGGCGACCTGGGCCCGCGGACTGGGCGGCCTGGGGCAGACGCTGGGCCGCATCCTCTATGCATCGCTCGCCGCCCGGGCGCGCACCGGCGTACTGATCGCCGCCAGCAGGGCCACTACCTTCGCCCTCGATGCGACGCCCGGCCTTGCCGCCCTGCTGATCACCCTGTCCATACTGGCCGGCGCCGTCGGGGGCAACCGGACCCTCCTCCAAGCCACCGCTGTGGGGTACCGCTTCCTACGGACGACTGAGCGCCCTCCTGGGAGCCCCGGCTGCTGTGGCCGCAGCCCTCGCCCCATGGGTAGGCGCAGTCCTGATCGACCCGCTCGGCAGTTGGCCTCAACTGTTTGTCCTGTCTGCTGTCGTCTCCGTGGCCGCCGCCGGGCTTGCTGCTGCCTGAGCCGGCTGATTCTCGACGGACATTGCTTGCCGACGTCCGGTGTACTCCCTGCCTTCTCGGATGTCCTCTTGATCGGCGGGAACTGGCGAGCGTGGGTGACGCCTTGCCTGCAGGAGAGGCAATGCTGGCAAAAGATCGAACCTGTTGAGTTGGCAGGCCACGAGCGGGGACTACTGAAAGTAGCGAGATGGCGTACTACCCAGTGCTGGCAAGGGCAACGAGGTGATCATCGCGAGTTCGATCTACGCGTGCTCATTTCACACTCATTTCACATCGCGAGTCCCAGGGGTGTTGAAGTCGACCCCTGTCCAGGTGTTTCCGCAGGTCAGAACCTTGCCTGACCTGCGGAAACGATGAGAGATCAAACTGCGTTCCCGCAGGTCAGAGGGGGTCCTACAGGTCGTAGTTCTGATCGAACGTGCCTCTGACCTGTGGAAACGCGGCCCTCAAGGAAGATCATTTCAAAACCAGTGCACACGCGGCGGCGATGACGATGAAAGGCGCCGAGAAGTGCCGAGCGGAGACTACGAGGTCGGGCCGGCAGCTCGCAGTGTGGCGCTACCTACTGCTACTGGCGTGTAGGCAGCGACCTTGACGGGCCTCAGCGATCTTGAGGGGCGACTACAGCCGCAAAGAAATCCCGCAGCATCGCTGGCGCTGTCGCTTGCCCGAGTTCGTATCCGCCGAATCGGTACACCTGGTATCCCTTGAGCCGCAGGGCCCGGTCTTCGGCAACCATCTTCGAGTACAGGCGCGGAGACGCAACGTCGCCTTCGGCATAGTGCTGCCTGCCGTCGACCTCAACGACAATCCGCACAGCTCCGGGAAGTAGGAGCAGGAAGTCCATGCGCTCGCGACCGAGAACGCTGTCCTTGCCTCCCCGCTCTGCGCGTGTCCGAGGATCGAGGTGCAAATAGACCTGGGGGAGCAGAGCGGGGTAGGCGGCTCCTGTCTCGTTGATCGGATAGTGCCGACAGTAGGTTCGGAAGAGGAGCCGCTCAGGGGTGATCACGTCAGGGCGTTTTGGGTCGTGGTGCAGCGAAGTCCAGAGCCGTCTGTAGAGGGATTCGCCGACAGTTTGGTCTGTCGCACCTTCGGGGAAGGGCACCTGGGCCCGCCACCAGTTCATCAAGCTGCCCCAGGTGAGGCCAGAGGCTCCCAAGGGGCGGTCGTACTGGAGACAGGAATCGCCGTTCTTCACGACCAGGATGTCGTTGTTGATGGCGTCGCCGAGCACGAAGTCCGGTTTGGGTCCGTTGGAGGCGAAGAACAGGTTCTTCATGGTGCCGGGGACACCGGAGCCGATTGGCCGGGGTGCGAAGACGGGTTCGCCGCTGATGCTGTCGGTCTCGGTGAGTTCGTATCCGTCGTGGATCAGCGCAGCGTTGATGAGGATGCGAAGCTGCTCGACCTCTGTGGCGTCGGTGCGGACCGCGGGGTGCAGCATCTCGGCAAGGAGCAGGAGCAGGCACTCGTCGCCGTCCGCGAGAGCAAGTCTCGGGTCCGTCCAGATCCAGTCCGCCTCCCAGTCGTTCGGATCGGCTATGCAGTGGTGCCCGATGTCCTGGGTGGCGGTGGCGTGCCTATGGTCGTTGCTGGGCAGGTTGTCGAGGTCGTATAGGCGGCGGAGGAACTGCACCTCGTCGAGCGTGCCCCACCAGTTGACTGGCAAGCGCTCGCGCAATCGCCGGCGCGTGACATCGGTGATTCGGTGGGACTTCGGGCGGTCGTGCACCAGGTGCGGGTGGTGGGTGTCTAGCTTGCCCAGCACAGGTTCGAAGAGTCCGGCAAGGTATCTGCGTCGGGCGTCGTAGCTGCCGCTCATGCCCTGCTGCTTCCAGTAGCTCTTGAAGCTCTTGAAGTCTCGGAAGGGTGGGGAGAATGCCACTCCGAGCCGTCGGAGCACCGCGGGGAGCACCCCGAGGAGGATGGCCATCTCGTTGTCGTCGAGACGTTCTCCGCCGCTGGTGCCGAACGCTTCCAGGTCTGCCCTGGCGATTCGGATGAGCTCGTAGGCGGCGTCAAGATCGGTCACGCCATCCAGGGAGCCGGCGCGCAGGCGCTCTACTCGCTCGGAGTCGAGACCGGTCCTGGCGAAGCCGAATCCTCCGGTGCTGGCATGCTGGCTTACGAAGGGCCGGTGATTCACAGCGCCGTTCATCTCCGGGTCCTAGAAGTCGACGTCGAGGACTGTGTGAGGGCGCCGGTCCAGCTTCGCTCTGCGGGTCTTCTCGCGCAGCCAGCCGGCAAGGCTCTCCTCGCGCTCTAGGAGCAGCACCAGCTCGCGCAGTTCGCCGAGGACCATGACCTTGTACGCGAGGAACTGCACACACTCCGCGACTGCCGGAGCACTGTACCCGGATGCTGAGATCATCAGGCCGCTGACGTCAGCGCGGGTCATCAGCCTGGACAAGTGACGGCTGACCGGGTTGACGTCCAGCGGCTTGGCCCACCAATTCACTTCGACGAGGTAGGTCTGGCCGTCGAGTTCGACAGCGCCGTCGATCTGCTCGGCTGCCTCGCCGTCCTCCAAGCGGAGGGTGAAGGACTCCCTAATGCCGATCCCGTCCAGGGCGAAGATGCGGTTGAGGAGGCTTTCCAACTCCAACCCGCGCTTCTGGGCATCCACCATCGAGAAGAGTGCGGCGAGCCGTGCCCTCAAGTCCGCGTAGAGGGCGTTCCGGCGCCTGCGTTCGTCCTCAGCCGCGCGGCGATCGGCCAGATGGGCATCGCGCTCCCGGTCGCGCTCCTGCTGCATGCGTGTGAAAGCGTCCTTCACGCCGACGACTTCGCGTATCTGTGCAACGGGACCACGGGCTTTGAGCTGGTCGTCAGGCCAGCACATCCAACGTGAACGGGTGGCTCAGCCACGAGAGCCGCACCGACAAGTCGTTCATGGTCCGCACTCTGACCCCGGCCCAGGGCGAGGACACCGGCACCGCCCGCGCCTTCCTCAGCCCCAGCTACCGGATCATCGACAATCTGGACATCCTGACCGCCGCGTTGCAGGGTGTGCGGGAAGCCGGTGTCGAGGTTCGGCTGGACAAGTGCGACCTCACCGACCGGAAGATGTACGTCAAGATCACCGCCCCGCAGGTCAGCGCCTACGCCCCCGAGTTGTTGAAGGACTACCGGAGCCCGTTCAGCGGCGCGCGTGGGGCGGACAACCCGACGGTCTTCGCCGGGTTCGAGATCTCCAACTCCGAAACCGGGTGCGGGGCGTTCACCATCGTGCCCCGGCTGGTCGTCCAGGTCTGCGACAACGGGATGGTGATCACCAAGGACGTCATGCGGTCCGTGCACATCGGCGGCAAGCAGCAGGACGGGGTGATCCGGTGGAGCAACACCACCCAGTCCCGCACGCTCGATCTGGTCACCTCCCAGACCACCGACGCCGTCAGCACCTTCCTTGATCACGACTACGTCGTCCGACAGCTGCGGTCCATCCAGGAGACCGCCGCGACCCGGGTCAAGAACCCGGAAGCCACCATCACCAGCGTCGCCCAGCGGCTCAAGTTCACCGAAGAGCGCCGGGCCGACATCTTTGCCCACTTCATCCAGGGCGGAGACCTGTCCGCCGGTGGCGTGATGCACGCCGTCACCTCCGTCGCCCAGACCCTCCCCGACGCCGACGACGCCCACGAGGTCGAAGCGCTCGGCATCCGCGCCATGGAGCTGGCCGCCTCCCTGTGACCGACCCGCCGCCCGGCCCACCGTGGCCGGGCGGCCCGGCACAGGCCGCTACCACCAGCCCACCGCGAGAACCGGGACGCCCCCTGAACACCGTCGTTGAACGCCTTCGCAACCTCGTTGCCGAGGTCACCACCGTCGAAGAGGAGTGGGAGGACAAGTTCCGCAAGGATCTGCCGTCCTACGACCCCAACCGCGAGGACTTCCCCGTCGACCCCGCCGACGAAGAGAGCTACTACACGCTCTGCGCCGATCGCGCGGCCCAGGCCTGCGACCAGCTCCACCGGGTGACCATCAGCATCGAAGCCGTCGTCCGCGAGCTGACGGACACGGTCACCGAGGCGGACCAGCCCGGCTGACCGAACCACCAGCCGCCCAGCGCGAAGCTGGGCGGCCCCGGCCGGGAGCGCCGTGCTGCGGGGATCGACCCCGCACCACGGCCCAACCCCTCCCGCAGCTCACCCGCCGCAGCACCGCCCCGCCACCCGCCCGCCGGCCCCTGCCGCCCGCAGACCGGGCGGCCCCCGGCCGGGAGCGCCGAGCTGCGGGGATCGACCCCGCAGCTCGGCCCAACCCCGCGCGGCGCCCCTCGCTGCCCACCTTCACCCCTCAACCACCACCAGGAGAAGCGCGTGCCCACCCTGCCCCACACCGGGCTCCAGACCCCCGACCAGCCCACTTACGAGATCACCAGCTGCCACGAGCTGGCGCTGCTCCGGGCGACCCCGTTCCTGGCCACCCTCAGCCACGCAGGCCGCAAGATCGGCACCGCCCAGAACTACGGCGACGGAGAAGCCACGGAGTTCGTGCCCCACGGCGACTTCGAGGTGGCCGACTTCGCCCGCTTCGCCGACGCCTGCCGACTGGATGGCCAGCCGATCTGCCTCTCCCTGCTGCTGGACCTTCTGATCGAAGAGTTCAACGTCGCCCGCTCCCTGCGTGCGCAGGCGATCCAGGGCCGCACCCTGCTCCGCGAGGTCGCTCCGGACCGCACCGTCACCATCAGCGGCACCATCCCGCTGCCCGCCACCGCGGACGACCGCCGCCGCGCGCGTGAAGCCCTCGGCCTGCCGCTCACCCCGGGAGCCGCGACCCAGTTCTGGACCGGCACCCACTGGGAGCACCTGGCCGGCACCCCCGCAGCCTGACCTCCCACCACCCAGCCAGCCCCAGGAACCTCCAGTGCACATCCCCGACACCCTCACCACCACGCTCCGCCTGCCCGGCGAGGAGTACCCCGTCACCGTCTGCACCCCGCTCCAGGCTGGGGCGCAGACCAAGCACACCAAGGTCGTGCAGTTCGCCTTGGGCAGGTCCCGGGCCACCGGCCCCGGCCGGACAGTGACCATCGGGCCTGACTCCCACCGCGTCCCGACACCCAGCAAGATCCGGTGCCGAGGCAAGGGCTGGCAGCGCTGGACCGAGCAGGACGGCCGCGTTCGCTACGGCATCGCCAGCGAGGCCCCGCCCTCGGAGACCGGAGCCGGGTGGAGCGCGCACGGAGCCCGAGTGGTCGTCCCCGCCGACGGCGGAGACCTGTTCGTCATCCACCGCACCGGTTCCGGCAACAGCTCCGACTGGGCCCGCGAAGGCGACGACGTGAAGATGCTCCCCGCTCGCCTCACGGACCACCGGCCCGGTCCGCTCAGCCACCGCACCGCCCTGGTGGCCTGACCGGCCCCGGTGCGGCCCGGAGCCCATCCGGACCGCGCCGAGGCCCGGCCAGACCGCAGGGCCCCGCCACGAGCACCGCAGGAGTCAGCAACATGCCCCAGTACATCGTCCCGATCGACGTCATCACCGTGCACGTGGTCCCCGTCCTCGCACCCACCGCCGACGTGGCCAAGGCCGTGGCCGAACGCATCGTCGCGGGCGACCGGAAGACCTGGTACGACCACACCGAGCCGCTGTGCGTCGGCGACGCCCACACCGCGGCCGAGTGGGACGCCCACCAGGAGACCCTCGCCCGCACCAGCAACACCGCCCGCCCGGCGCTGCCCCGGGCCCGCCAACCGCAGGACCCCACCCCCGCGCGGTTCCGCGCGCCCCGCACCGACCACCACGCCGACGGCACCGTGTGCCCTCCCGAGCACCGGCACACCACCAGCGGCCGGCCCCTCGTTGAGGGTTGCCCCGGCCGCGCGTACTCCAAGGCCGTGTGCACCTGCGGCGAGTGGTCGACCCAAGCGCCCGGCAAGGGCTACGTGGACGGCGAACGCCTTCGGCACCTGAGCACCGCGCACTGACACCACGCTCCACACCGACCGACGAACGGGTGCGGCCCGGAGGGCAACCGGACCGCACCCGCCCACGAAACCCGAGAGAACAAGATCGTGACCCCGACCCGTCCCGACACGGACGCGCTCACCGCGGACATCACCGTCGGCATCCTCGGCGTCTGCGCGTTCGCCGTCAGCTTCACCCACGTCGTCCAGACCGCCACCGAAGCCGGCCAGACCGGATGGGTGGCCTACGCCATCGCCGTCAGCGTCGAGCTGATGGCCCTCGGCTCCGTTTCCGAGATCCGCCGACGCAAACGGCACGGACAACCCGCCCGCTGGCCCCGCGGCGTCCTGGTCCTCGGCGTCGCGATGAGCCTGGCCGCGAACCTGGCCGTCGCCCAACCCACCACGTGGGGATACGTGATGGCCGCCTGGCCGAGCCTGGCATTCCTCGCTGCCGCCGGAATCATCGAGTCCCGCCCCTCCGGCCGCTCTGCCGATCCCGCACCGCCACGGCCCGCCGAGCCAGAAACCCACGAGCACCAGGACGTCGCGGCCGACCCTCCACCACCCGACCCGATCCCAGCTCAGCCGGACGACCAGGACCAGGCCGAAGACCCAGTCGATCCGGCCGACGACGCCGAAGCCGACGAGCCCGACGAGCAGCCGGCCACCGAGCCGCCGACGGAGCGGCCGAGCAGCCTACGCGTCATCACCGAGCTGCTCGCCGCGATGCGGGCCGACCCCGACTGGCGCCCCGACTACGCCGCGCTGACCACCGGCACCGGCTACAGCCGGAGTTGGTGCGAGAAGCGCGTGGCCGACGCCCGCACGCTCCACAGCCGTACGGAGCCCGACCACACCCAGGAGCCCCCCGACCACACGGTCGGCCCGCAGCCCCCCAGCCCGATCCGCACGCCCCGGGACGCCGACGAACGTCCCCTCCCGCCCACCTCCCGACCCGCACCGAACCCGTACGAGGAACCCGCACATGAGCACCACCCTCCACATACCGCCGCAGCTGCGTGACGCGGACGCCTACGTGATCAACAACAGCGCGGGCAAGGACTCCGCCGCGATGCTCCACCGGTGGGCCACCACCGCGACCCCCGAGATGCTGGAACGCACCGTCGTCCTCCACCTGGACCTCGGCGACGCCGAGTGGGACGGAGTCCCCGCCCTCGCCGCAGACCAGGCCGCCGCGTACGGACTGCCTTTCGAAGTGCGCCGCCGCGAGCGCGGTGGCCTGCTCGACCTGGTCCGCGCCCGGGGCCGCTGGCCCGGCCCCGGCACCCCCTTCTGCCGCAGTTACCTGAAACGGGACGTTGCCCGGAAGTACTACACCGAGCTGACCACCCGCCTCGGCATCAGCGGCCGACCCGCGCACATCGTCACCGCGCTCGGGCTACGCGCCGCCGAGAGCACGGTTCGGGCCCGCCGCCCCGCGGTCGCCCCGGACCGAGCGGCAAGCTCCGGCCGGCGCCAGATCACCACCTGGCTGCCCGTACACGACCTCAGCACCGACGACGTGTGGAAGACCGTACGGGCCAGCGGCATACCTCCCCACCCCGTCTACCAACACCTCGACCGCCTGAGCTGCCGCCTGTGCCCGTTCGCCGGACGCCGAGCCCTCATCACCGCGGCACGGATGGCACCGGACACTGCACTCGACTACGCCCTGGTCGAAGAAGAGATCGGCCAGCCGTTCCGCCGTGACCTGTCGATGGCCCGGATCATCGCAGCCGCCGAGCGTGAGGACACCGGTTCCGTACGGCCCCTGCACCCGTACGGGGCCGCCCCCCGTACGCTTCCGAGCCGTACGGGGGTGTGCGCCGCATGATCCGTACCAACCCCGCACCGACCCACACCGACCTGCCAGTGGTGTTCAGCTTCGGCATGGGCGTGGACAGTGCCGCCATCGCCGCCCGCTGGCTGACCGAGCCGACCAGTCGAAGATTTCCGCTCGACCGGCTGACGGTGCTGACCGCGATGACGGGCGATGAGCCGGACATCACCCGGCGTCTGGTCGAACAGCACCTGCTGCCGCTGCTGCGCGACACCAGCACGAGGTTCGTCCAGATCAGCCGGACCAACCAGCGCGGCGGCCACACCGTGCTGGACGACTCCCGCTCCCCGCGCCGACTGATCACACAGGGACCGTGGCGACTGTCCGACGAACTCCGGGCCAGCGGCACCGTCCCGCAGATCGCGGCCAAGCGCCGGCTATGCAGCCAGCACGCGAAGGGCGAAGTGCTCGACGGGTGGCTGGGCGACGAATTCGACGGACTCTTCCGGCACGTCCTCGGCTTCGCCAGCGAGGAACTCCGCCGGGCGGAGCGGGACGAGAGCTACACCGCCCTCGGCCGCATCCCCGAGTACCCGCTGATCGACGACTGGGGATGGGACCGCCAGCAGTGCGAGCAGTACCTGCTCGACCTCTTCGGCGAGCCGTGGTCCAGGTCCGCGTGCGGCTACTGCCCCTTCTCGGCAGGACAGCGCGGGCGCGCCGAGCTGATCGAGCGCTGGCGCGCGGAGCCAGCAGTCGGCGCCCAAGCGCTCGCCCTGGAGTACACCGCGATGGCCCTCAACCCGCGCTCCAAGCTGTACGGCACCGTCGCCGCCCAGGACCTCGCCCGCACCCACGGGCTGGCCGATGCCCTCGGCGCGTTCGAGGAACACCTCCGGCACCAGCGCTGGAGCGTCTACGAGGTCCGGCGAATCATCCATCCACGCCGCGACGACCCCACGGCGAAGGGCGCCGCCTGGCGCAGCGTACGGAGCAGGTTCACCGGCAGCCGGGCCGACGCCGCCGCCATGTTGACAGCCGTCACCGACGGCCGAGCCCGCACCGACCAGTACGGGATCACCCGGGCCGAGATCATCCCCCGAACCAGCGGATACCCCGCGATCGAGATGACGCTCGCCCTCGCACCGGCCGGGGTCATCGACAAGGAGAGACCGGCGTTCGGGGCATGGTGGGAACGTCTGCACCACCAGAGCGAAATCGCGCTCCCGGTCACGCTCGCCGCGTGAGCGGAGCCTAAAACGGGGGCCAGCAGCACGGCCGAAGCCGTGCCGACCTCAAGGATCGGCTGGGCAAGCCGCTGGCCCCCTCCCACGAAGCCCGATCCCGAAAGACCGCTACCTCGCGCAGGTAGATTAGTGCATGTCGAGCCGGGGAGGGCGCCTCCCCCTGAACACTCACCCCAAGGAGCCCAGCCGATGGCCCCCGCCCCGACGCTCGCCGAGCGGCTGGACGCCGCCGCTTCAGACAGCCTCAGCGTCGCCGACATCAGCAACGCGACCGGGCTGTCCGAGTCCACCGTCCGCCGCCTCGCCAAGGACCCGGGGTGGCCCGAGCCCGAGGAGTCCGGCGACCACCGCGAGCAGCGGTACCCGCGTGAACCGGTAGCCGCGTGGATGCGCGACAACCAGGCCGCACGCATCAACGCGGAGGAACTGCCGGGGGACGACAGTGACCGCGTGACCCTCACCGAGATCGCGAGCCGGACCGGTGGCCTGCGTGAGACCGTCAGCCGGCTGCCTTCCACGTACAGGACCAGCAGCGACCCGTTCCCCGCTGCCGACGCGCTCGGCACCTACAACTGGGGCGAGGTCAAGGCGTGGTTCGGCCGACGGGCCGGCCGTACCGGTCCCCGCGGCGCCACCCAGCCGCCCGCCCCGACCCAGGAGCCGACCACACCGCGGGTGCTCGACGTGCTCACCACCGCGATGATCGAGCGGCTCACCGGAAAGGGGAAGGAGGCAGTGAAGACCCTGGTCCGCCGTCCCGAGATCGCGGGACTCAGCTCCGGCAAGGTCGGCCGCCTCCGGGTGTGGCCGGCGGCCACCCTGCTGCCGCTGCTCTGGAATCTCGGCTACCTGCCGGAGTCCGGCCCACTCGGAGCCGAACCGACCGCCGTCCTGGTCGAACTCGGCTACCTGCCCGCGACGGGGAAGCCGAGCGCCGAGCAGATCGCCGTGCTGCGCGCATTCGGCTACGACGAGAAGGGGAGCCCCGAGCACCGTGCGTGGCTCGCCGGACCGCTCCGAACCGCGACCGAGTTGTCCAAGCACTACGGGGTCAGCCTCAGCGCGATCAGCAAGCGCATCGCCCGTGCCCAGGAAGCCGGCCAGCCCGTTCCGCACCCGATCGACACCGAGGACGGCAGGCGGTACGACCCTCGGGCCTTCGACGCCTTCTGGAACCCTCCGGCCGCCGAGTAGCAGCCCTGAACACGACGAAGGCGCCGCCGACCAACAGGTCGGCGGCGCCGTCGTCGTTCCGTCTTCCGCCCGTGTCCGAACGGCACGGCCGGTAGCCCCGCCTATCGCCCCACAGGCTCGGCGCCTCCGACACGAGCGGCCTCGGGGTAGGACTTGAGGAGCATGTGGTGCCGGGCCCCGCCCTCGATCGCCGCTGTCGCTTCCCGGGGGATCACCACGATGCCGTCCAGCAATCGCACAGCCCGGCGGTAGGCGGTCTGACGCTCGGCGTCGGACGCTCCGTCACCCACCGCGGTGCACAGCAGCCGCTGGGCCTGCGCCACCGCCGCGCGCTCCCGCTCGGGCATCTGCGCAGTGCCGACCCTGCGAGCATGACGGTCCGCGACTTGCCAAGCGATCTCCAACGCGGTCACAGCCCGCCCGTACTCCACCGCGCCGTCGGAGCCGGCCACGGACCGGGCGTCGGCTGCCGCCGCGAGCGCGTGCACCAGAGTGGCCGTCTCCCGCACAGCGGCATCTGCCAGCAACGGACGCTCCAACACTGCCAGGATGTCGCCGGTGAACTCGCCGTACTGCTCCAGCACGGCATCGTGCCGATCCTCGATGCGGCGCAGCCGCAGCCGCGCCGCCCAGTCGTCCGTCCGGCGCTTCTTCACGGCCGCCGCCACCACCGCCACACCGGCCACGGTCACGACCGCGCCCGCCGTCAGCCCGACGGTGCCCCACGGCACCGCGAAGCCGCCGCCGTCAGCCGGCGCCGACTCGGCGGGTGCCGCGGCCGCCACCGAGCCCCAGACAGTGGGGAGCAGCTTGAACGTCAGCCACGGAAACGCGGGGATGACCGCTCCGGCAATGAGCCCGGAGACCGGGGAGCCGCCGTGCCGGCCCTCAAGGCCGTACCAGGCAGAGCGGACCAGCGCGCCCAGGGCCACCAGGGCGCCGCCGAACAGCGTGACCCCCTGAACCCACTGCTCAAGGTCCTGGTTCATTTCCGGTACGTCCTCGGGGTAGTTCGAATGCGGCACATCGTCTCACGCCGTCCGCAGCCGAAGCAGTGACGAACGGCACCCGGCCTCTGCCGATCACCCCTGCACGACGTCACCGTCCCCCGTGGCGCCGGAGCCGGCCGCCGCACCCACCGACCCGGGCGCCACCGCCGCGACCACAGCGGCGCCGCGGCCGTCGCCGCGCGGCTTCCCCGGCCCGGCGATGTCCGCCAGGACCGCCCGGACATCCGGCAGCGACAGCCCGGTCAACTCCGCGATCTGATCGCGCGGCTCACCCATATGGGCGAGCGCCGCCACCGCCTCCCGCGCCAGCCGCTCCGGCTCCAACGCTGCCGCTTCCGCATCCGCATCCGCATCCGCCAAGAGCTTCTCCGCCCGAGCGCACGCGGTCGCCCGCAGCTGCTCCGCCCTCCCCGTCTGCTCGTAGAAGTCGGCCAGCGCCGCCTCCACCCGCTGCTCGCGCCGAAGACGCTCCGCGTCCCTCGCCGCCTTCGCCTGCTGCGCCGCCCGAACCGCATTGGCCCGCGACACCGAAATTCTTCCGCTCATGCATCGAACATAGCCGAAAAAGCCTAGGTCGCAAACCCCTTTGAATCCCTCTCGATAAGCATCGATAAACGTCGAGAAATTCCGATAGGGAAACCGAGATGCATGTCACGCTTTCAGCAATCCAGGCCATCTGAGCTGCCGATCTACCAGCATCAGCAAGCCATCCAGACACCTCTTGCAGATATTCTGAGCATGGTCCGCTGCGCGGGGCTAAAGTACTCGCATGGCATTTGATGAGGTAGGTGAATCGGCGGCTCGAATAGCGGTCGCACTTGCCCTCATCCAGGTTCCGGAAAGCTGGGGGTGGTTGCGTTGATGACCATCCACAAGCTCACCGCCGGCAACGGCTACACCTACCTGACGCGCCAGGTCGCGGGCGGCGACGTACAGCGTCAGCGGGGTCAGTCCGCGGAGGAGTACTACACCCAGAAGGGCAACCCGGCGGGCGTCTGGCTCGGCCGCGGCGCCCCCCTGCTCGGACTCGACGGGACCACCGTCACCGAGCAGCAGATGAAGCACCTCTTCGGCCTCGGCCAGCACCCGGACGCCCAGCGCATCATCGACGAGTACCTGGCCGCCAACGTGCGCGCCGACATGGACGACGACCAGCTCAAGGCCGTCCGGGCCGCCGCCGTCAAGGCCGCCACCCTTGGCCGCAAGTACCCCGAGTACGAGCCGCTGGACCCCTTCGCCGAGCGTGTCGACCGGCGCCTGGCCGTCATCGAGAAGGAAGCCCGGCGGGCGCCCACGAGCGCCGAGATCAAGAAGGTCCAGCACGAGGAGTCCCGCCGCCAGCGCGCCGCCGTCGCCGGGTTCGACCTGGTCTTCGCCCCGGTCAAGTCCGCCGCGGTGCTGTGGGCACTGGACGAGCGCCCCGAGGTCCGCGCCGCCGTCCGCGAGGCCCACGAGGCCGCCCGCGACGCCGCGCTGGAGCTGCTGGAGGAGAACGCCGCACACACCCGCACCGGCAGCACCGGCCAGGCCCAGATCGACACCAAGGGCCTGGTCGCCGTCGCCTTCGACCACTTCGACTCGCGGGCCGGCGACCCCAACCTGCACACGCACGTGGTGGTCGCCAACAAGATCCAGGGCGTCGACGGGAAGTGGCGTTCGCTGGACGCCCGCGGCCTGCTGGCGATGACCGTGGCCACCTCCGAGTTCTACAACTCGCGGTTCGAGACCGAGCTGACCGCCCGTCTCGGCGTCACCTTCGAGGCTCGCGAGGACTCCGTCACCAAGCGCCAGCCGGTGCGCGAGATCGTCGGCGTCCCCGTCGAGGCGATCGCCCACTTCTCCTCCCGCCGGACCGAGATCGAAGCCCGCTACGAGCAGCTGCTGCGCGAGTACCGGCGCGAGCACGGGCACGACCCCTCCCGCGGCATGACCCACCAGCTCGCCCGCCAGGCCAACCTCGACACCCGCGAGGGCAAGAAGGCCGCCCGCTCCCTGGAGGAGATGCGCGCCGACTGGACCAGCACCGTCACCACCGCCCACGGCCAGGACGTCGTCCGGCGCGTGATGGCGGCCGTCCCCGCGCCCGATCGCACCCCGGCCGCCGCCCGGCAGGCGGAGCCGAAGCCGGTCGAGATCCCCACCCTGGCCGCCGCCGTGATCACCGCCGTCGGTGAGGAGCGGGCGGTGTGGACGGTGTGGAACCTGCGCGCCCACGCCGAGCGCCTGGCCCGCTCCGAGCACCCCACCACCAGCACCGCCGAGCACCGGCAGCTGGTCGAGGCGATCGTCACCGAGGCCGTCTCCCCGGCGCACAGCGTCCGCGTCGACGCCCCCGCGCTGCTGAACGAGCCCGAGGAACTGCGGCGCGCCAACGGCGACTCCGTGTTCGTCCGGCACGCCTCCGACCGCTACACCAGCACCGCCATCCTGGACGCCGAGCGCCGCCTGGTCACCGCTGCCCTCACCCCTGTCACCGAGGGCCCGAACCCGGCCTTCGTCGGCGCCGCCCTGGACGGCTTCGAGGCCCGAAGCCGTGCCCTCGACGAGGGCCAGCGCGCCCTCGTCACCGCGTTCGTCACGGACCCCCGGTTGGTCTCCCTCGGCCTCGGCCCGGCCGGTTCTGGCAAGACCACTGCGATGCAGGCGTACGTCCACGTCGCCAACCAGGCCGGCCAGCGCGTCGTCCCGCTCGCCACCTCCGCAGCCTCCGCCGCTGTCCTTGCCAAGGACCTCCAGCAGCCCGCCGAGAACCTCCACAAGTTCCTCTGGGAGTACAGCGGCGGTAAGTACATGGGCGAGCTGCTCAGCGGCCAGAAGGTGCCCAAGAGCCGGGCTGGCTTCATCCTGAACCCGGGCGACGCCGTCCTGGTGGACGAGGCAGGGATGGCCGGCACCCTCAACCTGGACAACCTCGTCAAGATCGCCGCTCAGCGCGGCGCGACCGTGCGCCTGCTCGGCGACTACCGCCAGCTCAGCAGCGTCGAAGCGGGCGGCGCGCTGCGGCTGATCGCCGCCGAAGCCGGCGCCGTCGAGCTCACCACGCTCCACCGGTTCAGCGACAAGGCCGAAGCTGCCGCCACCCTCAAGATCCGAACTGGCGACGCCGCCGGGCTGGACTTCTACTTCGCCAACCAGCGGGTGGTCAGCGGCTCGCGCACCGCGATGGTCGAAGCCGCCTACGAAGGCTGGAAGACCGACATGCTTGCGGGCCGCACCACGCTGATCAGCGCCCGCACCGGCAGCGACGTCACCGCCCTGTCCGCCCGCGCCCGCGAGGACCGCGTGGCCGCCGGCCAGGTCGAGGCAGACGGCGTCCTGCTGCGCGACGGCAACCGTGCGGGCAAGGGCGACTGGATCGTCACCCGCAAGAACGACCGCAAGCTCACCACCAACCGGGGCCGTGACTTCCTCAAGAACGGTGACGCCTGGGAGATCCTCAAGCGCCACGAGGACGGCTCCCTCAAGGTCCGCCACCTGGAGCACCGCGGACGCCTCACCCTGCCCGCCGAGTACGTCGCCGCCGACGTCCAGCTGCTCTACGCCTCCACCATCACCCGCTCCCAGGGTGGCACCGTCGACACCGCCCACCCCCTGGTCACCGACGACACCACCCGCGAGGAGCTGTACGTCCAGCTCACCCGCGCCCGCCACACGACCACCCTCTACACCGCCACCCACGAACTCCTCCCGTTCGACACCGACGAGCAGCTCGACCAGCCGAAGAACGACCCCGACTCCTTCGCCGCCCGCGAAGTCCTGGAGCGCGTCCTGAGCCGTGAGGGCGCCCAGCTCTCCGCCACCGAGACGATCCGCAACGCCCAGGAGGACGCCGTCTCCCTGGCCACGCTCGCGCCCCGCCACCAGCACGCCGTCGAGACCCTGACCGCCCCCTACTACCACCAGCTGATCCACCGACTCCTCGGCCCCGCCCTCGCCGAGCAGATCACCACCGACGACGCGATGACCGCCGTCACCCGCGCCCTGCGCACCGCCGAAGCCGCCGGCTGGCAGCCCGAGCGGCTGCTCGCCGCCGCCACCTGGCGCGGCGACCTGACCACCGCCGACTCCCCGTCCCAGGCCCTCGCCTGGCGCCTGAACACCATCACCGAAGACCGCCCGGCCCCGGCCCATCTCGACGCCCCGACCACGGCCGACACCACCCGCTACGCCGCCCTGCTGGCGGCGCACATCGGCCTGCCCGCCGACCGCTTCGATCCCGAGACCGCGACCCTTGAGCCGGCCGCCCTGCGCATCGCGCCCGCCGCCGCCCAGGCCGCCGACGCGCACCCGCACGTCTCCGCCGACACCCTCAACCGCTACGCCACCACCGCCGCCACCGCGTTCAACACGGCCACCGACCAGGTCACCGCCCACCCGCAGTGGCCCCACCTCGCCGGCGCCCTGGCCGCCGCCGAGCGCACCGGCCGCGACACCACCACCCTGCTCACAACCGCCGCCACCCAGACCACCGGCGCGGGCGACCCGGTCACCGCCCTGACCCGCGCCGCCCGCACCAACCTGGCCGCCGATGGCATCCCCGAGCAGCACCAGCAGGCCCCCGAAGCCCTCCGCCACCAGGCCCTCGCCGCCGACGCCCTCGGCCACCAGCACGCCACCCGCGTGCTGGGCGAGAGCACCTGGCCCACCCTCACCGCGGCCCTGCGCCGCGCCGAGACCGCCGGCCACGAACCCGCTGCACTGCTGCGCCAGGTCGCCGAACAGCGCCCGCTCACCGGTGCCGACAGCCTCAGTCAGGTCCTCGCCTGGCGCGTCGGCCGCCAGCTCGCCGCCGACGTCCCGGCCACCGCCGCCCAGCAGGAGGACCGCGCCGAAGCGGAGCTGTGGCGCACCCTCGCCTGGACCCTCAAGACCATCGAGAACACCGGCGCCGCCACCGCGGAGACCGCCCTCTCCGAGGCGACCGGCCGCACTGCGCTGCCCGAACTCCTCCAGCACGCCCAGCAGCAGGCCCTCGCCCACACCCGCGCCGCCTCCGGTCGCGCAGACCTGCCCGCGTGGATCAGCCCGGTGCCGCACTCCACCGCGGCCAACCCGCGCCACCACGAGTACCTCACCGAGAGCACCGCGCTGATCACCGGCCGCCTCTCGGCCCTTGCCGAGCGCACCGTGGAGAGGCGCCCGGAGTGGAGCCGCACCCTCGGCGAAGCCCCCACCGACCCCACCTTGCGCGCCCAGTGGCAGCAGCAGATCGCCGTCGTCGCCGCCTACCGCGACCAGCACCGCGTCACCGACGACACCGCCGCTCAGCCCGCCGGCCCCTACATCGAGGAAGGCCGCACCGGCCACTACGCATACTGGACGGCCACCGAAGCCGCCATCGCCGCCCGCCGCATCGCCACCGCCACCCCGGCGGCGGCTCCCGCAGACAGCGATCAGCAGGCCCTCCGCCGACTCGCCGCCGACGTCTACCGCACCCTGCCCGAGACGGACCAGGCCGAGATCCTGCGCACCGTCGCCACCCGGACCGGCGCGTCCTGGCTCGCCGGCCGCCCGCGCTTGGACGATGCGGCCCTGGCCCAGCCGCATGTCGCCGAGTCCGTTAGCACGGTCCTCGCGGAGCGCCGCCAGCTCACCGCCGAAGCCACCCAGCCCGAGCGACAGGAGGTGGAGGAGCGCCGCCGGCCGACCCTCGCCGAACGCCGCCGAGCTGGCCGCCAAGCCGAACGCCAGGCCCACCGCGACCAGCTCCAGCAGCGCGGCGGACAACCCGCCTCCCGAGCCACCCGGCCCGCGCCGAACCGCCGGGTCGAACCCGTCGACCAGCGCGAAGTCCAGGCCCCGACCCAGCGCCCGTTCGAGCAGCGGCAGCCGCTGCAGCCGCGCCCGCAGCAGGACCAGAAGGGACCACGCCTCCGCTAAGCCCCGAGCTGCCTTGCGACCGAGATGGTTCACGCCACCTGACACATCACTGCGATGCGGAGTACCTAAACCGGATCGGCTGAGGTGTACTCGTTGCCGACAGCTGGCCCCGCTACGTCAAACCTGACGGGATTCCCGCCACCTAACGTGTGAGCAGCTGTTCATCCTCCGTGGTTATCCATGCGCGGTGGATAACCTGCCCTGTCGGGGCGGCGCCGGTAGTGGGCGACGTCGCTGTGGAAGCTGACGATGAGGTCTCCAGCAGCGGTGATTGCGACGCCACCAGGTGAGTCGATCGGGATGGTTACGGCAGCCTTCTGGGTGGCCAGGTCCCATACCCGTACCGTCTGGTCCTGGCTGGTGGTGACGGCGACGGTCCGGCCGTCGAGTTCGGTGCACGCCACCGCGTTCACGTTGTCGGTGTGGTCGGTGAGGGGTTGGCCGACGGGTTGGCCGGTGGCCAGATCCCATACCCGCACCGTCTGGTCCGCGCTGGTGGTGACGGCGACGGTCCGGCCGTCGAGTTCGGTGCACGCCACCGCGTTCACGCTTTTGGTGTGGCCGGTGAGGGGTTGGCCGACGGGTTGGCCGGTGGCCAGATCCCACACCCGCACCGTCTGGTCCGCGCTGGTGGTGACGGCGACGGTCCGACCGTCGAGTTCGGTGCACGCCACCGCATACACGTTGCTGAAGTGGCCGGTGAGGGGTTGGCCGACGGGCTGGCCTGTGGCCAGGTCCCACACCCGCACATTGTTGTCCCAGCTGGTGGTGACGGCGACGGTGCGGCCGTCGAGTTCGGTGCACGCCATCGCGGTCACGGTGTTGGTCGGGTCGGTGAGGGGTTGGCCGACGGGCTGGCCGGTGGCCAGGTCCCATACCCGCACATTGTTGTCCCAGCTGGCGGTGACGGCGACGGTGCGGCCGTCGAGTTCGGTGCACGCCATCGCGGTCAGGTTGCTGGTGGGGTCGGTGAGGGGTTGGCCGACGGGTCGGCCGGTGGCCAGATCCCATACCCGCACCGTGCCGTCCCAGCTGGCGGTGACGGCGACGGTGCGGCCGTCGAAGACGGTGTACTCCACCGCGGTCACGTTGCTGGTGTGGCCGGTGAGGGGCTCGCCGATGGGCTGGCCGGTGGCCAGATCCCACACCCGCACCGTGCTGTCCGCGCTGCCGGTGACGGCGACGGTGCGGCCGTCGAAGACGGTGTACTCCACCGCGGTCACGTTGCTGGTGTGGCCGGTGAGGGGCTCGCCGACGGGCCGGCCGGTGGCCAGATCCCACACCCGCACCGTGCTGTCCGCGCTGCCGGTGACGGCGACGGTGCGGCCGTCGAGCACCGTACACGCCACCGCTTCCACACCGTCGATGTGGCCGGTGAGGGGCTCGCCGACGGGCCGGCCGGTGGCCAGGTCCCACACCCGCACCGTGCCGTCCTCGCCGGTGGTGACGGCGATGGTGCGGCCGTCGAGCACCGTACACGCCACCGCTTCCACACCGTCGATGTGGCCGGTGAGGGGCTCGCCGACGGGTCGGCCGGTGGCCAGGTCCCACACCCGCACCGTGCCGTCCCAGCTGCCGGTAACGGCGATGGTGCGGCCGTCGAGCACCGTACACGCCACCGCTTCCACACCGTCGATGTGGCCGGTGAGGGGCTGGCCGACGGGTCGGCCGGTGGCCAGGTCCCACACCCGCACCGTGCCGTCCCAGCTGCCGGTAACGGCGATGGTGCGGCCGTCGAGTTCGGTGCACGCCACCGCGGTCACGGCTTCGGTGTGATCGGTGAGGGGTTGGCCGACGGGCTGGCCGGTGGCCAGGTCCCACATCCGCACCGTGCCGTCCTCGCTGCCGGTGACAGCGATGGTGCGGCCGTCGAGTTCGGTGCACGCCACCGCGGTCACGGCTTCGGTGTGATCGGTGAGGGGTTGGCCGACGGGTTGGCCGGTGGCCAGGTCCCACACCCGCACTGTGCCGTCCCGGCTGGTGGTGACGGCGATGGTGCGGCCGTCGAGTTCGGTGCACGCCACCGCGGTCACGCTGCTGGTGTGGCCGGTGAGAGTGCCGCGGAGGGCGGGGCTGAACGTGCTGCCGGTTGCCCAGCGGGGTGTCCAGGTGCCGGGTGGGAGGCGGTGGGTGAGGTCGTTGTGGAGGTCGGTGGCGCCAGCGCGGGCGGCGTCCAGGGTGAGGACCTGCCGTCGCACAGACGGGGCGGTTTCGTGGTGGAGGTGGAGGCCGGTGCGATAGACGGCGGCGTTCAGGCGGGCGGCGGGGCCGTCGGCACGGTGGAGGTGGGGGGTGAGGCCGCGGGGTTCGGCGTGGACGAGGTACTCGGTGTCGGTGAGGACCTGGTCGAGGAGGCCGGCCTGGGCGGCGTGGTGGGCGAGGTGGGTGAGGGCGTAGGGGTGGGCGCGGGACCAGTCGCGGGTGGCGTCGGCTCGGTAGGGGACCCGATCGGTCAGGACGCGGGTGTAGGCGGCGTGGACGCTGGCGGGGCCGGTGCCCTGGCGCAGGTACTCGGCCATCGCCTCGTGGTAGAGCCGGTAGGCGGAACGGCCCTTCTCGGTGGCCTCCACGATGTAGGAACCGGCCTGGTGGCGTAGCCACAGGATGTCGTCGTCGGTGCAGGAGCGGCCGGAGGTCTCGGTGGCGAGGGGCGCCCAGATGTCCTCCCAGGGCAGGCCCTGACCCTGGGCGTAGGCGAGGGGGAGCAGGAGGTCGATGGCGCGCTGGGCGTGTCGGCCGAGGCGTCGGTGGAGGTCGCGGTGCATGGCGTCGCTGGCGTGGCGCGGCAGGGTGGCGCGCCAGTGGGGGTCGGTGGGGTCCGGGACGATGCGGCTGGCGGCGAGGGTGGCGGCGGTGATGCGGGCGACGAGGAAGGAGCGGCCGGCCGCTTCGGCGACGGCCTCGGCCACGGGCCGGGCGGTGGAAGGGCGGCGGCGGTAGGGGGAGCGGCGGTGGGCCTCTAGGAGGGTGCGGATGGCGTAGGTGGTGATCGCCTGGGGGTCGGCGTAGCGGTCGTCGTCGAGGTTGATTTCCTGTTCGGGGGTGGTGCCGAGGCGGGGCAGGAGGTAGGGGCGGGTGCCGAGCAGCAGGCGGATGCGGCCTTGGGAGTGTTCGATGAGGGGGCGCAGGATGCCGGCGGTGAGGGTGTCGGGGGTGGCGGCTTCGTCGAGGGCGTCGATGAGGACGGTCAACGGCCGTGTCCGGTGGGTGAGGGCTTGGAGGAGTTCGCCGACGGTGGCGGCCCGGGTGCGGGCGGCGGCGTTCAGGGCATCCAGGACGTCGGCGTTGCTCAGGCGCTGGGCGTAGACGGTCGCGTCGAGGGCGCCTAGTTGGATCAGGTCGGGGGGCAGGCCGAGGGTGTGGGTGGGGACGGTGCGGTGGCGTTCGGGGTGAGAGAGGGCGGCGACGAGTCCGAGGACGGCAGTCTTCCCGGAGCCGGGGGCCGCGGTGACGACCCGGCACGCCACGCCGTCCTGGCAGGTGGGAGTGTCGAGCCAGGCGGCCAGGTGATGGAGGGCGGTGTGGCGTCCGCTGAACCACCACGCGGGGTCCTCGTCAGTGGTTCGGTGGTAGCCCATGGCGCGCACCAGCATCCGGGAGACGAATTCTGTCTCCCGGCGCTGGTCCTGCTCGTCGAAGGCGGCAGCCCGCTGCAGGGCGAGGTCGACCTCGGTCAGGCGAACGTCGTGGCGGGGGTTGGGGAAGAACGGCGGCACCTCGCCGTCCAACCCAACCATGGTCAGGCCGATGCGCTGGTGGCCGGGCAGATGGGGGGAGTCGTTCATGTGCTTAACGAGCGCGTTCACCGACAGCTCCCGCGGGCCGTGCCCGGCTACCGGCGGGCCGGCGACCGCGTCGTGCAGCAACTGCGGGAACGCGCCGGCCAGGGCGGGCTGGTGCGGCTGCGCGGAGGAGACCACCACCAGCCCCGACCCGGTTTTGCGGCCCCACGGCGCGCCCATCCGCTCCAGTGCGGCGGCGGCCATCTCGTTGCCGCCCTGGCCCACGTAGCAGGCGTCCAGCATCAGCAGCACCCGTCGGATCCGGGTGCCGCGCAGCAGCACCCGGGTCAGCTCCGCCGTGGGCAGCGCGGTGTAGGCGAGGTCCTCGGGGTCGGTGTCCGCGGTGAGCAGGACGTGCTCCTCGCCGTCGCCGAGGATCTCGCCGTGGCAGGACAGGTAGAGCGCCAGCAGGTCGTCCTCCCGGCGCTCGGGGGAGGCGCAGAACGCGCGCAGGGCATCGGTCAGCTGCTGCTTGGTGGGACTGAGCGGCAGCGGGTCGTGGAGCTGGTAGCCGAGCGTCGTGGTGAACAGCTCGACCACCCGCTCACGGGCCTGCACCAGACCGGGCCGGTCCCAATCCCGGTTCTTCGGGTAGCCGGCCACCGCCGCGGCGATCAGGTACCGCCGCGGCCCCTCGTCACCCGCACCGTCCTGCGCAGCGCTCACGCCAAGCCCTCGGCGATCGCCTTCCCGCACAGCGCGTCGGTCAGATAGGAAGTGGCGTCGTGCGCGTGCACGCCGTTGGACAGCAGTCCTGAGCGCAGCCGCTCGCCGAACAGCGGGCGCAGGTCCTTCACCAGCGCCACCACGTCCCCGGTCGCGGCCAGATTCGTCCACACCAACTGCTCGCCGCCCGGCCACACACCACCGGCCTGCTTACCCACCGGTGTGGGGGCAGGCTGGAGGCGGTCGAAGACCAGGTTACGGATCCCCAGCGGCGAGCCGATCGTCACCAGCGCCCGCACCCCGTGTCCCGGCAACGCGCACAACGCCTCGTAGGCCACCACCGATCCCAGCGAGTGCGCCACGACCACCCGCGTGTCAGGGCCAATCTGCGCCATCACCCGCTTTCGGGCCTGCACACGCGTTTGCTGGTTCGTCAGGTACGCGCGCACCTGCTTCAGGTCCGCGACCACCGCCCGCAGCGCCAGATTCGCGAAGAACTTCGAACCGGACAGGGCCCGCAGAGCAGCCTGCACCGACTGCGGGGTTGCCATCAGGGTCCCGTCGGCGTCCGGCGCCACCACTGCGGGGTCCGTCTCGGCCGCTGCCTGCCACCAGGCCGCCAGGAGTTCCTGCTCGAAGCCGGCTTCGACGTCCCCGGCCGTGTAGGGCGGATCACTCGCCGCGAGCAGCTGCCCGGCCGGACGGAATAGGTCCCCGTAGAACCCCATCGCCACATCCGACTCCGACAACGCGCCTTCCGCTTCGGCCCGGCGCAGCCCGTCACTCAGCGCCGGAAACCACACGGACCGCAGCCGGTCCTCCCCCTGAACCTGCTGCCCCATCCCGTGCACACACACCACCCGAGCCACGAACCCACCCCCACGGCAGACGAGAACACCTAACCGGCGAAAGACGTCCCACACCTACCAGCTCGCACCCCGCACGTCCGCCGAATCCGGAGATCGACCACCCCAACTCACCCGACAGGCCGACACCCCGGCGGCGGCCTCTGCGGACGGCGACCAGCAGGCCCTGCGCCGACTCGCCGCCGACGTCTACCGCACCCTGCCCGAAGCCGACCAGGCCGAGATCCTGGGCACCGTCGCCACCCGGACCGGGGCGTCCTGGCTCGCCGGCCGCTCGCGCCTGGACGACGCCGCGCTTGCCCAGCAGCACGTCGCCGAACACGTCAGCACGGTACTCGCCGAACGCCGCCAGCTCACCGCCGAGGCCACCCAGCCCGAGCAGCAGCAGACGGAGGAGCGCCGCCAGCCGACCCTCGCCGACCCCCGCCGAGCCGGCCGCCAGGCCGAACGCCAGGCCCACCGCGACCAACTCCAGCAGCGCACCGGACAGCCCGCCCCCCGAGCCGCCCGGCCCGCGCCGAACCGCCGCGTCGAGCCCAGCGACCAGCGCCAGGCCCAAGCCCCGGCTCAGCGCCCGGCCGAGCAGCGTCAGCCGGTCCAACCGCGCCCGCAGCAGACCCAGCAGGACCCGCAGGGACCGCGCCTCCGCTAGCTAGGAGGGGTCGAGGAGGTCTGCCGTGACGCGGTCCCAGGACGGCCGGTCTTCGTCGATACGACGAACCACTGTCAGCATCCGTCCGTCCAAATGCGTGTCCAGCGACTGCGCGTACCGCCTGGCGTGGCCGCGTCGTGTTGCTCGGTCGGGCAGATGGTCGATAAGGACCCCAAGGAAGACCTCGTGGGTGGCAGGGCCCAGACGATCGGCCGAAACCCATCGTCCACGTATGGGGACACCGCCGATCTCGCCTTCCACGTCGCCCGTCATCTCGAACCGGTAGTTCAGCGCCGCATCCATCCGGTCCTCGGGGCTGAGTACCTTCTTCCCGAACAGGATCTTGGATTGAACTGAGCGAATCTCGGCTCGTGACCGGGGCTCATTCGAGTCCAGGTCTTCTACCCAGGGATCCTCGGCTGGAGCTTCAGCCCGCGCGGATGCTCTGCGGCGCTCTGCCCGGATCTCCCACACTGCATGTCCCGGCTCGTCGATCCAGTCCAAGTCCAAGGCACTATCGACTCCGTCACCGGCGGGCAGGAAGATGTCGACCCCCACACCAGCGGGACCGATCCACACCCAGCTCATGAAGTATGCGTGGCCCGCGTGCGCGGCCGACCACGCGGCGAGCTGGAGAAGCCGACCTCGCTGACCGGCTGTCGCCGTCCCGGGGAACAGCTGCTTGGCCAGGCGCCTGCGCCCCCGGGCCTCGCCCGCAAGCGGTCCCCCTGCCACCTGGAAGAGCAGGTCAGGGCGAACTCCTCCGCCTCCGTACTGCTTCACCAACTGACCAGGTAGGACATCGAAGCTGTGCAAGCCGTCAGCCGACGACCAAGAGAATAGGCACTCGCTGGCGGCGGTCATCACTCCAAGGCCGGTCGCTTCCGCGACGAACCTGCTGATGTGCCCCGAGCTGGCCAGCAGCGTCTGATGCTTCGCGGTGAGGAGCGTGCCGGGTGCACCTGCGGTGATGTAGCTGAGCAGGAGGGCAACCTCGTGGTCCCGTACGCGCGGATCGACGATCTTCCGCAGGTCACAGGCAAGGGCGTTGATGTGGATCAGTCGTGAGAGTGCCACAGGTAGATGTCCTTGGCCGACCTCGACGGCGACGATGTCCGAGATGCCGTCCGGATCGGCTTGGACGCTGAACTTCCACAGGCGGGCCCGCACGCTGGTCGTCACCTGCCGAGCCTACAAGGCTGCAAAGATGCTGGTAGGCCCGGATGGTTGCCTCCGGGCCCACGGCTCCGAGTCAGGCACGAGCCTTTAGAGAAGGGGCCGGCCGCCTGACTGCGTGCATCGCGAGCAGGTGGGCGAGGTGCGCACTCGTGGCCAGGAGGTTTTCGCGCGCGCGTGGACTGACGTTGTCCAGGACGGTGTGCTCCTCGAAGATCAGTTCGCTGGTAAGACGGGTAAGGACGGGCGTGCCGAAGTCGGCGAGTCGAGCGTCGGCGGCGTCCCGGGACTCCACAGGCGGCTGGGAGTGCTTACTCCCCGGAACGAGAATGAGGCCAGCTACCGGGATGTCACTTGCCAACATCCGGAGGTTCCGCTCCCGCCAGGCAGTCGCGGACTCGGCCAGTGTCAGATCGACGTGGCGGCCCACGTTCGTGGCCTGTTGGCCGCCGGTACTCGCGACGGCGATCGTGGTTGCGTAGCCCGGGTCTTCCACCGCGACCACGAAGCGATCGGTGATCCCGTCCAGCATCGTGGGGCCCATGTACCTATAACTGTGCGAGATGCTGTCCGCCAGGATGATCCAGTCGAAGTCGGACCGGGCCCGCGGGATGAGCTTCTCCAACGCTTCCCAGCTGTGGCTTCCCACGTGGACGTGAAGCTCTCCCGGGCCGCTGGTGAGACGAAGACGCTGCCAGGGCGCATCCTCTGTCGGGGCCGTTGGACGAGGCCGTTCGGGCCACGTTGGAGGGGGATAGGCCGCTGGCTGCGCGGATGCCTCGCTGACGTCGTGAACGACAAGCACTCGCCAACCGTGCTGGGCCCAGCCTGCGCCCACGTGCAAGGCGATCTTCCAGCATGACGTCTTGCTCAGGGAGTAGCCCACCGACTCAAGCTGCACGACGAGTCCGGAGTTCCGGTCGTGTCCGTCCAAGGACGGCATCGCGCCATTGGGTGCGGGTCGGAGCGGCGAGACCTCGTTCTCCACAAGGGATTCCGCGAGGACCGTGAACGGCCTGGGACGGCGTGCTGGAAGGTGCTCTGAGGTGGTCCGAACAGTTCGCACGGTCAGCACTCCGTTCCACCCATGGCCGGCCTCCCGTGGGACGAACCGCATCCGGCACTCATCGGGGCCGCAGGCGTGCATTGCCCGATCCCAGATGAGGTCGGGCCCTGCAATCGCGTCGCCCAGAACGCAGGCAATGCGATCATCGTGGACCGCCGCCCCCTGGGTGACGACGCGGTCGAGCAGCCAGTCGACACCGTGCTCGACTTCCGAGCTGGAGACCCTCAGGTCCAGGTGGCCCTCCAGGCGCGTCCAGATCCCGGGACGACGCAGCAGAGCGCTGGCCAGGAACTGCGACGTCCTGACCGGCGGTGTGACCGGGCTGGGCTTCTGCCGGCCCAGCGCCCGAACGGCCCTGCGCCCGTGTACGAGCTTCGGCTTAGGCAGCGGCGAACTGGTGCTCCACATCACCCGACGCCCTCGCGCTGTGGTGGCAGCCGCGTGCTCAGCCAGGAGTTCAGTCAGGTCGGCACCCTCGGTCCACAACCGCAACTCCCCGCTCGCCTGCCTGTGGTCGAAGGCCACGTGCACAGCGGTACGGACGGGCCGGGCCAGGAGGCCAGCGACTCCGTGGATCGTCTTGTCACTGTCCCGGGTCGGGAGCAGATCGAGCACCGGCCGGAACGCCTCGGGCCCGGCGAGATGGACGTCCAGCCGATTCGGCAGCGGGCTCACATCGATGACGCCGAACGGAGCCGTGCCGAGATTAGCCCCGGGTGTGCTGCGGGCGACCGCGGAGAGAAAGAGCGCTTCGAGGAGCGCCTGTGTTCCGTCGGCCTGCGGGATGAGCCGAGCGAAGCTGTCGAACTGGCCGATGCGGAGTCGGACCACTTCGAGCGGCTCTTGGGTGAAGTCGGCACGCGCTGCCGCTGCTTGCTGGTGCATCATGATCGCTTCCACTCTGGAGAAGTGAGGTGCCCCGACCCGGCGCGAACTGACGCAAATACGTGGTGAGTTTGTCCTTGGCGATGGCGTGCGGACATACATGCGAAGAAGGTTCTCCGTCGGTGCCGACAGGTCGGATAAGGCGCCCGGATCTGGCCCCTCGCACGGGCCAGGCTGATTCCAAATCCTAGGGCATTACAGTCGGTGCTTCCGGCACCTGCTGGACTTGTTCACTCGATTGGGGGGATGAGAGCCGTTCAGTGCACCGCCCCTAACATGGTCCTATGGAAGCAGATGGTCGCCACCGAGCACGGTCTCCGGAGCGGCTGTGGGCTGAGGCAGTAGTCGTCGTATATTGGAAGATCACAGGGAGCCAGCCACCTCCGCTTGCAATGGAGGCTAAAATGCATCTCCGAAGGAAAGCTGGCCCGCTGACTCTTCAACCGACCGCATCTTGCGGCCATACCGGAAGCGGATTCCGAGCAATTCGGTAGGTGGGCGGAGTCGGTAGTTCAGAAACCGGCCATCCGAAGTTCGATGACCTTCAGACGAATTGCACCAAATGCAGAGGTAACCGCGCAGCATGCCGGTGGCGTGATTATGGTCCTGAACCAATCCCGATTCTCGGCAGTGGCGGGCCTCGGGGCGAGTCTCCTGCCACCAACAGATCGCGCAGCGGCCCTGCTGCCAGTTGAACAGGGAAGTGGTCTCGGATGCCCAGCGCGCTCCTCCCGTGTCGGGGAGCGGCCAGAACCAGCATGCCGGCCAGAGGTGTGGCAGCCATCGATCGACAAGCGGCTTCGCCCAGCGGCGCACTAAGGCCGCGCTTTCCCGCTCTTCGTCGGTCATGCACTGGCGGCAGGAATATGTCCCTGCTGAGACGGGCCCATCGCACGTGGCGGCTGCGCAGCGGACCCCCGCCCAATCCCGCCTGACGATGGCTTGCGCGGCCAGCACTTGTTCCACGAAGTCGGGAGTCATGACAGGAGATTCGGTCATCGACTATCCCTCGCACGGTAGTTGCTCGCTCACCCTGTGCAAACGAGCCCGTGCGCATCATGGCGGGTAGGACTGACAGGGAGGTGGCGATCCGAGCGACTGGCGACGGTGGGTGATGCCCTGAGCTGAGGGTGGCGCAAGCGGGGCCCGTCACCCTCCGTGGGGAGAGCGACAGGCCCCGGCGTCGACCCGCTCGGCTGATGCTACGTCAGCTATTGGCGTCGCCATTTCACACTCATTTCACATGAGGGCGAGGACGGGCGAGTAGTAGCGAGAGCTTGCGATAGACGTTTTTGCAGGTCAGAGGCCCTAGAGTGGCCTCCTGGCCAGGTGGCCCATGGGGGCCGGTTTAGAGGTCGTAGTACAGCTCGAACTCGTGCGGGTGGGGGCGGAGGGCGATGGGGGCGATCTCGTTGGTGCGCTTGAAGTCGATCCAGGTCTCGATCAGGTCCGGGGTGAAGACGTTGCCGGCGAGCAGGTACTCGTGGTCGGCTTCCAGGGCGTCGAGGACGGCCGGGAGGGAGGCGGGTACCTGCGGGACGTTGGCGTGCTCCTCGGGGGCCAGCTCGTAGAGGTCCTTGTCGACGGGCTCCAGCGGCTCGATCTTGTTGCGGATGCCGTCGAGGCCGGCCATCAGCATGGCGGCGAAGGCCAGGTACGGGTTGGAGGAGGGGTCGGGCGCGCGGAACTCGATGCGCTTGGCCTTGGCGTTGGAGCCGGTGATCGGGATGCGGATCGCGGCCGAGCGGTTGCGCTGGGAGTAGACGAGGTTGACCGGCGCCTCGAAGCCCGGGACCAGGCGGTGGTAGGAGTTCACCGAAGGGTTGGTGAAGGCCAGCAGCGAGGGGGCGTGCCGGAGCAGGCCGCCGATGTAGTAGCGGGCGGTGTCGGAGAGGCCGGCGTAGCCCTGCTCGTCGTAGAAGAGCGGCGAGCCCTCGGTCCACAGCGACTGGTGGACGTGCATGCCCGAGCCGTTGTCGCCGAAGATCGGCTTGGGCATGAAGGTGGCCGTCTTGCCGTTGCGCCAGGCGACGTTCTTGATGATGTACTTGAACAGCATCAGGTCGTCGGCGGCGTGCAGCAGGGTGTTGAACTTGTAGTTGATCTCGGCCTGGCCGGCCGTGCCGACCTCGTGGTGCTGGCGCTCGACCTCGAGGCCGGACTTGGCCAGTTCGAGCGACATCTCGGCCCGCAGGTCGGCGAAGTGGTCCACCGGCGGGGTGGGGAAGTAGCCGCCCTTGTACTTGACCTTGTAGCCGCGGACGTCGCCCTCGGCGGCGCCGGAGTTCCAGGCGCCGGCCTCCGAGTCGATGTGGTAGAAGGACGCGTTGGCGCTGGTCTCGAAGCGGACCGAGTCGAAGACGTAGAACTCGGCCTCGGGCCCGAAGAACGCGGTGTCGGCGATGCCGGAGGAGGCGAGGTAGGCCTCGGCCTTCTTGGCGACGTTGCGCGGGTCGCGGCTGTAGGCCTCGCCGGTGACCGGGTCCTGGATGAAGAAGTTGATGTTGAGGTGCTTCTCGACCCGGAAGGGGTCGAGCCGAGCCGTGGCGAGGTCCGGGACCAGGGCCATGTCGGACTCGTGGATGGCCTGGAAGCCGCGGATCGACGAGCCGTCGAACATCAGGATCTCGGACGGGTCGAAGGTCGCCGCAGGTACGGAGAAGTGCTGCATGACGCCAGGCAGATCGCAGAAGCGGACATCGACGAACTTCACGTCGTTGTCCTGAATGAACTGCTTCACTTCGGCGGCGTTGTTGAACATCCATCCTCCTCGGCGTGCGAATGTGGCTCACCCTAGGAACGGGCCGTTTCCGGCCGGTGACCCGGTCGTTTCATAAATGTTAACCACGCCCGCCGATCGGGTGGCAAAGATGTACGGGACGGGGCAAAACGTACCGCCGTCAGGCTCGGCTCTCCACAAGTGGTCTGGACCACTTGGAAAGCTCCGGCGGCACGATTCACCCGCCCGTGGCGTTCGGGGGAGCCGGTGGCGGTCCGGACGGGTCGCCCGGTTAGTGTGGATTCGTGGACACCAGAGAAGCGTTGGGATCGTGGATCGACGGCCCGAAGGCGGCCGCCGAGAAGATGGGGGCCGACTTCGGCTTCCGCGGCGAGCGCCTCGGCCTGCCCAAGGAGGGCCCCGGCTCGATCGCGGGCCCCGGCCGCCGGATCGGCGCCCTGTTCGTGGACGGTTGGCTGGTCGCGCTGATCGCCTACGGGCTGATCGGCAAGGGCAGCCCGGCCGAGGCGAACCTGTGGACCAGCCCGCTCTACTTCCTGGTCGCGGCGGTGCTGCTCGCCACCACCGGGACGACCGTCGGCAAGCGGCTGTTCGGCCTCCGGGTGATCCGCCTGGACGGCGGCCGCGCGACCATCCCGCAGGTGCTGCTGCGCACCTTGCTGCTCTGCCTGGTGGTGCCGCCGCTGGTCTGGGACCGTGACACCCGCGGCCTGCACGACAAGGCGGTCGGCACCGTCGAGGTCCGGATCTAGTCGGGATCTGTCGAGGCCCTGACCCAGTCCGGATCCAGGGCCGGACGACCTTGCCGCACAACACTGAACGGCCCCGCTGCGGGATCTCCGCGGCGGGGCCGTTCAGTGTTGTGGTCGGGGGAGCGTCAGCGGGCCTGGCCGCCCTTGGGCATCCGGGCACCCTTGGGCATCGGGCCCTTGGGGATCGGCGCCTTGGAGAGCAGGTCGCCCAGGGCGCGCAGACGGTCGTTGGTCTCGGTGACCTGGGACGCGGTGATGGCGCGGGGCAGTCGCATCAGGTGGATCTGCAGCTTCTTGAGCGGGATCTCGCCCTCGCCGGTACCCACCACGATGTCGTGCACCGGCACGTCGCCGACGACCCGGGCCATCTTCTTCTTCTCGGAGGCCAGCAGCTGGCGCACCCGGTTCGGGTTGCCTTCGCCGATCAGCGCGATTCCGGCCCGGCCCACCGCGCGGTAGACCGCGTCCTGGTTGCGGGTGACCGCGACCGGGGTGGAGTTGGAGCTCCAGCCGCGTCGGATGTTGTTCAGCACCGCCGCAACGGCGCCCGGCTGCCCTTCCATCTGTCCGAACGCCGCGCGTTCGGCCCGGCGCCCGAAGACGATCGCCATGGCCAGGAAGGCCACGATGAAGCCCAGGATGCCCAGGTAGATCGGGTGGTCGATTGCGAAGCCGATGGCGAGGAACACGCCGAAGGTCAGCAGGCCGACGCCGGCGATGATCAGGCCGATCTTGGTGTCGACCTTCTTGGTCATGGTGTACGCCAGGCGGATCTGCTTCAGTCGCCCGGGGTTCTCGGATGTTTCCCTCGCCATAACGCTCATGGTACGTGGCACGGGTACGGGATAACCAAGCCCGGGTACCCGTTCGCCTCGATCCGTGACTCGTGTGCCCTGTGTCGTCGCACACAGCGACCGTCTGCCACGGCGAACGGCCCCCGGCGCGGTCGCGTCGAGAACGTCGCCGTCGAGAACGTCGCCGTCGAGAACCGTGGAGAACTGTAGAGAACCGTCGGGGACGTCACCGTCGTGGCGGTGACGTCGTCGCCGCCCGCGCGTCGTGGCGGCGGTCCGCCGCGTACTGGCGGTTCTCGCAGACCGCCGCCCAGGCGTTGCGCCGGGCCTGCTGCTGGCCACCCGCCAGCAGGACGCTCTCGGCGAGCCGCAGCGCGACCCCCACCGACCGGATGCGCATCCGCATGCCGAACAGCTCCCCTCGTGGCTGAGAAGAATCGAACGATCGCAACGAGTCCATCGTCACCATCCCGTGTTACCAGGCGGTGACCAGGCAGTCAAAGCGCGGTGAAAACCACAAGGGCGGAGCCGAGGCTCCGCCCTTCGCCCGCATGCGGGTGGCTCAAAAGCACCGGATCAGCAGGATCGGCAGGATCAGCCGACCCCGCTGCCCCAACCGACCCAGCCGGATCAGACCGCGGCCTGCGCGCGCCGCTCCAGCGCCTGCCGGTACAGTCGCCCGGCCCGGTAGGAGGAGCGCACCAGCGGGCCCGACATGACCCCGGCGAAGCCCAGCTCCTCGGCCTCCTGCTGGAGCTCGACGAACTCGTGCGGCTTGACCCAGCGCTCCACCGGGTGGTGGCGCAGCGAGGGGCGCAGGTACTGGGTGATGGTGATCAGCTCGCAGCCGGCGCCGACGAGGTCGGCCAGCGCCTGGCTGACCTCCTCGCGGGTCTCGCCCATGCCGAGGATCAGGTTGGACTTGGTGACCAGCCCGGCCGCGCGGGCCTGGGTGATGACGTCGAGCGAGCGCTCGTAGCGGAAGGCCGGGCGGATCCGCTTGAAGATCCGCGGCACCGTCTCGACGTTGTGCGCGAGCACCTCGGGGCGGGAGGAGAAGACCTCGGCCAGCTGCTCGGGCACCGCGTTGAAGTCGGGGATCAGCAGCTCGACGCCGGTGCGGCCGCTCTCGCGGTCGGCGGTCAGCGCGTGCACCTGGCGCACGGTCTCGGCGTACAGCCAGGCGCCGCCGTCCGGCAGGTCGTCGCGGGCGACGCCGGTGATGGTGGCGTAGTTGAGGTCCATCGTGACGATGGACTCGGCGACCCGGCGCGGCTCGTCCCGGTCGAACTCGGCGGGCTTGCCGGTGTCGATCTGGCAGAAGTCGCAGCGGCGGGTGCACTGGTCGCCGCCGATGAGGAAGGTCGCCTCGCGGTCCTCCCAGCACTCGAAGATGTTGGGGCAGCCGGCTTCCTGGCAGACGGTGTGCAGCCCCTCCTTCTTCACCAGCGACTGGAGGGCGTTGTACTCCGGCCCCATCTTCGCGCGGGTCTTGATCCACTCGGGCTTCCGCTCGATGGGGGTCTCGCTGTTGCGGACCTCCAGGCGGAGCAGCTTCCTGCCGTCGGGCGCGACAGCGGACACGTGCGACTCCTAGAACTAGACGGGGTACCCCCAGGGTACGCCTGTGGTTGTAAGGCCTTTGCGCGGCCTGTTGCCCCGCAATCGCAGGGCAACAGAGCTACTGGCCGGTAGATTCCCGGGGGAGAACCCGGAACAGGACACGGGGAAGAATCCGGAGCAGGACCCGGGTGAGGACCCGGGTGAGGGCCCGGGCCCGGGTCAGCGGGTGAGCGCGGGTTCGGGCAGCTCCGCGAACACGTCCGCCAGGTGCCGCTCGACCATCGGCAGCGCCTCGCCGACGGTGAAGTCGCGCCCCAGCTCACCGGCGAGCGAGGCGACGCCGGCGTCCCGGATGCCGCACGGCACGATCCGGTCGAACCAGGTCATGTCGGGGTCGCAGTTGAGCGCGAAGCCGTGCATGGTGACCCCGCGGGCGACCCGGACGCCGATCGCGGCGAGCTTGCGGTCGTCGCCGCGCTGGCCGGCGTTGGACGGCGCGTACTCGGGGCCGGCCAGCCGCGGGTCGATGCCCAGCGGCAGGCCCATTCGCAGGGTCAGCTTGCCGATGTCCACCACCTGCGCCGGGTCCACCACGGCGTCCGGGATGGACTCGCCCAGCACCCAGACGCCGCTGCGGCCCTCGACCCGGGTGGTTCCGACGCCGAACCCGGCGCAGGCGCGGATCAGCGCCTCCTCCAGCCGGCGGACGTAGGCGACCACGTCGATCGGGTCGGGCAGCTTGACGATGGGGTAGCCGACCAGCTGGCCGGGGCCGTGCCAGGTGATCTCTCCGCCCCGGTTGACCTCGACCACCGGGGTGCCGTCCAGCGGCAGGTCGGCGGGGTTGGTGCGCTTGCCCATCGTGTAGACGGGCTGGTGCTCCAGCAGCAGCACGGTGTCGGGGATCTCGTCCGCGACTCGCAGCGCGTGCAGGCGCTGCTGCTCCTCCCAGGCCTCCTGGTAGGCGATGGCGCCCTCGCCTGTCCCCATTCGAACGAAACGCACGTTCTCGCTCACCGCTGCCGCTCCTTGCCAGGCGTTCGAGACCAACCTCGCCACTGTACGCCCACGCCCGTACGGACGGTTCAGCCGCCCGTACGGGACGTTCGGGCGCCCGCACGGGCCGCGCCCGCAAGGGCCGATCAGCCCTCCGCAAGGAGGTCGATCAGCCCTCCGCGAGGACCGTTCAGCCCCCCGCGAGCAGTTGCAGCCGCAGCGCCAGCTGGAGTTCGAGCGAGCGCTCGGGGTGGTTCCAGTCCGGGCCGAGCAGCGCCTCGACCCGGTCCAGCCGTTGGACGACGGTGTTCACGTGGACGTGCAGTTCGTCCTTGGCGCGGGTGAGGCTGCCGCCGCAGTCGAAGTAGGCGCGCAGGGTGCGGACCAGTTCGGTGCCGCGCCGGGCGTCGTAGGCGAGCAGCGGGCCGAGCGCCGAGCCGACGAAGCCGTCCACGTCGTGCCCGTCGCCGAGCAGCACCCCGAGGAAGCCCAGCGCGCGGGCCGAGGCGCCCTCCCCGGCGCGGCCGAGCACCCGCAGTGCCCGGACGCAGCGCAGGCCCTCGGCGTACGAGGCGGCCAGCGCGGGCGGGCCGGCGGCCGGACGGCCGACGCCGACGGTGACCGGGAACCCGGCCAGCCGGGCCAGCCGCTCGGCGGCCTGCCGCGCGGCCTCCTCCGGGTCGCCGGCCTCCGGCACCAGCAGCACCACCGCCTCGCCGTGCTCGGCGCTGACGCCCCGGGAGCCGAACAGGTACCGCCGGGCGGCGCCGGCCAGCCGGCCGCGGTCGGGGACGGGGGGCCCGGCGGGTTCGGCCGGTTCGGCGACCAGGACCAGGTGCGGGCGGGCGAGGTCGACGCCGAGCCGGCGGCCGCGCGCGGTGAGCCCGGCCGGATCGCGGTCGGGGGCGGTCAGCAGGTCGGTGAGCAGTTCGCCGCGGACCCTGTTCTCGGTCTCGGCCACCGAGCGGCGCAGCAGCAGGAGCAGCGCGGTCACCACGCTGGCCCGTTCGAACAGCCGCCGGTCCGCGTCGTCGAGGCCGGGGCGTCCGCGCAGTACCAGGGTGCCGAGGGCGTCGTGCCCGGCCAGCACCGCGCACACCCACAGCTCGCCGTGCCGGACGGACCGCCCCTCGGCCCGGGACGCGGCGACCGCCTCCGCCAGCTCGCCGGCGGGTGCGGACCGCCCGGCCAGCGGCTCGCCCTCGGCGTCGAGGACCGCTATCTCGCCGCCCAGCAGGGCCGCGACGGCGGCGGCGACGTCCGGCACCTCGGCGCCGCGCAGCACCAGGTCGGTGAGCCGGTCGTGGGCTTGCTCGGCGCGCTGGACGGCGGCCGAGTGGGCGCGGACCAGTTCGTTGGCGCTGTTCAGTTCGGCGAGCGCGGCCCGGGTGTCGGCCAGCGACTTGGCGGTGTCCAGGGCGATCGCGGCGTGCGCGGCCAGTGTGCACAGCAGCGCCACCTCGTCGGGGGAGAAGGCGCGGGGCGAGCGGTCGGCGGCGAACAGTACCCCGATGACCTCGCCGCCGAGCAGCAGCGGCACCCCGATGATCGCCACCAGGCCCTCGTCGAGCACGCCCGCGTCGATCGTGCCGGTGTGGTGGAACCGTTCGTCGGTGCGGTAGTCGGGGGTGGCGTACGGGCGGGCGGTCTGCGCGACCAGGCCGCCCAGGCCGTGGCCGAGACTGAGCCGCAGGGTCTGGAACAGGACGGAGACCGAGCCGTCGGTGACCCGCATGTAGGTGTCGCCCGCGGCCTCGTCCGGCAGGGTCAGGTACGCGGTGTCGGTGCCGAGCAGCATCCGGGCGCGGCGGACGATCGCCTGGAGCACGGTGTCCAGCTCCCGGGAGGCCGCGAGGTCCCCGGCGGTGTCGAACAGTGCGGTCAACTCCGCCTCCCGGCGCCGGTGTTGACGCAGCGTGCGGTGCACCCGCAGGGCCTGCCAGGTGGCGTCGTCGATCTCGGCGAGGACGGCGGCCGGCGCCCCGCGGCGGCGGGCGTCGGCCAGCACGTCGGCGAAGTCCTCGGTGGCGGCGCCGGAGGCGAGCAGGTCGAGCAGTCGCCGCAGCGCGGGCGCGGCGCTTTCGTGAGGGTGGTTCATGGTGCGTGCCGCCAATCGGCGTCGGGTCCGGCGGAAGCGCGATCGTAGCGGCTCCGCCGTCAGGCGGTGGCGGGCTTGGCCGCCACGGCGGCGGCCTCCGCCTCCACTGCCGCCTCGACGTCCGCCAGGTCGCTGCCCCTGGTCTCCCGCCCGCACAGCACCGCCAGCACGGTGATCGCCGCCGCGATCGCCACGTACACCGAGATCGGGGTGGCGTTGCCGTAGTCCTTGAGCAGCGCGGTCGCGATCAGCGGCGCGGGCGCGCCGGCGGCCACCGAGGCGAACTGGGCCCCGATCGAGGCGCCCGAGTAGCGCATCCGGGTGGCGAACAGCTCGGAGAAGAACGCCGCCTGCGGTGCGTACATCGCGCTGTGGAAGACCAGCCCGACCGTCACCGCGACCACCAGCTGTCCGAACGACCTGGTGTCCACCAGCCCGAAGAAGACGAACGCCCAGACGCCCACTCCGACCGCGCCCACCAGGTACACCGGCTTGCGTCCGACCCGGTCGGACAGTGCTCCGAACAGCGGGATCAGCGCGAACTGGATCGCGGAGCCGATCAGTACGGCGTTCAGCGCGGTCTGCTTGGAGAAGTGTGCGTGGGTGACGGCGTACGTCAGCACAAAGGTGGTCATCACGTAGTACGAGATGTTTTCCGCCATCCGCGCGCCCATCGCCACCAGCACCTCCCGCCAGTGGTTGCGCAACACCGCCACCAGCGGAGGCTGTTCGGCGGTCCTCCGCTGCTGCTGGGCCGCCAGCGCCTGCTTGAACAGCGGCGACTCGTCCACCGCCAGCCGGATCCACAGCCCGACCCCGACCAGCACCGCCGACAGCAGGAACGGCACCCGCCACCCCCACGACAGGAACGCGTCCTCCGACAGCACCGCCGTCAGCAGCGACAGCACCCCCGCCGCCAGCAGGTTCCCGGCCGGCGCCCCGCCCTGCGGCCACGACGCCCAGAACCCGCGCCGCCGCTGGTCCCCGTGCTCCGACACCAGCAGCACCGCCCCGCCCCACTCCCCGCCGAGCGCGAAGCCCTGCACCAGGCGCAGCACCGTCAACAGCACCGGCGCCGCCGCCCCGATGGAGCTGTAGGTGGGCAGCACCCCGATCAGCGTGGTCGACCCGCCCATCAGCAGCAGGCTGAGGACGAGCAGCTTCTTCCGCCCGACCCGGTCCCCGAAGTGCCCGAACACCAGCGCCCCGATCGGTCGCGCGGCGAACCCGATCGCGTAGGTGAGGAAGGACAGCAGCGTCCCCGTCAGCGGATCGGTGTTCGGGAAGAACAGCTTGTTGAACACCAGCGCGGCCGCTGTTCCGTACAAGAAGTAGTCGTACCACTCGATGGTGGTCCCGATGAGACTGGCGGCCACGACCCGAGGGAGTGAGCGGGTGGCTGCCGTGGCTGGTGCGGAGGCGTTCATGGTCACCACTTCCGGGCCGGGGGGGGGAGGATGTCGCCCCAGGGACGTCGCCCCGAGGAGTGTCGTCCCGAGGGGCGCCGCCCCAAGGGACGTCGCCACAAGGTAGGGAGGCGCGTTCCCCGGGACTATGTGGGCCACCCACATAGTCCCGGGGGTCGGCCTGGGGAGGACGGCCAGGTGCCGCCGCTCAGCGCGCCGTCCAGCCGCCGTCGACGGGGAGGCTGGCGCCGGTGATGTAGGAGGCGGGCGGGGAGCAGAGCCAGAGGGCGAGTTGGGCGATCTCCTCGGGCTCGATGAGGCGCTTGACGGCCGTGCGTTCGAGCATGATCTGCTCGACGACCTCGTCCTCGCGGATGCCGTGGGCGAGCGCCTGGCTCGCGATCTGCTTCTCCACCAGGGGAGTTCGGACGTAGCCCGGGTTGATGCAGTTGCTGGTGACGCCGTAGGGGGCACCCTCCAGGGCGACGGTCTTGCTGAGGCCCTCCAATGCGTGCTTGGCGGTGACGTAGGCGGACTTGAAGGCGCTGGCCCGCAGGCCGTGGACGGAGGAGATGTTGACCACCCGGCCCCACTCCTGCTCGTACATGTGCGGGAGAGTGCGGCGCAGGATGCGGAACGGCGCCTCGACCATGACGCGTTGGATGAGAGTGAAGCGGTCGGGCGGGAACTCGTGGACGGGCGCGACGTGTTGGAGGCCGGCGTTGTTGACCACGATGTCGGCGTCGGCCGGCAGGGCCTCCACGGCCTCCGGGTCGGCGAGGTCCGCGACGACGGCGCGGCCGCCGATCCGCTCGGCGAGCTCCCGGGCCGGTCCGGCCGCGAGGTCGACGACGTAGACCCGGGCGCCGGCCTCGGCGAAGGCCTCGGCGCAGGCCCGGCCGATGCCCGAGGCGGCCCCGGTGACCAGGGCCGTCCGGCCGTCGAGCGGGCGGGCTGTAGTGGTGTCCATGGCCGAGAACGCTAGGAAATCCGGGGGCCCGGCTCCCATGTGGTGGTCCACCACAGCAGCCCGGTGGGCTGTGGTGTTCACCGCCATGACAGCCGATCGACGGTTCGACCGCGGAAGGCCAAACCCGCGCCGACCGCGCTTCCCCACAATGGGCGCGGTTGCTTCACCCGTTCGGAGGATTGCTCGGTCAGATCCACCCATAGCGCCCGAATGCTCGCTACATTCACGCCGATTCCCGACAGGGGGCGCCGCCCCAGGCAGCCGAAGTGCTGGTAGAGCCCGGTGCGACGTCCGAGAGGTGTTGACTGACATGCCCCAACGGCCTGCAACCGACAGCCCGGCGTACGGACCGCTCGACCCGCTCGGCCACCACCGAGGCCCGGTCGGCCGGACCCTGCCGGACGCCCCCGACGCCCTGACCGCCGACGCCCCGACCGCCGACGAACTGCGGCTGCCCGCGCAGGCCACAACCGACCGGCACGAACCCGCCGTCCCCGCCCCCGGGCCGGTCGGCGGCCACTCCGGGCACTCCGGCCCGGCCCCGCAGAACGGCCAACTCGCCGCGCTCATCGAGGAAGCCGGCTTCTCGCACGCGGGCCTGGCCCGCCGGGTCGACCAGCTCGGCCTGGAACACGGCCTCGACCTGCGCTACGACAAGACCTCGGTCACCCGCTGGCTGCGCGGCCAGCAGCCCCGCGGCGCCACCCCCGCGCTGATCGCCGAGGTCTTCACCCGCCGCCTCGGCCGCCGCCTCACCGCCCAGGACCTCGGCCTGGACGCCTGCGCCCCGGTGTACGCGGGCCTGGAGTTCGCCGAGACCCCGCAGGAGGCGGTGGACATCGTGGCGAGCATGTGGCGCAAGGACAACGGCCCGCAGTCCGAACTGCGCCGGATCGCCTTCACCCCGGCGGGCCTGGTCGTCCCCAGCCGGGACTGGCTGATCGGCCGCACGGACGAGCGCGTCGCCCGGGACGGCTCGACGATGGCCCGCCCCGATGTCGCCACCGGCCCGCCCACCGGTCCGCCCACCGGTCCGCCCGCCGCCACTGCCGGTACCACCGGCACCGCGGCATCCGCCGTGACGGCAGCATCCGCAGCGTCCGCCGCGCCCGCCCAGAGCGTGCCCCCCGCGCCCGGCGCTCCCCCTCCGAGCCCGGCGCGCGGCCAGGCCCACCACGGGGCCCCCGGCATGCGCCCCGTGCCGGGCGCGGCCGGCCCCGCCGGGCCCACCATCGGCCGGGTGCCCACCCAGAGCCGGCGCCCGCCGACCGCCGTCGAGCCGCCGTACACCGAACCGGCCCGCGAGTCGCGCCCCGCCCTGCGGGTCGGCCGCGGCGACATCGCCGCCATCCGCGCCGTCGGCGACCTCTTCCGGGCGCTCGATCACGCCTACGGCGGCGGGCACGCCCGGCAGGCGCTGGTCCGCTACCTGGAGAGCGAGGCCGAGCCGATGCTGCGCGGCCGCTACGGCGAGCAGATCGGCCGGGCGCTGTTCGGCGCCGTCGCCGACCTGACCAGGCTGGCCGGCTGGACGTCCTTCGACATCGCCGCGCACGGCCTCGCCCAGCGCTACTTCGTCCAGGCGCTGCGCCTGTCCCAGGCCGCCGGGGACCGCGCGCTCGGCGGGTACGTCCTGGTGACGATGAGTCAGCAGGCCGTCCACCTGGGCCACGGCCGGGAGGCCGTCCAACTGGCCAGGGTCGCCCAGCAGGGCGTGGGCACCGCCGTTCCGCCGGTGGTCCAGTCGCTGATGCACGCCGCCGAGGCGCGCGGGCACGGCCTGCTGGGCGACGTCCGGGCCTGCACCACCGCCCTGGTGCGCTCCGAGCGGGCGCTGGCCGCGGCTCGGGTCGGCGACGAACTGCCCTCCTGGGCGCGGTACTTCGACGAGGCCCAGCTCTCCGACGAGTTCGCCCACTGCTACCGCGACCTCCAGCAGTGGCGCACCTCCGCGCAGCACGCCGAGAAGTCGCTGCGGCTGCGCTCACCCGCCTACGCGCGCAGCCGGATCTTCTGCCGGCTGGTGCTGGCCACCGCCCGGCTCGGCATGGGGGACCTCGACGAGGCCTGCACCATGGCCACCGACGCGCTGCGGGCGGCGGGGGAGATGCGTTCGGCCCGCTCGCTGGAGTACGTCCGGGACTTCCACCGCCGCCTCACCCCCTACCGGGGCAGCCCGGTGGCCCGCGCCTTCGAGGAGACGGCCCGCCAGGCCGGCGTGATCTGAGGACCTGTCGAAGAGGGGCCGGTCGGGCGAGCCCCGGCGGCCCTGGAAACCCGTCCGGCCCGGGTCCGCCCCGGGCCGAAGGGCTCGTCCGCCCGGCACCGGCTCCGGCTCCGAGTGCCCCGGCGGCGGGTAGGACCGCCTCGGCGACGGGCGGGGGCGAAGCGGCTCACCAGCTCTCGGCCCGGACGCGCGGCTGCCCGGCCTCCGGTGCGGGCGGCCGGACGCCGCCGCGCACCCGCTGCGCCACCAGCGGGAACACCAGCACCGAGAGCAAGCCGGCGCCGACCAGCGCGGCGGCCGTCGAGGACGGCAGGTGACCGTCGTCCACCTCGATGGTGGTGATCACCACGACCAGCGGCAGCGCCGTCGCGCCGTAGAGCCCGAGCGCCGTGCGGTCCCGTCGGCCGAGTCCGGCCGGGGCGAGCAGCCCGGCGGGCAGCCCGCGCACGGCCAGGAGCAGCAGCAGGAACACCGGGACGAGCAGTATCGTGCCGGGGTCGTCCAGCAGGGCGGACAGGTCGAAGTTCATCCCGCTGACCACGAAGAACACCGGCACCAGGAAACCGAAGCCGATGCTCTCCAGCTTGGCCTCGATCACCTCCTCCTCGGCCCGGCGGATGTCGGAGAGCAGCAGCCGGGAGACGATCCCGGCGGTGAAGGCGCCGAGCAGCATGTCCAGGTCGAGCCAGATCGCGGCGGCCACCATGACGGCGAGCACCAGGATCACCGCCCGGACCGCGAACTGCCCGGAGGTACGCAGGGTGCGCTCGATGAGCCGGGTGGCCCAGCCGGGCCGGGGGCGGCGTGCGCCGAGGACCGCGACGGCGGTGATCACCGCGAAGGCGCCGAGGATGACGGCCGTCCGGACCGGGGAGTTGCCGCTGAGCAGGATGGCGATCGCGATGATCGGCCCGAACTCGCCGACCGCCCCGGTGGCCATCACCAACGATCCGAAGGGGGTGGGGAGTTCGCCGGAATCGCGGAGGATCGGCAGGATGGTTCCGAGGGCGGTGGTGGTGAGCGCGAGCCCGGCGAAGGCGCCGTTCAGCGGGTCCCGGTTGACCAGCGCGCCCACGCCGAGCGCCGCCACGAGCGTGACCAGCCACGCGGTGCCCGCCCGTTTCAGCGGGCCGCCGCGCAGCTTGGCGAAGTCGATCTCGTACCCGGCCAGGAACATCAGCATGGCCAGGCCGAACTGGGAGAGCGCGTTGACCAGGTCGTCGACGTGCGCCCAGTTCAGGACGTCGGGGCCGATCAGGACGCCGAGCAGGATCTCGAACACGACGGTCGGGACGGCGATCCACCGCAGCAGGCGGTCGGCGAGCAGCGGCGCGGCGACGGCCGCGGCGGGGATCAGGATCAGGGCCACCGGCTGGACGGCGGCGCTCACCGCGCAACCGGCCGTACGGTGTAAATCATCCGATGAGCGGTCATGTCGGCATCCTGGCATGTCGCCGCTCCGTCACCCACCGGCAGGTCGTCAGCGTGTCCCCGGAGCCAGACCCGGAGCCTGCCGGATCGGGAGCCGGAGCCGGACCCGGAGCCCGCCGGGCCGGGAGCCGGACGGGCCGGGAGCCGGACGGGCCGGGAGCCGGACGGGGAGCCCGCAGGCCGACCCCGCCAGGCTCAGGCCGCCGCCTCGGCCTCCCGGGCGTTGGTCGGGACGCCGAGGTCGCGCAGCACGGCCTGCGCCGCCCGCCGCCCGGAGACCAGCGCGCCCTGCACGGTGCTGGTGTCCCGGTGGTCCCCGGCGACGTACAGCCCGGCCAGCACCCGCACCGGGCGCCGGGGGTTGTGCGGCGGCGGCATCGCGGGCAGCGCGTCCGGGACGTGCCGCACGTTCAGGAACTGCCAGCCGGTGGTCGAGGCGCCGTACAGCTCGGCGAGCCGGACCCGGACCGCCGGTTCCAGCCCGGCCGGGCCACCCGAGTCGAAGGAGCGCCGCCCGAGCACGGTGGTGGCGATCAGTGCCTGCCCGGCAGGGGCGTACGAGGGGTGCAGTTCGCTGAGCACCAGGGAGTGCGAGACCAGCGGCGGCTGCCCGCCGGGCCGGTCGCCGTCGAGCAGCAGGACGGCCTCACCCAGCGGGGTGCGGTCGGCCGCGTGGTAGAAGGTCGTGACGGGGTGGAAGTCCGGCAGCCGTAGCCCGGGCAGCAGTTCGGCGGCGGAGCGGGCGTCGGTGGCGAGGACGACGGCCTGGGCGCCGATCCGCCCGTGGGTGGCGGTCTCCACGCCGTCGGCGGCGATCGAGGTGACCTGCACCCCGGTGCGTACGGTGCCGGCGGGCAGGGTGGTGGCCAGCTGGGCCGGCACGGCCGCGATCCCGCCGGCGGGCAGACAGAGCCGCCCGCGCGCGTAGGAGCGCAGGACCAGGTCGGCGATCCGGCTGCTGGTGCCGAGGGCGGGGTCGCTGAGCAGCGCGCTGAGCAGTGGCCGTAGGAAGCCGTCGAGGGTGCGCGGGGCGAGCCCGTGGCCGGCCAGCGCGCGGGCGGTGGTGGTCTCCGGGCGGGCCTTGAGGCGGCTGGCGGGGGTGGTGGCGAGCCGGCCGAGCCAGCTGCCGAGCCGGGCCTTGTCCAGCGGGCTGCCGAGTGGGGCGCGGGTGGCGGCCTGCCGGGCGGTGGTGAGCTGCGGGTCCCCGGTGCGGTAGCGCCGGCCGCCGCTGTGCACGAGGACTCCGGCCGCGAGTGGGCGCAGGTCGAGGCGGTCGAGGTCGAGGACGCGGCGGAGTTCGGGGAAGGCGGTGTTCAGCAGGTGGCTGCCGTCGTCGAGCCGGAATCCGTCCAGTTCGCGGGTGGCCATCCGGCCGCCGATCCGCTCCGTGGCCTCAAGGATCTGCACGGTGAGGCCGCGGCCGGTGAGCGTGCGTGCGGCGGCCAGGCCGGCGAGTCCGGCGCCGATGACGATGACGTCAGGGTCGGACGGGCGGCGGGCGCGGCGGGTGAAGTCGTATGTGGGCACTGGCGTGCTCCCTCCCTGGTCCCGGGGCTCCGGCCGACGCAGGCAGCGGGGTGCCGGGACACGGTCCGACGGTGTGATGCCCAGTCAGTGTGAGCATCAGACAAGCGCATCGGGCCCGATCCAAGGGGCGAGAGGGGGCGCGCGGCACCGGGCGGGAGCGCGGTCACGGACAGTGCGCCGTTGGGGCCGGGTTCCGGGGTCGGCGGGCGCGCACGGTCACCGGGGGCGTGCGACGCGCCTGGTGTGTGCTCCCATGCGCCCCCTCCCGGAGCCCCGTCCGACCCCCACCCGATCTCCGCCCGGCATATGCCCCTGGCCAGGGCGAATGCCGTAGCCACCGTACGCAGCGGGACGTACCGGAGCCCTGCGGCGGAGCCCGCACCGGAGCCCCGCGGCGGACGGCAGGGCTCCGCGACGCCGGTCGCCCCCAGCGTCACTCACAGCACCGTGCGCACCATCCCGGCGCCACTCACAGCGCCGCGCGCACCGCCACTCACAGCGCCACTCACAGCGCCGCGCGCACCGCCGCGTCCACGTCCGGGTGCGCGAAGCGGAAGCCCGCGTCCAGCAGCCGCCGCGGCACCACCCGGTGGCTGCCGACCACCTCGACCGCCAGCTCGCCGAGCACCACCTTGAGCACCGCCTCCGGCACCGGGAACGGGGTCGGCCGCCGGAGCACCCGCCCGAGCGCCGCCGTCAGCTCGGCGTTGGTGACGGGGTCGGGCGCGGTGAGGTTGACGGCGCCGGAGAGGTCGTCCCGGTCGATCAGGAACCGCAGCGCGGCGACCTGGTCGGCCAGTGAGATGAAGCTCCAGTACTGCCGTCCGTCGCCGAGCCGCCCGCCCAGCCCCAGCTTGAACAGCGGGAACAGCCGCGCGCCGGCCCCGCCGGTTGCGGACAGCACCATCCCGGTGCGCGGGTGGACGACCCGGATGCCGGCCAGCTCGGCCGGCCGCGCGGCCGCCTCCCACTCGACGCAGACCTCGGCCAGGAAGTCGTCGCCGGCGGGGGAGTCCTCGTCGATCACCCGGTCGCCGGTCTGCCCGTACCAGCCGACGGCGGAGGCGCTGACCAGCACCCGGGGCGGCTCCTTGAGCGCGGCCAGCGCGACGGCCAGCGTCTCGGTGCCGAGTGCCCGGCTCTCCCGGATCTCCCGCTTGTAGGCGTCCGTCCAGCGGTGGTCGCCGACCCCGGCGCCGGCCAGGTGCACGACCGCCTCGACCCCGGCCAGTCCGTCCTGCTCGACCTGGCCGAGCAGCGGGTTCCAGCCGATGGCCGTGCTGCCGTCGGGCTGCGGGCCCGTCCTGGAGCGGCGCCGGACCAGCCGGACCACCTCGTGGCCGTCCGCCAGCAGGGAGCGGACGAGCGCCGAACCGATCAATCCCGTGGAGCCCGTGACAGCGATGCGCATGCGTCCATCCTCCCAGTTCCCAAGGCCCTGTCATGTCGGCATGCGCCTCATTAGCATGACGCGCATGCACGAGGACAATCTGATCATCCGCCCAGCTCAACCCGAGGACGAGGGCGAACTCGCCGTTCTCAACCGTGCCGCCTGGTCCCCGCTGGCCGACGTCTCCCCGCAGCCGCCCGAGGAGGACGGCGTCTTCGACGAACGGCACACCCCGGAGCAGTACCTGCTCGCCCTCCTGGACGGCCGGGTGGTCGGCTACGTCCGCCAGGTCCCGCCGACCCCGCTGGCCAGCAACCGGCACGTCCGGCAGATCCAGGGCCTGGTCGTCGACGGCACGGCCCGCGGCCGGGGTGTCGGCCGGCGCCTGGTCGAGGCGGCCTGCGAGGCCGCCCGGGCCGCGGGCGCGCGCAAGCTGACCCTGCGGGTGCTCGGCTGGAACGCCCCGGCCCGCCGCCTCTACGAGGGCTGCGGCTTCGTCGTCGAGGGCTCGCTGGCGGAGGAGTTCCTGATCGACGGGTCCTACGTGGACGACATCTGGATGGCCCGCCGCCTGGCGGACTGACCCGCCCGACCGGCCTTGCCGGCCGCCACATCTGACGAGTAGTCAGATGTGGCGGGTGGTGCAGAGTCGTGACCGATCCGCTCTGTCTGGACCGGCACCCCGCCGGGTACCGTACGGCCGTGAGCAACTCGACGCCCCCCGGGTGGTACCCGGTCCCCGGTGCGGACGGCACCCCCGGTCACGAGCGCTGGTGGGACGGCAACGCCTGGACCAGCGAGCTGCGCCCGCTCCAGGGCGGCGTCGGCCACCTCGCCGACGCCCCCACCCAGGGCTGGCAGCCCCCCGGCCGGCAGCCCGGGTACGGCTACGGCGGTCCGCAGGACGCCCCCGGCTACCCGGGCAGCGCCCCCGCCCCGGGCTACGGCTACCCGGGCCAGGACGGCTACTACCCGGCCCAGGACGGCTACCCCGCCCAGGGCGCGGGCTACGGCTACCCGGCGCCGGGCTACCCGCCGCAGCAGCCGGCGCCCCGCCGGATGAGGCCCGGCCTGGTCGTCGGCATCGCGGTCGCCGTCCTCGCCGTGGGCGGGATCGTCGCCGGGATCGTGCTCAGTGGCGGCTCCCCGCAGGCCGACCCGGCCCCGAACCCGACGGTCACCATCACCCGGAGCGGCCCCGCCCCGAGCCCCACGGTGGGCACGTCCGCCCCGACGCCCGCGCCCAAGCCGGCGCCGACCGTCAGGAGCACCGTCCCGGACGCCCAGCACGCGATCACCGTCCCGGTGTTCGACGGCTGGGACGTGGCGCCCAACTCCCCGCACTCCACGGTCTACCTGGGCACCGGCCGCTACACCTGCCCGGACGGCAGCTCCTGCATCCGCGGCCAGTTCTCGGTGGAGAAGGACACCGTCCAGGGCGTCACCGCCAAGACGGCCGCCGAGGCCACGATGCCCGCGTACGCCGGCCAGATCTTCACCGGGATCAGCTCGCACACCGACTCCGGCTCCGGCTACACGACCGTCGCGGGCGTGTCCGGCTACGCCGTGCGCTGGCACATCCGCACCGCGGACGGCACCCAGGGCTACGTCCTGCTGGCGGCCGTCCCGGCCAAGGGCGGCGGCTTCGTGGTGTTCGAGGGCGGGGTGGACGACACCCCGAGCGCGCCGGACGCGTCCGTGCTGGACCAGATCCTCAAGGGCGTCAAGCAGGACGGCACGTCCGGCGGCGGCAGCACCGCCTGACGCGTCCGGCCCCGCTCATGCCGTGGGCGTGTCTGACGCGTCCTAATCCCCGTAGCGCTCCCAGAGCTTGGGAAACCGTTTCGCCATGACGTCCGGGTCGTCGAAGTCCAGCGCGGCCCCGGCCGGTCGGCCGGACTGCCGCCCGCCCACCTCGGGCAGCGGAAGTCCGGTCAGCTGCTCGTACGCCTCGTCGGCGGCGTAGCCGAGGTCCTCGGCCTCGCCGTCCTCCTCCTCGTCGAACTCGGGCAGCAGGTCCGCCAGGTCGTCAGGCTCGAACAGGGCGCCCTCGAAGACGTCCCGGCCCTGGCCGATCAGCCAGCAGCGGAAGTAGTCGAAGGTGTCGTCGGAGGCGCCGTCCAGCAGCAGGTAGGCGGCGCCCCAGAGGTCGTGGCGGTAGGCCCGCTGGAACCGGGCCTCGAACAGCCGGGCGAAGTCGATGACGTCGTCCGGGGTCAGCTGGACCAGCCGTTCCACCAGCCGGTCGGCCTGCTCGTCCGGATCGCCGTCGGCGTCCTCCCGGGTCTCGTCGATCATCTGCCAGAAGTCGGTCTCGTCCATCACCGCTCCAGCATCCCCGTTCGCAAGCCCCCGCGCATGCCATGGCCCGGCGAAACGCTGGTGATGTTCGACGCAGCCAGGCGCGGCCCGAGACAACCGGACGCGGCCGGAAGCAGGCGGACAGCAGGCGGGCCCGGGCAACGGCGGAGCCCCGCGCCGTCCAGGGACGACGCGGGGCTCCGTGCAGCCGAAACCGCGGACCGGCAGTGCCTTACAGGCCGAGCTCGACCTCGAACTCGCCAGCCTCCAGGATCTCCTTGACCGCGACCAGGTAGCGGGCGGCGTCGGCGCCGTCCACCAGGCGGTGGTCGTAGGAGAGCGACAGGTAGGTCATGTCACGGATGCCGATGGCGGTGCCGCCGTCGGCCTCGATGACCACCGGGCGCTTGACGGTGGCACCGATGCCCAGGATGGCGACCTGGTTCGGCGGCACGATCACGGTGTCGAACAGCGCACCGCGCGAGCCGGTGTTGCTGATGGTGAAGGTGGCGCCGGACAGCTCGTCCGGGGTGATCTTGCTGTCGCGGACCTTGGCGGCCAGCTCGGCGGTCTTCTTCGAGATGCCGGCGATGTTGAGGTCGCCCGCACCCTTGATGACCGGGGTCATCAGACCCTTCTCGGAGTCCACCGCGATACCGATGTTCTCGGTGTCGAAGTAGGTGATGGTGCCCTCGGCCTCGTTGATCCGGGCGTTGACGACCGCGTGGGTCTTCAGCGCCTGGGCGGCGGCCTTGACGAAGAACGGCATCGGGGACAGCTTGACGCCCTCGCGGGCGAGGAAGCCCTCCTTGGCCTTGCCGCGCAGCGACATGATCTTGGTGACGTCCACCTCGACCACGCTGGTCAGCTGGGCCTGCTCGTGCAGGGCCTTCAGCATGTTGTCGCCGATGACCTTGCGCATGCGGGTCATCTTGACCGTCTGGCCGCGCAGGGCGGACGGCGCGGCGGCGGCCTTCGGCGCAGCGGCCGGAGCGGCGGCGGCGACCGGGGCCGGGGCGGCCTTGGCGGCCTCCGCGGCGGCGACGACGTCCTGCTTGCGGATGCGGCCGCCGACGCCGGTACCGGCGACGGAGGACAGCTCGACACCGTGCTCGGCGGCGAGCTTGCGCACCAGCGGGGTGACGTAGGCGTCACCGGCGTCGGCCACCGGGGCAGCCGGCGCGGCCGGGGCGACGGGAGCCGGAGCGGCGACCGGAGCGGGCGCGGCCGGGGCCACCGGGGCCGGAGCGGCGGCGACCGGAGCCGGAGCAGCCGGAGCGACGGGGGCCGGGGCAGCCGGAGCCGGAGCGGCCACCGGAGCCGGAGCGGCGACCGGAGCCGGGGCAGCCACGGGGGCCGGGGCGGCGACCGGGGCCGGGGCGGCGGCGACGGCACCCGCGGCACCGATCAGCGCGAGCTGGGCGCCGACCTCGGCGGTCTCGTCCTCGCCGACCAGGATCTTCACCACGACACCGGCGATCGGCGACGGGATCTCGGTGTCGACCTTGTCGGTGGAGACCTCGAGCAGCGGCTCGTCGACCTCGACCGTCTCACCCTCGGCCTTCAGCCAACGGGTGACGGTGCCCTCGGTGACCGACTCGCCCAGCGCGGGCAGCAGGACCGGGGTGGCGTCGGCAGCCGGAGCGGCAGCCGGAGCCGCCGGGGCGGCAGCGGCGACCGGGGCGGGGGCGGCGGGCGCCTCCACGACCGGGGCCGGGGCGGCGACGGGCGCGGCCTCGGCGACCGGGGCCGCAGCGGCGACCGGGGCACCGGAGCCGTCGTCGATGATCGCCAGCTCGGCGCCGACGTCGACGGTCTCGTCCTCGCCGACCTTGATCGAGGCCAGGATGCCGGAGGCCGGCGACGGGATCTCGGTGTCGACCTTGTCGGTCGACACCTCGAGCAGCGGCTCGTCGACCTCGACACGCTCACCCTCGGCCTTCAGCCAACGGGTGACGGTGCCCTCGGAAACGCTCTCGCCCAGCGCGGGCAGTGTTACTGAGACCGCCATGGTTTCAGCGACTCCTATCAAGTCTTGCGTACTGGAAATGGGGGGTGGTGGCGTGATCAGTCGTGCGCGTGCAGCGGCTTGCCGGCCAGCGCCAGGTGCGCCTCGCCCAGGGCCTCGGACTGGGTCGGGTGCGCGTGGATGAGCTGCGCGACCTCGGCCGGCAGGGCCTCCCAGTTGTAGATCAGCTGAGCTTCGCCGACCTGCTCGCCCATGCGGGCGCCGACCATGTGGACGCCGACCACGGCGCCGTCCTTGACCTGGACGAGCTTGATCTCGCCGGCGGTCTTCAGGATCTTGCTCTTGCCGTTGCCGGCCAGGTTGTACTTGAGGGTGACGACCTTCTCCTTGCCGTACAGCTCGACGGCCTTGGCCTCGGAGATGCCGACGGAGGCCACCTCGGGGTTGGAGTAGGTCACGCGCGGGACGCCGTCGTAGTCGATCGGCACCGGCTTGAGGCCGGCCAGGCGCTCGGCGACCAGGATGCCCTCGGCGAAGCCGACGTGGGCCAGCTGCAGGGTCGGGGCGAGGTCGCCGACGGCCGAGATGGTGGGCACGTTGGTGCGCATGTACTCGTCGACCAGGACGTAGCCGCGGTCCATCGCGACGCCGTTCTCCTCGTAGCCGAGGCCGGACGAGACCGGGCCGCGGCCGATGGCGACGAGCAGCAGGTCGGCGTCGATCTGCTTGCCGTTCTCGGTGGAGACGCGGACACCGGCCTCGGTGTACTCGACGCCCGAGAAGCGGGCCTTCAGCTCGAACTTGATGCCGCGCTTGCGGAACGCGCGCTCCAGCAGCTTGGAGGAGTTCTCGTCCTCCAGCGGGACGAGGTGCGGCAGCGCCTCGACGATGGTGACCTCGACGCCGAAGGACTTCCAGACCGAGGCGAACTCGACGCCGATCACGCCGCCGCCGAGGATGACGGCCGACTTCGGGATGCGGTCGAGCTTGAGGGCGTGGTCCGAGGAGATCACGCGGTTGCCGTCGATCTCCAGGCCCGGGATCGAGCGCGGCACGGAGCCGGTGGCCAGGACGATGTGGCGGCCCTCGATGCGCTGGCCGTTGACGTCCACCGAGGTCTGCGAGGAGAGCTTGCCCGCGCCCTGGATGAAGGTGACCTTGCGGGAGGCGACCAGGCCCTGGAGGCCCTTGTACAGGCCGGCGATGACGTCGTCCTTGTACTTGTGGACGCCGTTGATGTCGATGCCCTGGAAGGTGGCCAGAACGCCGAACTCGGCGGCCTCCTTCGTCTCGTCCGCGATCTCGGCGGCGTGCAGCAGAGCCTTGGTCGGGATGCAGCCGCGGTGCAGGCAGGTGCCGCCCAGCTCCCCCTTCTCGACCAGGGCGACGCTCAGGCCCAGCTGAGCGGCGCGGAGCGCCGCGGCGTAACCGCCGCTTCCGCCTCCGAGAATGACTACGTCGAAAACGGTGCTGGCGTCGTTCGCCACGTCACGTCCTCCATGCAATGGGGTGGGTCGCCGGGCCGGTCGCGGTCCGGTGGGTCGGAAGCCTTTGTGAGGCGCCCAGTCGTGCCGGAAATACATCTTCGCACTTGTTCGCGGTGGCTGATGTCCGGGTCCACCCCAGGGGTGTCCCACAGAGCGGTCACCGGGGCGGGAATACCCCCGACGGAAGGGCATCATTGCAGCTCAACGCGGGGTTGACAGCCGCCGGACGGGCGTCGGCGCGGCCCTGCGGCGCCATGTCTTCCGCAGGGTGGAACAAAGTTTCGCCCGCAGCGAACAGAGGTGCGGGGCGGGGTCCCGGCCTACTCGCGGGTAACCGGCGCCGGCGCGCGAACGCCGACGGGGGCCCGGCGCACGCGCGCCGGACCCCCGTCGACTCGGTGCCTGATCAGGCCTTGTTGCCCGCCGCGGTCTGCTCGGCGAACCGGACCAGGGTGCGAACCGCGCTCGCGGTGCCGCCCTTCGGGGTGTAGCCGAACGGCGCGCTCTCGTGGAACGCCGGGCCGGCGATGTCCAGGTGCGCCCAGTCGATGCCCTCGGCCACGAACTCCTTCAGGAACAGGCCGGCCACCAGGCCGCCGCCCATCCGCTCGCCCATGTTCGCCAGGTCGGCGATGGTCGACTCGGTCATGCCCTTGCGCAGCTCGGCCGGCAGCGGCATCGGCCAGGACTGCTCGCCGACCTCGCCCGAGACGGTGTGCAGGGTCTCGCGCAGCTCGTCGTTGTTGGACATCACGCCGAAGGTGCGGTTGCCCAGGGCCAGCACCATGGCGCCGGTCAGGGTCGCCACGTCGACGATGACGTCCGGGTTCTCCTCGCCGGCGCGCACGATCGCGTCGGCCAGCACCAGACGGCCCTCGGCGTCGGTGTTCAGCACCTCGACGGTCTTGCCGCCGTACATGCGCAGCACGTCGCCGGGGCGGGTGGCGGAGCCGGACGGCATGTTCTCGGCCAGCGCCAGCCAGCCGGTCACGTTGACGGCCAGGCCCAGGCGCTTGGCGGCCACCACGGCGGCGAACACGGCGGCGGCGCCGGCCATGTCGCACTTCATGGTCTCGTTGTGGCCGGCCGGCTTCAGCGAGATGCCGCCCGAGTCGTAGGTGATGCCCTTGCCGATGAAGGCCAGCGTGGCCTTCGCCTTCGGGTGGGTGTAGGCCACCTTCACCAGCCGCGGCGGGTTGGCCGAGCCGTTGCCGACGCCCAGCAGGCCGCCGAAGCCGCCCTTGAGCAGCGCCTTCTCGTCCAGCACCTCGACCTTGAGGCCGTGCTCCTTGCCGGCCGCCTGGGCGATCGCGGCGAAGCTCTTCGGGTTCAGGTCGTTCGGCGCGGTGTTGACCAGGTCACGGGCCCGGTTCATCTCCTCGCCGACCGCGGCGGCGCGCTCCACGGCCGCCTTGGCGTCCTTGCTGCCCTTGCGGGGGGCCAGCACGACCAGCTCGCCGACCGGCTCCTTGCCGCTGCCGTCGGCCTTGTAGGTGCCGAAGGCGTACGAGCCGAGCAGGCCGCCCAGCGCGACGGCCTCGACCTCGTCCGCGGACTCGGTCGGCAGGGCCAGCGCGGCCTTCTTGGCGCCGGCCAGGGTGCGGGCGGCGACACCAGCGGCGCGGCGCAGCGCCTCCAGCTGGTAGCCGGCCTCGGCGGCCTCGCCGAGGCCGACCGCGAGCACGAGCGCGGCCTTCAGGCCGGCGGGGGAGGGCACCTTGACGGCCTCGCCCTCGGCGCCGGTCGCGCCCAGGGTGCTGAGGACCTCGGTCAGCTTGCCCTCGAACGCCTCGTTCACGGCCTCGGAGCCGGGGGCCAGCACGATGCCCTTGGGGCCCTTGGCGACACCGACCACCAGGGCGTCCGCGCGCAGCGAGGCGGCGGAGGAGGTGCTCACAGACAATGCAGTCACGTAATGCGTCCTGTTCTTTCGCGGTCCACGGCCGGTTGCGGCGAGGCTGCCGCACCGGCGCAACCCGCCGTCGCAGGCCGGACCGCCCGGCACGCTCCGGGTCCGGGCCCCCTGGCGCGCGCACCCGCGCAGGTCGCGGCCACGCACACCAGAGGCCCCGGCTCCTCGGGTCACGCCGGGCGGGCAGGACCTGCGACGGTGCAGGGCTGCGGTGCTCCCCGCATGGTAGTCCGCATGGTGGGATCACGCGCCGCCCGGTATCAGCCGAGCAACGCCAGGGCGAACAGCGAGGCGGTCGCGGCGGTTTCCGCCATCGCGCCGAGCACGTCCCCGGTGATTCCGTCGAACCGCCGTACGCAGCGCCGGAGCAGCAGCTGGGCGCAGCCGACGCCAAGCACAACGGACAGGGGGAGACGGAGGATTGACGATCCGTCAAACAGTCCGAGTGCGGCCAGGGCGAGCGCCGCGGCGGCCGTCCCCGCGACCGCTCCGGCGGGTGCCACGGTGCCCGCCACCATCGCGCCCAGGCCGCCCGGCCGGGCGGCCGGCACCGACCGCAGGCAGCCCCAGGCGAGCGCGCACCGCGCGGTCACCGCCGACGCCAGCACCGCGAGCGCGCCGCGCGTGGTCGACTCGGCGAACTGTCCGGCCAGCGCCGCGATCTGGGCCAGCAGCACGAGAACGAGGGTCAGGACGCCGAACGGGCCGATGTCGGACTGCTTCATGATGCGCAGCGCGTCCTCGGCCGGTTTCCCGCTGCCCAGGCCGTCGGCCACGTCCGCCAGACCGTCCAGGTGCAGCCCCCGGGTGAGCGCGGCCAGCACCCCCACCGCCGCCACCGCCCCGAGCAGCCCGCCGGCCCGCCAGGCCACCAGCGCCCCCGCCCCGGCGCCCGCCGCGCCGAGCACCAGCCCCACCATCGGGGCCGCCGTCATCGCCCGCGCCGCCGCGGCCCGGTCCCACCGCTCCACCCGCACCCGCAGCACGGACAGCGTCCCGAACCCGAACCGGAGCCCCTCGGCCCAACTGGCGCCCTGCACGACGTGTTTCCCTCCGAACGGAAGCGCCCCGTCCGATGTGCCGGACGGGGCGCCCATGATCCTGGTGCCACGGGTTGCTGCGGGTTCCTACAGCCGCCGCAGCAGGTCCGCCGCCGACGGTAGCTTCGGCTGCTCCTTCGGCGCCGACGGCACGAACGGCCGCGGGGCCTCGTCCGCGAGCGCGTCGCCCGCGGCCTGGAGCAGAGGTAGGGCCAGCAGCGCGCCGAGGCCCTCGCCCATGGTGATCCCCTGGTCCTGCAACGGCGTCAGGGTGAGGCGGTCGTAGGCCTTGGCCTGGGCGGGCTCGCCGCTCGACTGCCCGGCCCGCCACCACTCCGGCGCCCGGAAGGCGATCCGCTGCGCGACCAGCGCGCAGGCCGCCGAGACGACGCCGTCCAGCACCACCGGGAGCCGTCGCGCCGCGGCCTGGAGCAGGAAGCCGGTGATCGCCGCGAAGTCGGCCCCGCCGGTGGCGCCGAGCAGCGCCAGCTGGTCGCCGAGGACGGGCCGGGCCCGCCGCAGGGAGTCGCGGATGGTGGCGCACTTGACCATCCAGACCCGGTCGTCGACGCCCGAGCCGCGCCCGGTGACGGCGGCCGCGTCCGTTCCGCACAGCGCGCCGACCAGGACGGCGGCGACGGTGGTGGCGCCGACGCCGAGGTCGCCGAGCAGCACCAGGTCGGTGCCGGCGTCGGCCTCCTCGTCGGCGACGGCCATGCCGGCCCGGAAGGCCCGCGCGGTCTCCTCGGGGGTGAGCGCGTCCTCGACGTCGATCCGGCCGGAGCCGCGCCGGATCCGGTGGGTGACCACGTCGTCCGGGAAGTCGGCGGGGTCGGCGTCCACCGCGACGTCGACGACCCGCACCTCGGCGCCGTAGCGCCGGGCCAGCCGGGTGACCGGCGCGGTGCCGTCCAGGACGGCGCGCACCCGCGCGGCGGTGCCGCCCTTGGCGGGCAGCCGGGACACCCCGAGCGCGGCCACGCCGTGGTCGGCGGCGAACAGCAGCACCTTGGGGGCCGACACCGGCCGCACGGGGGATCGCCCCTGTACGGACGACAGCCAGCTGCCCAGCTCCTCCAGCTTGCCGAGCCCGCCGCGCGGCCGGCCGGCCTCCTGCCAGCGTTCCTCGGCGGCCCGTCGGGCGCTCTCGTCGGGGCGCTCGACGAGCGAGGAGAACGTATCGAGATCCACGGTCGTGTCCATCGTCCGGAAGGCTACACGCCGCAGATGTTCAGGCGGCGGCTGGCTTGACGGTCAGAACCTGCCCGGCCACGACCAGCAGCACACGCTCGGAGGCGTCCGCCACGGCCATGTTCAGCCGGCCCAGGGTGTCGCGGAAGCGCCGGCCGGCGGCGGTCGCCGGGACGACGCCCATCCCGACCTCGTTGCTGACCGCGACGGCCGTGCGCCCGGTGGCCGCCCAGGCCCGCGCCAGGGCCTCGCAGCGCCGTTGGACGGCGGCCTCCCCGCCCGCCGCCCAGACCGCGTCGTCCCAGGCGCCGCACTCGTCCATCACGGCGGTCAGCCACAGCGCCAGGCAGTCGACCAGCACCGGCGCCGGGTCGGTCCGGTCGGCCAGCACGGCCTCCAGGCCGCAGGTCTCGGCGGTGCGCCAGCTCGCCGGCCGCCGCTCGCGGTGCAGCGCGACCCGCTGGGCCCACTCGGCGTCGCCGTCCCGGGCGCCGCCGGTGGCCACGTACAGGACGTCCGGGTGGTCGGCGAGCAGCTGCTCGGCCCGGGTGGACTTGCCGGAGCGGGCGCCGCCGAGCAGCAGCGTGCGGGGGAGCGGGTGGTGGATCGCCATGCCGCCCATCCTGCCCGACCGGGCATCCGGACCGTCCGGCCAGGCATACGGAAGATCGGGCCGGGCAGGCTAAGGTGCGCAGCACGCAGGCAGCGTCGTCGGTGGGAGGAGCCGGGCATGGTCTGGACGTGGCGGTACGAGAAGGCGGACGGCACCGCGGTGGTGCCGGAGGGCGCTCAGGAGGAGTTCGCCGGTCAGGGGGACGCCGAGACCTGGATCGGGGAGTCCTGGAAGCAGCTCGCCGAGGACGGCATCGACACGGCGGTCCTGCTGGACGACGACCGGGTGATCTACTCGATGAGCCTGCACGAGGCGTAACCGCCGTCGCGGGGCCGCTACTTGGCGCCGACCACGTGCAGCAGCGCGGCGACCTGCCGGTACGGGTCGGTGCGGCCGGCCCGGTCCTCGGCCTCCAGCAGCTGGGCGAGCTGCCGCCCGTCCACCGGCGGGGTCGCGTCGTCGGGCGCGTTGTCGGTGAAGACCCGTACGCCGTACCAGTGCTTCAGCGGCACCGACACCTCGGAGAGGGTGACGGTGAGGTCGGCGAGGCGGTCGGCGCGGGCGGCCAGCCCGAGCCGGTTGTAGTACCGGTCGCTCTCGAAGGCGTGCAGGGCGGCCCGCCAGTCCCCGGCGGCGGCGGGCCGCAGGGCGAGCGCGTCGCGGTTGCGGACCAGCAGCGAGAGCAGCCCGCCCGGGGCCAGCAGCCGGGCCAGCGAGGCGATCATCGGGTCGGGGGCGGGCAGGTACATCAGGACGCCGTGGCAGAGCACCACGTCGAAGCTGCGCGGGCCGAACCAGCGCCCGCACTGGTGGGCGTCGCCGCTGAGCAGTTGCAGCCGGCCGGCAACCTCCGGCGGTTCCTCGGCGAGCGCCCCCTGGGCGACGCCGAGCGCGACCGGGTCGGAGTCGATGCCGGTGACGTAGTGGCCGGCCCGGGCCAGGCGCAGCGCCTGGGTGCCCTGGCCGCAGCCGATGTCGAGGACGCGCTGCGCGGTGCGGCCGGCCAGCTGCTCGGCGAGCTGCCGGGAGACCAGTTCCTGGCGGACGAAGTTGCGCAGTCCGCCGAGCCGGTCCAGCCAGGCGCCGGTACCGCCGGCGAAGGAGCCGCTGCGCGAGGGCAGCCGGCGCTCCTGGCCGATCCGGTCGTGGCCGCCGTCCCCCTGCCCCGGCAACGCGTACAGGCCGGGCCCCTCCCAGGAAGGGGGGGCCCAGCCGGAGTCCACCGGTTCGGCGGTCAGGGCTTCTCTCCGCGCCGCACCTGCGGCTTGGGCAGTCGCAGCCGGCGCATCTGCAGGATGCGCATCAGGCCGTAGGCGACCGCGCCGCGGGTGTTCTGGCCGGCGAAGCGCTCGGCGAACTGCTTGCGCAGACCGAAGCCGAGGCGGACGAAGTCCAGGATCACCAGCACGAAGAACAGCAGGAACAGCAGCGTGGACAGCAGCTGGATGGCGGGCACCTTGATGATGCTCAGCACCAGGATGACCACGGCGGCGGGCAGGAAGAACTCGGCGAGCGACCAGCGGGCGTCCACGTAGTCGCGGGCGAACTTGCGCACCGGGCCCTTGTCACGGGCCGGCAGGTGGCGCTCGTCGCCCTCCAGCAGCGCGGTGCGCTGCTTCTCGCGCTCGGAGCGCATCCGCTCGCGGGCCTGGCGGGCGGCCTCCTTGCGGTCCTTGGGCACCGTCACCCGGGTGCGCCGGTTGGCCTCGGCCTCACTGCGCTTGGGCGTTGGCCGGCCCTTCTTGGCCTGGGGGTGGCGGGTCTCGTCCGGCTTCTCCAGCACGGTGGCGGAGGCGGCTGCATCATCTGAACGGCGTCGGAACACACCACCAGCGTACGGGGTGCCGGGCGGCTTCTCGGGGTCCCCTCGGACCCAAACGCGTATCAATCCGCGAGGTCGGCGCCCGCCGGGGTTTCCCGGCCCCTTCCCGTAGGGGATCAATCGGATGGACTATGGAGGGGATGAGAGGCGGATCCACCCGGGGGAGGAGGAACTCCGCTGGTCGCTGTAGCAGTCTTGTAGCAGGCAGGTGCACTGCGGCGACGGGCTCGCTGCACATACACTCGTCGTGTCTGGTATCGAGATAGAGACCGCAGGCCGGAGAAGGGGGCACCCGAGGCCCATGAGCGACGGAATCATGAAGCGTATGGGGTTGATCTTCCGCTCCAAGGCGAACAAGGCCTTGGACCGGGCGGAGGATCCCCGAGAGACGCTCGACTACTCCTACCAGAAGCAGCTCGAACTGCTGCAGAAGGTACGGCGTGGCGTCGCGGACGTCGCGACCTCGCGCAAGCGCCTGGAACTCCAGCTGACCCAGCTCCAGCAGCAGTCGGCGAAGTACGAGGACCAGGGCCGCAAGGCGCTGTCCCTGGGCCGCGAGGACCTCGCGCGCGAGGCGCTGACCCGCCGGGCCAACATGCAGTCCCAGATCACCGACCTGGAGACGCAGTACCAGGCCCTCCAGGGCGAGGAGGAGAAGCTCACGCTCGCCTCCCAGCGGCTGCAGGCCAAGGTGGACGCCTTCCGCACCAAGAAGGAGACCATCAAGGCCACCTACACCGCCGCTCAGGCGCAGACCCGCATCGCCGAGTCCTTCTCCGGGATCTCGGAGGAGATGGGCGACGTCGGCCTGGCCATCCAGCGGGCCGAGGACAAGACGGCCCAGATGCAGGCCCGGGCCGGTGCGATCGACGAGCTGCTGGCGTCCGGTGCGCTCGACGACTCCAGCGGTCTCGGCCGCAAGGACGACATCGAGGCCGAGCTGGAGCGGGTGGCCGGCGGCACCGACGTCGAGCTGGAGCTGGCCCGGATGAAGGCCGAGCTGGGGGGCCCGTCCTCCGGTCCGGCCGCGATCGAGCAGGGCAATTCGCAGCAGCCGCAGGCCCAGCCGCAGCAGGACACCCCGCGCATCAACTACAACAAGTGATCTGAGCTCCATCCCACGAACCAGGGAGACGCACGGCATGATCATGAGGGTCATGGGTGAGGGGCAGTACGAGGTGGGCGAGTCCCACCTGAACCTGCTCAACGAGCTCGACGCCGAGCTCGTCACCGCAGTGGAGTCGGGGGACGAGGAGCACTTCCGTCGGGCCTACGGCAAGCTGCTGGACGCGGTGAAGCAGTTCGGCACTCCGGTGCCGCTGGATTCACTGGCGCCGTCCGAGCTGATCCTGCCGAGCGCCGAGGCGACGATCGACGAGGTCCGCGAGATGTTGATGGCCGACGGCGAGGGTGTGATCCCGGGCTACCCCGAGTAGCCGCCGCGGCCGGTGCCAGACGAAAGGGCGGGTCCCCTCCGGTGGGAGGGGACCCGCCCTTCGTCGTGTCCCGGCGGCCGGGCCGGCTACGGCAGGGCCAGCATCCGGTCCAGCGCCGCCTTGGCGTACTTCTCGGTCTCCGGGTCGACGGTGATCACGTTCGGCACCCGGCCCTCGACCAGCGACTCCAGCGCCCAGACGAGGTGCGGCAGGTCGATCCGGTTCATGGTGGAGCAGAAGCAGACCGTCCGGTCCAGGAAGACGATCTCCTTGTCCGGGTGGGCCTTGGCCAGGCGGCGGACCAGGTTCAGCTCGGTGCCGATGGCCCACTTGGAGCCGGGCTCGGCGGCGTCCAGCGCCTTGATGATGTACTCGGTCGAGCCCACCATGTCGGCGGCCGAGACGACCTCGTGCTTGCACTCGGGGTGCACCAGCACGGTGACGCCGGGGATCCGCTCGCGCACGTCGTTCACCGAGTCCACGCTGAACCGGCCGTGCACCGAGCAGTGGCCGCGCCACAGGATCATCTTGGCGTCCCGCAGCTGCTCGGCGGTCAGGCCGCCGTTCGGCTTGTGCGGGTTGTACAGGACGCAGTCGTCCAGCGAGAGGCCCAGATCGCGCACCGCGGTGTTGCGGCCGAGGTGCTGGTCGGGCAGGAACAGGACCTTCTGGCCCTGCTCGAAGGCCCACTCCAGGGCGCGTTCGGCGTTGGAGGAGGTGCAGATGGTGCCGCCGTGCTTGCCGGTGAAGGCCTTGATGTCGGCGGAGGAGTTCATGTACGAGACCGGGACGGTGACGTCGGCTATGCCGGCGTCGGTCAGCACGTCCCAGCACTCGGCGACCTGCTCGGCGGTGGCCATGTCGGCCATCGAGCAGCCGGCCGCGAGGTCCGGGAGGACGACCTGCTGGGCGTCGCCGGTCAGGATGTCGGCGGACTCGGCCATGAAGTGCACGCCGCAGAAGACGATGTACTCGGCCTCCGGGCGGGCCGCCGCGTCCCGCGCGAGCTTGAAGGAGTCGCCGGTGACGTCGGCGAACTCGATCACCTCGTCGCGCTGGTAGTGGTGTCCGAGGATGAAGACGCGGTCACCGAGCGCGGCCTTGGCGGCGCGGGCGCGCTCGACGAGGTTCGGGTCGGAGGCCGGGGGGAGGTCGCCGGGGCACTCGACGCCGCGCTCGCTGTTCGGGTCGGCCTCGCGGCCGAGCAGCAGCAGAGCGAGCGGCGTCGGAGTGGGGTCGACGCCGTGGGTCTCGGTGATGGTGGTGGTCACGGGCGGGTGCCCTTCTGTGCGGCCGATCAAGCCTGAAGCCTTTTCGTCTATCTGACGCTATCTATGATAACCGGTTGGTGTCAGAGTGACGATGGCCATCCTGTCGATGTGACGAGAACCGCTCGCCGAATCGGACCCTGGCGGAACCGGATGACCGTTTTGGGGTGGTCCTCGCGTGGCCGAATCGATATCCGGCCGGGCCCGGGTATGGCTGAGGCCATGAAGGCAATCGCGATCAACCGCTACGGCGGCCCCGAAGTCGTCGAGTACACCGACCTGCCCGACCCCAAGGTCGGTCCGGACTCGGTCCTGGTGCGGATGCGGGCGGCCGGGGTGAACCCGGTGGACTGGAAGATCCGGGACGGCGCCCTGGACGGCCTGCTGGACGCGCACTTCCCGCTCGTCATGGGCTGGGACCTGGCCGGCGTGGTCCGCGCCGTCGGCGGCGGCGTCACCGAGTTCGCGCCCGGCGACGAGGTCTACGGCTACGTCCGCAAGGACACCGTCGAGCACGGCACCTACGCCGAACTCGTCTCCGCCCCGGTCCGCACCCTCGCCCGCAAGCCGGCCGCACTGGACTGGGCCCAGGCCGGCGGCCTGCCGCTGGCCGGGCTCACCGCGCTGCAGAGCCTCAAGGCACTGCGGCTGCGGGCGGGGGAGACCCTGCTGGTGCACGCCGCGGCCGGCGGGGTCGGGCACCTGGCCGTCCAGATCGCCCGGGCCCTCGGCGCCCGGGTGATCGGCACCGCGGGCGAGCGCAACCACGACTACCTGCGCGGCCTCGGCGCCGAGCCGGTGCTCTACGGCGAGGGCCTGGCCGACCGGGTCCGGGCGCTCGCCCCGGGCGGGATCGACGCGGCCCTCGACCTGGTCGGCCACGGCGCCGTCCCGCTCTCGGCGAGCCTGGTGGCGGACCAGAGCCGGATCGCCTCGATCACCGACTTCGGGGTGAAGGCCCTCGGCGGCCACTACGTCTGGGTCCGCCCGGACGCCGCGGACCTCGCCGAACTGGCTGCGCTGGCCGACGACGGCCGGCTGACCGTCACCGTCGCCTCCACCTTCCCGCTCTCCCAGGCGGCCTCCGCCCAGGCGCTCAGCGCCGAGGGCCGCACCCGGGGCAAGATCGTCCTGCTGGCCGACTGACGGCGGACTGACGGCGGACCGGCTGCCGACCGGCGGCGGACCACCGACGGACCACCGGCCGTCATCTGCCAGCGGTGAACTCGCTCCTGACATCCGCCAGAATGGTTGGCGAACCGTTTCGGCAGCCGCCCCTACCGCCCTCCGTCCGAGGGCCCGCCGCCCGAGGCCGCAACCGACCCGTACGACCCGTGGAGCCCCGCACCGATGACCAGCAGCCGAGCGCACGAGGTGGTCGGGACCGACCTGGACGAGACCGACCGGCTCCTGCTCGCCCGGCTCGGCCGCGACGGCCGCGCCTCGTACGCCGAGATCGGCCTCCAGGTCAACCTCTCCGCCACCGCCGTGCGCCGCCGGATCGACCGGCTGCGGGCGCGCGGCGTGGTGCGGGGCTTCACCGTGGTGCTCGACCCGTCGGTGCTCGGCTGGCAGACCGAGGCCTTCGTCGAGGTCTACTGCCGCGAGCGGACCGCCCCCGAGGAGATCCTCGCCAGCCTGCGCCAGTTCCCCGAGGTGGTCGCCGCCTGGACGGTCACCGGCGACCCGGACGCCCTGGTCCACCTGCGCGCCGCCGACATGCGCCACCTGGAGGCCGTCATCGAGCGCATCCGCCGCGAGCCCGGCGTCCAGCGCAGCCGCTCCTCGGTCGTCCTCTCCCAGCTCATCGGCTAGGGCGCGCCCTAGCCCGCTTGCCCCCGTCCGGCCCCCTCCGGCCGGTGCGCAGGAATCCTGCGCGGACCGGCCCGAAGACGCCCGAAAGCTGCCTGACCAGCCGGGTTCCGACGCGCGGCGAACCCCTCCCGCTGCCTACGCTGATCACGTCCGGTCCACGCGGTGAACCGCCCCGCCGACCGGGCATCCCCCGACACCCCACAGCCGAGAGGGACAGCCGTGTCCGCAGCCCCCGACCGCATGCACCGGCCCGACAACGAACTGGTCGACCTGGTTTTCGACTACATGCGGGACCGGCTGCAGTACGACCCCGTCCCGCTCGACCACCCCGGTGACGGCGAGCACCTGCGCGCCCAGCTGGCCGGTCTGCTGAACGCGGACGGCAACGCCCCCGCCGACGTGCTCAAGCTCTACGACCACGAGCTGTCCCGCGCGGTGATCTCCGCCGACAGCCCGCGCTACCTGTCGTTCATCCCGTGCGCCCCGACCAAGGCCGCGCTGCTCTTCGACATGGTGGTCTCCTGCGCGTCCCTGCAGGGCATCTCCTGGCTGGAGGCGGCCGGCGCGATCGCCGCCGAGAACCAGGTGCTGCGCCTGATCGCCGACCGCGCCGGCCTGCCCGCCTCGGCCGGCGGCACCTTCGTCTCCGGCGGCTCCGCGGGCAACCTCTCCGCCCTCGTCGTCGCCCGCGACACCGCCCGCCGCAAGCTGGGCGTCGGGCCGGAGGCGCGGCTGCGGATCGCCGTCGCCGACCAGGTCCACTCCTCGGTCAAGAACACCTTCAACATCATCGGCGTCGAGGCCTTCAAGGTCCCCACCGTGAACCGCCGGTTCACCGGCGAGGCGCTGCGCGCCGCGCTGGCCGCCGACCCGAACCCGGAGACCGTCATCGCGGTCGTGGGCACGGCCGGGACGACCAACGAGGGCATCGTCGACGACCTCAAGGGCCTGGCCGAGGTCGCCCGCGAGCGGGACCTCTGGTTCCACGTCGACGGCGCCTACGGCGGCGCGGGCCTGTTCGCCCCCTCGGTGCGCGAGCGCTACAACGGCATCGAGCACGCCGACTCCTTCGTCGTCGACCCGCACAAGTGGCTGTTCGCCCCCTTCGACTGCGCCGCGCTGATCTACCGCAACCCGCAGCTCGCCCGGGCCGTGCACACCCAGGACGCCTCCTACCTCGACGTCCTGCACACCGAGGGCGACGAGTGGAACCCCACCGACTACGCCTACCACCTCACCCGGCGCGCCCGCGGCCTGCCGCTGTGGTTCTCCCTCGCCGTCCACGGCACCCAGGCCTACACCGACGCCATCGAGGCCGGCCTCACGCTCGCCCGGGACACCGCCCAGCTCATCCGCGACACCGACCACCTGGAGCTGTTGTTCGACCCGCAGCTCTCGGCCGTCTGCTTCAAGCGCAAGGGCTGGACCAACGAGGACTACTACCGCTGGTCGCAGCAGCTGCTCGCGGACCAGATCGGCTTCGTCACCCCCACCGGCTGGGACGGCGAGACGGTCGCCCGCTTCGCCTTCCTGCACCCGGGCACGACGATGGACATGGTCCGGGAGATCCTGGACACCATGGCCTGATCGGCCCCCGGTGACCCGTGGCCCCCGCCGGAGCAGGCAGCCGGCGGGGGGCCAGTCGTCCAGTCGTCCAGTCGTTCCGTCGTCCCGTGGTTCAGAGGAAGGCGCCGCTCGGCAGGTACGGCGCCGGCGGCCGCATCCCGCGCAGCCCGACGAAGCCCCGGCTCCGCGGGGTCAGCCCCACCTCCAGGCCGACGTCCAGCGCCCACTCCTGCTCGGCGGTCAGGAACTCCACGCGCGCCTCGACCCCGTCCGGCACCCGGGCCAGCGCCTCGCGCAGCAGCCGGGCGGCGATCCGCTTGGTGGTGGCCGCCAGCAGCTTCACCTCGCCGCCGTCCCGGTAGCAGTAGCCGCTGCCGGCCAGCGCGTCGGCGATCAGCAGTTCCTCGAAGTGGCCCAGCATCAGCTCGTGGTCCGGGCCGTGCGCGGACCCGCGCAGCCGCCGGTCCACCGAGTCCAGCAGGTGCCGGTGGACGGCGCCGCCCCGGTGCACCGGGATGTCCCCCGGGTCGAGCAGCCCGGCCCGGTCCACCCGCCCGGTCAGCCGCATCGCCGGGTGCAGGGTGAACCCGGCCAGCCGGTAGCGGCGGGCCGCCGCCGGGGACGCCGACGCGCAGACCATCCCGCGCAGGCAGCCCCGCGAGTGCGCCGCCGCCCGTTCCAGCAGCAGCCGCCCGATGCCCTTGCCCTGCGCCTGCGGCCGGACCACGAACAGCGACGGCGCCCACAGGCCCTCCCGGCGCATCGACAGCACCGCGCCGACCGGCTCCCCGCCGCTCTCCGCCAGCCAGCAGCCCTCCGGATCGGTGCGTGCCAGATGTCTGGTCCGGGCGAGCTGCAGCGGGGTCGGTGCGGGCGCCGGACCGGGCAGGGCCGGATCGGCGAACGCGGCGAGGGAGAGCTCCTGGACGGCCTCCGCGTCGGCGGCGGTGTCCCTGACCTGGCGCAGGATCATGGCCACCATCCTGGCGTCCGCGGGTCCGGCCCGGGGCCGGTTCCCCGGATTCCGCGGCTCGGGCGGTGACCCACCCTCCCGGGTTGTGCGAGCATGGGGAGCGTAGGGGACGCGGGTGGCACACCCGGCCCACGGAAATTCCGCCACCAGCAAGCCGACGAAGACAATCGCCGTTCGGGAAATGAATCCGGACGGCCGTTGGTTGGCACTGGGGGCAAACCGTCGTCAAAGACCGGGAGAAAGCAGATGACCGTCCAGGACGAGACCACCGTCGAGAGTGGCATCCTCCTTACCGATGCCGCCGCGGCCAAGGTCAAGGGCCTGCTGGAGCAGGAGGGCCGCGACGACCTCGCACTTCGCGTCGCCGTCCAGCCCGGTGGCTGCTCCGGCCTGCGTTACCAGCTGTTCTTCGACGAGCGCTCGCTCGACGGCGACGTGCTCAAGGACTTCGACGGTGTCAAGGTCGTCACCGACCGGATGAGCGCCCCGTACCTGGGCGGCGCCACCGTCGACTTCGTCGACACCATCGAGAAGCAGGGCTTCACGATCGACAACCCGAACGCCACCGGCTCCTGCGCCTGCGGCGACTCGTTCAGCTAGGCAGTACCGCTCGACGCTCGTTCGAGCCGCAGTACGGAGGCGGGGGGGGGGGGGGGGGGGGGGGGGGGAGGGGGGGGGGGGGTGGGGGGGGTGGGGGGGGGGGGGGGGGGGCGGGCACCGTATCACGATGCCTCCGCCCCGGCGTCCCAAGGTGCAGCTCCGGG
>NZ_JBWKER010000034.1:0-8625 GCF_056435345.1 Kitasatospora sp. NPDC043950
ACCAGCCCGGCGGGAACAAATACTGGAGGGGGGTGTGTCTCGGGGGTGCCCGCAGCCGCTGGGGAGACGCGGAAGCCCTCGTCGGTGGCTTCGCCCCCCCACCCGCCCCCCCCCCGGGCCGCTGCGCCGGCCGGATCGGGTGGGGTGGCGGGCCGCTTCGCGCCCTTGGGTGGTGGTGGGTCAACTCCGCGCTTCGCTGCGGAGTTGGGTGGGTGTCAGGATGGGGCCTTCGGCCCTGGGCTAGTGGGGTGGGTTCGCGGGCTTCGCCCGGGCTGACTGGGGTGGAGGGTGGGGGCGCTTCGCGCCTTGACTGGTGGGATGGTGAGGGGTAATCAGGTGATGGAGTCACTCGTTGGGGTGGTACAAGGACAGGCTTCCCTCGGTCTGTGAATCAAAGGTAGTGGCCCGCTAGAATCTGGGATTGGGAGTTGGTCGGGGAAACTGGGGCCCCGTGGATAGCATCAGAAAGGCAGGTTAGTAATGCGGTTGAGTGTCGTTCTGTCGGCCTGGTAATAGGTTTCAGTTCGTTGGCCATCCCATACGTCACCACGATGTCGGAAAAACCGCAGCAGGATGACGTGATTCCGGGCGCAGCCGCTGTGACCTGCCCTTTCCGGCCCGCAACAGCGCCATCCTGCTACCGCCATCTGCGACAGCGAAGTGCAGCTTCACACCGGTTCCAGCGCCGGCGTGGAGGCGCTGGCCGCGTTCGTCGAGCGCGAGGGCCGTGCCCGGGAGGCTGGAGGCGCTGAGAGTGGTTTGGTAGATCTGCGCCCGGCGCGGCCGGGGCTCATGCTGCGCGCTCGACCCGGCGATTAGAAGGGCGGTTCCTCCGAGAAGCCTGTACCTGATGGCACGGCACTCTTCGTTGATGCCCGTGGGTCGTCCGCTGGTGTTGTGGGGGGTGGGACTCCCCATCCCCCACGCTGCGGCTGCGCGGGCGCTCCCCACCCGCCGCCCTGCGGCTGTGAGGCGGGTGTCCCCCACCCGCTGGTCGGTTCCGTTCTGGGCACGGGCGGCTCGTCTGATCTGACGCCGTCGATGTCGTCGTTCCACAGCTGGCGCAGGTATTGGCGGCACGTGGTGTTGTCTTCGTCGTCGTAGTTGTTCGACTCCGGCCAGCGCCTGCGGTCGGGGCTCTGATCAGCCAGGTGGCACAGGGCCCGCAGTACCGAGTCGACCCTGGACCAGGTGCTGGTCCCCTCTCCTGTGAGCAGCCTACGGACCGTCTCCCGGCTGACCTGAACCGGGTTGTCCAGGCGTTGGGTCGCTGCGGCGATTTGTCCAAGGGTGGGCCGGCCCGCCGCGCGGAAGTGGACGTGCAGCTCGGACACCAGCGAGCGCCTCGTGCTCGGGGGCAGTTGCTCCACGGTGGGCATTTTCGGCATCCTTGGCATCCGTCTGCTCCACTCCCCGATGACCCGCTTGCCCCCGATGCACCCATGATTGCCCTGCGATGACGCCCTAGGAAGACCTGGGTAGACACAGATAGACCCAGTAGAAGTGCATTTGAACTCATGTCAGCTCCTTTTCTCCCAAGTACAGCGCATTCCAACTCACTGAAACTCGTTTTGGCAACTACCTGTTTTCGCTGGTAAGAGGCCATTTCGGGGTGGTTTCGTTGCCTCCGGTCACCTGTTGAGGCAGTCCGTTGTCTCAGCAGGTGGACACGGCGCGGCCGTCGCACAAATGGCGACGGCCCCCTGGTGCGCAGGGAGCCGTCAGCAGAGGACAAAGCCACTGAGGAGCAGCACATGTCCACTTCGGAGCCTACGAGCAACCCTGCCGAACCGGAAGCCTTCGCGACGCAGGTGCGCTTGACGGGACGGAGGCAGTGGCGGGTGTGGGGCCGGCGCGCCCGCCGGGATGCCGCCGTCTACCTGGTCTGCGGCGCAGCCACCGCCCTGGGCGGCGCCCTGGTGTCATGCGGGGCGCTGTGGGTGCGAACGCGCCTGTAGGAAGCCGGATGCCTCCGGGCGGAGCGGTCCGTGCTGCACCTGGCGGCTTTGTCGAGCGGGAGGGCCACGCGAAGGTGGCCCTCCCGCACAAGGATCCGCTGGAGATCGTGGTTACCGGACCCGGTGGGGAGGAGGACGTTGAGGTCGTCTCCGTGGGGCTGGGCGCGTTCCTGCACAACACGGTGGCAAGGCGGGGCCAAGGTAAGTGCGGGGCAGCTCGCCGAGCACAGCGTCAAGTGGACGTAGGGCCGGCGGTGGGCTGCCGGGGGGAGCGGGGGCGTCACCCGCGGGTGACGCCCCCGACGCTACCCGCGCCGGGTGGGTGGAGGCGGGCAGCCCCGCATGTACTCGGGGCCCGCGGCCCAGGGGTAGCGGTAGTGGGCGTTGCTGAAGGGCCAGATCGTGCGCTGGTCCTGCGGTTTGGGGGCGGGGTGACCCGAACGGGAGCGGGGCTTGGGTGGCTGGGGTGGGCGCAGTTTGCAGGTGTCGGCGAGGTCGAACAGGCCGGGCAGGTCGTTGTTGGTGAAGGGGACGGTGAACAGCGGGGTGTCGCCGGCTTCGGCGATGGCGTGCTGGTAGGCGGCGGCGAGGAGCAGGGGGCGGGCCCAGGGCGGCACGGGGTGGGTGAGGCAGCCGAAGCGCAGGCCGTCCGCGTCGTGGAGGGCGATGGTGGCCGCGCCGTCGGTGAGGTCGGTGGGGCGGGCGGTGTGGAGCTGGGCGTCGGATGCGGCGGTGAAGACCGCGACGGCGAGCTGGGCCGCGAGGTGGGGGTGGGCGGTCGCGGTGTGGAGGCGGCGGGCGACTTCGGTGGCGGTGGCGGGGGGCATCTGGGGCGGGTGGAAGCCGCGGTCGTGGGCGAGCGGCGGAGTGCAGCGGCAGCGGCGCTGGGCACCGTCGCCGGACCAGTAGGTGGTCAGGGCGGGCAGGTTGAGCCAGCGATCGTGCACCGGGACGGGGCGAGGCGGGCGGCTGCGCGGGAGGTCGGTGTCGTCGGTGCCGGGGAGGCGGGCGGCCGCGTCGGCGAGGCGGTGCTCCACCTGGCGCAAGGCCTGTTCGAGGGCGGGGGTGGGACGACGGCGGTGGCAGACCAGGAGCAGGTGGACGCCGGTGCGCTCGCGCAGGGTGATCAGGTCTTGGATGCGGCGGCGGCCGAGCAGGTGGGCGCGCAGCACGGTGAGGTGGGTGATGGGGGTGGCGAGGGTCCAGGCGGCGGCCATCGCCCAGGGCGGGTCGGGGTCGAGCCTGGGGTAGCCGGTGACGGGCACGGGTTTGCCGAGAGCGGCGAGGATGTCGTAGGCGAGGCAGATCGTGGAGTTGGTGCCGACGGTGGGGTGGACGGTGGCCCGGCCTGTGGTGGGGCTGTGGGCGGCCTGGGCGGCGCGGGTGTGGGGCAGGTCGTCGTGGGGGTCGAGGACGACGGTGACCGGCGGTGGGTCGGGGCAGGTCAGCACGGTGCACCGGCCTGTCGTCGGCCGAGTTTGCTGTAGGCCCAGCGCACCAGGTCCTCGTCCACCTTGGCGCGCCCGGACTCCTTCATTCCGGCGGCCAGGTGGTGGGTGATCTTCGCCCAGGCCCGGAAGTTGCCGTGGGCGGCCTCGCGGTCGCACAGGGCGATCAGCTCGGGGTCGGCGTCGGGCCAGATCGGGTGGAAGGCCGGGATGGTGTCCAGGACCTCCTCCAGCGGCAGGGGGTCGATCTCCTGCCAGCAGTAGACCCTCGACTCGAGCATCGGCTCGCTCTGCAGCATCTCGAAGCAGCCGTTGCCGCCGGTGAAGACGATCGTCAGGTCGGTGCCGGTGTCGTCCCACAGGTAGCGCAGGTACTCGAAGCACAGCTTCGACAGCCACTGTGCCTCGTCGCACACCAGCACCCGAGTCTCCTCGAGCGCCCCGCGCAGCATCCGGTCGAACTCGATCGCATGGGAGGGCGGACGACCGGGCAGGCCGAGGGCGTAGAACAGTTCGTGGCGCAGGTCCCGGGTCGAGGGGCGGGCCCGGAACTGGATGCGGTGAGTGATCTGCGGGGCGAGGTCGCGCAGCGAGGCGTTCACCGCGAACGACTTCCCGTGCCCGGTCCTGCCGTAGATGCAGATCATCGCCCTGGCCTCGATCGCGGCGCGGATGTTCTCCCGCACCGCCAACAGGGCCCGGGTGCCGACCACTTGGGCGCCGCGCAGGCGCATGTAGTGGTCCTCTCGTTCAGCGGGCAGCCGGCCCAGTCGGTCCGCGGTCGTCACGGGCTTCCTCCCTCTTCTGCTTCTTCTTCGTCCGTCCCGTTCACGGCACCACCGCCGCTGCCCGGGGTGTGTGCCGCGTCAGGCGCCGGCGGGTCGGCATCGGTACCGGGTGCTGCCGGGCGGGGGCGGCGGATCGGGCGGGCCCATGACGCGGGTGCCTCCCGCGGCGGGATCAGGTCCGGCAGCGCTCGCTTCGCCAAGGCACTCCCGGCGGCCGTGGCGAGTTGCTCCTCGGCCTCGGCTGCGGTCAGCGCCGCCAGCGGCTCGGGCCTCATCGGCTCGGTGACCGCGCCGTAGCGGCCCAGCTGGCGGCGCTGGCGGTCCGCGGAGGCCAGTGCCCGTACCATCGTGCGCCGCTGGGCGTCCTTGGCCCGGCGCAGCGCGGCCCGCTGGGCCGCAGTGGCGGCGTCCGCGAGGTGCGCCGGCCCGAGGTGGGTGCCGGTGACGGCGTCGAACACCTCGATCTCGTGGTCGTGGTGAGGGATGAACCGCACCCGCACCCGGGTGCCGTCCATGCCGTGCATCCACGGGCCGACGTAGTAACGCCCCCGCCAGTACACGCCCTTCGTGGACAGGACCTTGTCGCCTCCCGCGTCCTCGAGGGTGAAGGAGCGCAGCAGGTCGGGCGGGACGTCCTCGATCGGGGTGGGGTCGTCCTGCCAGGCTTCGAGGGGTGTGCGGCCGCCGAGCGGCTGCGGGCGGTGGTCGGTGTTCCACCACCGCACCCATCCCAGAAGCCGTGCGGTGAACTCGGTGAACGAGAGCACATCGGCCGGGTCGCTTCTGCGGGACGGCGGGCGGGTGGTGGCGGTAGGGGCGTGGAGGTATCCGGGCTGCGCGACCAGGAACATGGCTGTGACGCAGTGGTTGAGATTCTCCACCGTGCCTTTCAACTCCGGCCGGCGGGCGGGGAGGTCCTGTACCGGGACCGCGAGCGCGCCCAATGCCCGGGTCACCGTGGCGCACAGGAACTCCTTGCCGCGGTCGACCCGCACCAGTTCCGACAGTCCGCCGATCGGCCCGTACGGGCCACCGGGCTCGTCCCGCGACAAGGCGATCCGCAACGCGGCCAGCACCGCGTCCCGGGAGGGCTGGTGCGGGGTGACGGCCGCGCCGGTGATCGCGTTCCTCGCGCAGTCGATGAACCACGTCACCCACGGCCGCACCAGCTCCCCGTCCAGTTCGACCTCGACAGGCAGATGCTTGTGATCGCCCTCCCAGCACGCGTTGCGCCACTGCGGCGGACGAGCCAGATACACATCGTGCGCCCGCCGGGCCCTCTCCCCGCCCTTGAGCGCGGCACGCTGACCCGCGTTCAGGTCCCGGCGCACCGCCCGCTGAAACGTCGCCAACGACGGCACACCCACTCCCCCGCCGCTCCTGGCGCTCGAAGCCGGCTCCCCACCGGCTCCCCCGTCCACGGAGTCGTCCGCCGACACGCGGGCCTGCGCGAGAAGCTCCCGGTGAACCGCCGCCGCGTTCCCGCACCACAACGCCAACCGCGCATGAACCTCGCCCGTGACCGTGAACCGCGGCCGGGGCTTGCGCACCGTCCGGCCCTCCTCACGGGCCGTCTGCAGCCAGCGCTGCACCGTCCGCACCGACCTGCCCGCCGAGAAAGCCGCAAGACGCACATGCTCGGGCGTAAGAACACCGCGTTCCTCCAAGGCCAGGAGCCGGAACACCACCTGCTCACGCACCACTGGCGCCGAATCGCCGGACCGTACCGCGTCGCTCCCGCCACCGCCGTCCGCCATCCACGCCCTCCCGGCCCGTCCGACAGCCCCGGCAACGACCAGGCCCGTCCCCGGCCCCTCTATGAAGACAGCAACCGCACCACGATGACGCCCGAAACCGCATTCCGATGACACCCAGCAGGACTATCTGGTACAACCCGGACATGCCGTCAGCGCAGAGGAAGCCGCACGGACCTGACCAGGCCAAACGTCATCCCGATGACGCCGAAAACCGCACCAAACTGACGCACCGACAACCGACACCCCAACCCACCAGCAAAAACACCCCCACACTCCACGACAGACAACCACCGCATCCGACGACAAATACATGCAGCTTCACACGTGCATCGAGCCCAACCATTTCAGGTGGCTGCCCAGCTTGCTACAGCGGTTCAACTGCCATTGTCGGCCAATTTTCGGGCGGGAGAAAATAGAGGGAATGCGGGATAGAACGGCGGAAGATTGATGTCGGTGAATTCCGTGAGGCCAGCTATCGCCCGCCGATTCCGAACGGCGGAGCAGTGGAGCCAGCTCCTGGGCAGCGGTGGCCAGCCGGTGGACGGATCCGGCGGGGGCGGGGTCCGGAGGAGCCCCCGCCGGGGCTTCCGCGCGGTACCCACCCGGCAGACCGCGTAAGGCCGGGTAGCGGGCTCGGCACGCGCAGCGCAAGGCGCCGGCCACCACCAGGTGGCCGGCGCCTTGCGACTTGTCAGAACCGGCTGCGCCGCACGACGGGCTGGACGGGCGGGGTCTGCTCGGTGCCGAGCAGGGCGAGGGCCGCAGTCCGGGTACGCTCCAGCCAGTTCATGACCTGGCGCAGCGTGGCTGGGGCGAGGGTGCGGGTGAGCTCGCGAGAGGCCTGGTGGTCGTCGTCCGCCAGCGCGTGGAGGCCGACGTGGTCGAGCGCGGTGTGGAGGGCCTGGGCGGCGGTGCCTGCGGGGCGGCGGTGGGTGGTGTCAGTGGGTCTGGTGGGGTGTACCAGGCCGGGCCTGGTACACCCCCGTGTGTCCTACGCCATCACGGTGTGGAGCAGGGTGGTGACCGCCACCAGCGTACCGAGCCCGGCCAGCGGCCCTCCGATCACGAACGCGAGGACACCGGCTCCGGCGGCCACGGAGAGGATCAACGCCCAGCGCTGGGGAAGCCGCTCGGGCCCGTTGTCGTTGCTCATCAAGCGTTACGCTCCTGACTGCTACCCATTGAAGCGGCTCCGGTTGCCCCCGGGGCCGTTCGCGTCCCCGCGAACGGCTGGCCACCCGACCTTTCCGACCAGGTCGTACGACCAGTCTGCGGGCGCAGCGGGGCGTCACTGATGGTCCGTCAGCAACGTTCTGACCCGCACAGAAGTTGTCTGTTAATTCCACTTAGACTTATATGCGGGTCAGAGCGTCGAGGTCAGAACGTTGAGGTGGGGATGAGCAGCGAGCGTATGCGTGCCGAGCGGCGTGCCCGCAGGCTGGATCAGCTGAAGGCGACCCAGTCCGTCAAACGGGCGAATGCGGCTTTGCATCAGACCTGGCAGGCCGGGAGACGGCCCGACTACATCCGGCTCCGTACCGGCCTCGTGGAGCTGCCGGAGAAGGACAAGAGGCAGCCGGTGCTGACTCAGCTGATCCGGCCCCGCGGCCTCGCTTTGCGCTTCTATCTCCTGGCGATCTTCGAGGCGCAGTGCCGCCTGGAAGCCGGTGAGAAGTGGACAAGCAGCCGACATCTGTCCGGTCCGGCCTCATGGGCGGACCTGATCGCGGTCGACGGCGCCTACAGCACCCAGGCCGAAAAGTACATGAGGGACACCAAGCAGCGTCGCACGCTGGCAGATCAGCGGCTGAGGCAGGTGAGGTCCGCGTTGCAGACCTTGGAGGCGGTGGGTACGAGGGGAAAGCTGGTGCCCGGCTCCGGCGGCTCGCAGGCCTTGGTGTCGGTGCCTCTGGAAGGCGCGGTCAGGCAGTACAAGGAGTTCGTGCTGCTCAATGAGCTGGGCCGGGGCGAGCTGCAGACGATGGAGCCCTACTCCGTGCCGCACCCGAGGTATGGCACGACCTTCAGGGTCCCGGCCGACTTCTTCCTGAAGGGCTGGATCCACGTGCTGAGCGATGCAGAGATCTCGGTGTGGCTGACTCTGATGTCGCTGTTCAACCGGTACCCGGGGAAGCACCGCGAGGAGGGCATCTACCTGTATGCCGCTCGCCGAAGCAGGATGGGCTTGCGCCGCGACTCTTGGGAGGACGGGTGCGCCCGCCTCCGGGACTTCGGCCTCATCCGCTACGCAGTGCCCCCGGCACGGGAGGAGAAGAAGGTGGTGGCCGGCGGGGAGCAGAGTCCCGAGGATTATGAGGCTTCGGTTGCCGAATTTATTGAGGGGTTTGCGGAGTTTGACTTCTCAAGGCCGGAACCACCCGCTGTTTACGAACCCGACCGGCATCAGCTGCTCAAGGGATTCGTAATAGATGCATTGAATAAGGTCATGATGGAAACAACTCTGCGGGTCAAGAGCCTCAATTAGGCAAGGCTGCGGCTGCTGGGTTAGCCCATTCCAGCAGCAGGTGATGGCCGTCTGGCCCTATTTTACTGGTCGCTTGCTTGCAGCAGCGCGCTGCTTCCCCCCCCCCCCCCCCCTCCCCCCACCCCCCCCCTTTTTGGGTTCCTTTCCCCCCTTCCCGCCTCCCTTCCCCCCCCTCCCAACCCCCCCTCT
>NZ_JBWKER010000034.1:8635-104006 GCF_056435345.1 Kitasatospora sp. NPDC043950
GGGGGGGCTTTTTTTTCTTTTTCTTTGGGGTGTTGGCGTAAACCCGCGCCCCGCCAAAAACACGCGACCAGTGGCCCAGAACCAGCTTCTGTGGTGGGCTAGTTGAGCATTCGATGGAGTCGGTCAGCGCAGGTCGAAGTCGCCTGCGTCGAATTCGAAGTCGTCGGCCGAGAAGCCTCCGTAGCCGACGCCGCCGTTGAAGTAGTCGGCGAGGGCCTGGCCGATGATGGCGCGCGCTTCGTCCTCGTCCTCGGCGAGGGCCAGGGCGGCAGCCTGTTCGCCCGTCAGGTTCAGGTGGATGTCACGGGCTCGGACGGCGTCCGAGCCGCGGATCTCGAAGTTCACGGCGCGGCCGACCCTGGCTCCGATGCCCGAGACGGTGCCGCGCTGCGCGAGCTGCTTGGCCTTGCGCTCCCGGCCGCGCTCGGTGGTCTGCACGTCGACCGCCTCGCGCTGGAGCCGCTGGGCGTCCTCTCCCTTGGGGCGGCGGGTGCCGTCGATCCAGCGCAGCACGGTGCGCGGGGCGACGCCATAGGCGGATGCCATGGCCTTGGTGTTCCCGCCGTACTTGCGGTCCCGCACCTGCCCGGCCTGCGTGGTGGACTGCACCGGCGCCTTCCGGGAGGGGAACAGCGCCTCGCGCACCCGACCGAACAACCCGCCCGCCATCAGTTCCCGCCTTCCTCATCGTCGTTGCCGGTGCCGGCGGTCCCGTCGTTCTGCTCCGGGCCGATCGGGGTGCCGTCGGTGGTGTAGTGGTGGACCAGCTTGGAGGGGTGCTCCCGGCGCTCCATCGCCTCGACCACGGCCGTCAGCGGGATCGAGGCCTCGTGCTTGTGGCTGCCCGGGGCGATGCCCAGCCGCAGCGCGCCGGGGACCGGGGTGCCGTCGTCCTTGACCGGGAGCAGCTCCAGCGGGGACGGGGCGTCGGTGGCGTACAGGTAGCTGTCCACGTTGACCGCGATCGGGGCCCGGCCGGTGAGCAGCAGGGTCTTGCGCAGGCGGCGGTGGGCGGCGATGCGGGCGGCGGCGATGACCTGGAAGCGCAGCGCGGGGTCGTAGGACCAGGACGCGGCGATCTTCTCCAGCCACACCTGGTCGTCCAGGTGGCGGGCGGAGTCGGCCCACTTCCCGATGCCGCCCTTGTAGACGTTCTTGTAGCTGCCCGCGAGAACCATGGCGTCCGCGCGGACCGGGTCGGTGCCGACGTCCTTGTGCACGGCGTAGGCGGCCAGGAACTCCTCGGGGTTCTGGCCGTCGAACAGGCCGAGGTGGGCGTAGGTGCGCTTGTAGCCGCCGCGGATGCGGCCGGTCCATTCCTTGAGCAACGGCGCGGTGTGGGCGGCCAGGTAGGCGGCGCTGATGGTCGCCGGGTCAAAGTTGTAGGTGGTGGCCATGTAGGCGACCGTCACGGTGGCGTACCAGCCCGGGCCGGTCGGCGCCTGGCCGTGGAAGGTGGCCGGGTGCGGCAGCAGGGGATCGACCTCGATGCCGGTGAAGTCGCACCACCACAGGCCGGCGGTCTTGCCGCCGTCCCAGGCCGGGTGCTCCGCGTACGCGTACGGGCCGATGGGCAGGCGCAGGGAGTCAGTGACCGAGAGGTAGCTGGCGCAGACGTCGACCGCGACCGCCCACGGACGCCGGGCCTCCTCGGCGGTGAGGGTGCGGGCCCACCGCTTGTAGTCCTCCTCCTCGCACACCGCCTCGCCGCGCGAGAGCAGTTCGCGGGTCAGCGGGTGGCGGGCCCCGGCGGCCGGCGGCACGCACAGGTCACCCGAGGGCAGGGCTCCCTCGCGCGGGTGCGAGGACCACTCCCCCGTCGTCTGGTCCTTGACCCACTCCACGCGGGGGCGCACCGCGTCCAGGAGCAGCATCGCGGTGGAGGCGGTGGTCGCGCCGGGGGCGACGCCGAGGTCGGCGGTGAAGGCGCGGTAGCGGCGGGCCAGGGTCAGCCCGTCCTTGGTGCCGTCGGGGGCGGTGGCCAACGGGGCGGCGAGGGCGCTGACGGCCTGCTGGCGGCCGTCGCCCTGGCCCAGCCACGGCGCCACCGTGACCCGGACCGAGGTCTTCGGGCCGCCGGCCGATCCGGTGCGGCGGAAGACGTGGAAGGACGGTCCGATCTGGTCGCTGATCTCCATGCCCACCGTGGCGGCGGCCTTCGCCAGCTTCGTGTGGAGCGCGGTCAGGGCCTTCTCCGTGGTCGGCAGGGCGGCGGGCAGTCCCAGCTGCTTGAGCGCGGCAGCGGTCAGGCAAACCATGCCGTCGCCGCCGCGCCCGGCCGAGTGGGCGCGCTCGACGCGCAACGGCAGCCCGGTGCCCAGCCACGCGAACCAGTCGCCCAGCTTCGGCCCGGCCGGGGCCGGGACCTGCGGCACATCCAGGACCCAGCCGCCATCCTCGGCGGCGTCCAGCGCGACCGCCGGCCACCAACGCGCGGCAGCAGAAGACGGGGCGGCTGGACGCGGCGCAGCCGGACGGCCAGCGGGACGGGACGCCGCCGGACGCGGCCTGGCCAACTGGGTCCGGGCTGCGGTCGGCGCGGGCCGGACCGGCACCAAGGAGACCGGAGCAGGAGCAGCTGCGGGCGTGGTCGGGGCGGCGACGGGCGCCGGAGCGGGCGGGGCCTGGGCCGGGGCCGGCTGCTGGGTGACCGCAGCGGCGGCCTCGGTCACCGGGGCTGCGGGGCGGCAGAAGCCGCCTAGGTGCATCGGGTGGCCCTGGGCGCGGTAGACGGAGGGCTGGCCGCACTGCACGCACGGCGCGGCCGGGCCCATCACCAGCGAGCCGTCCGGGTTCTGGTCGAGCACCGGGACAACGGGCGCCTCGGCGGCCTGCTGGGCGGGCGCCGAGGCGGGATGCGCCTGCGGCACGGCCAGGACCGGGGAGGCAGGCTGCGTGGAGGCGGGTTGCGTGGAGGCGGGTTGCTCGGGCGCGGGAAAGCGGGCGGCGAGGCCGTCAAGGAGTCGCGCGTAGGACGGGGCGATGTCCGGGCCCGGGACGGCGCTGCCGTCCTCCCAGCCCGTCACCAGGGCCGAATCCACCCGCAGAGCCGCGGCAATCTGCGCGGGCGTCAGCCCGGCCGCCAGGCGCAGCCGTGCCCGCTCGGCCGGGAGCGGCAGGCCGGTGTGCACGGCCGCGAGCAGGGCGTCGACGGAGTTGAACAGGTCGTCGGACATCAGGGTCGGTCTCCTCAGCGTCCGTTGGGTCGGGTCGGGTCGATCCGCGGGTCGCCGAACAGGGCGTCGAAGACCTGCTCGGTGAGGCAGGCGATCGGGCCCTGCTCGGGGCGCAGGGTGTAGCCGGCGGTGCGTCCGAGGTCGGCCACCGCGATCGGGACCTGGGGGCGGTAGTAGAACTCGAGCTCCCGGCCGGCGAACTCCGTGGGTTCGGCCCCGCTCTGGGCGGGGTTGGGTGGCAGGGTGAACGAGGGCAGGCCGGCCACGTCGTCCTCGGCGGCCAGGTGGAGGACGCTGTCGTCGGTGGTGCGGAAGGCGACGGCCAGGTCCACTCCGCCGGCGCGGCGGTCGCGCGGGAGTCCGTGGCCCTCCAGGACCCGGCCCAGTTGGGAGGGTGCCATGGCGGCCGCGATGCCCAGGGCGCGCCGGTTGGAGTAGCTGTCGCTGGCGTCCGCGCGGGACATCGCCAGTTCCTTGACCACGTTCAGGTGCTGGGTGACCCGGCTGATGCAGGCCACCAGGGCGGTCAGGTCGTCGAAGTCGGCGGCTTGCGGCGGTTCCACCAGACGCTCGCCGCGCAGGGCCGCGAGCAGCGCCCGGCCCAGGTCGTCGGGCACCTCAACCCGCTCACCACCGAAGCTGACCCTCACCACAGACTCCCAAATAGTAGGACCTAACCAAATACTACACATATCTCCTGTGGGATCCCAAAAGGAAAGGGGGCACGCAGCACCGCCGCGCGCCCCTCGAAGTCTTCGTCGGTCTACCGGCTGTTGCCTTGATTCAGACCGTCAACCGGCATGTTGCCGGTCACGTCGGGCCGATAAGCAGCACCTACCGGCGGTGCCATGCCCCCAGGTCCCGATTCCGCTCCGGCAGGGCCCCGCCCTGGCCACGGGCATGGTCCGCGCCACCGGGTCCAACCGGCGCAGCCGCAACCGCAGTCAGCATTCTTGGCCATGACGACCAGTCACAGGTTGGAGGATCCGGTCAACAGGGGAGCGTCAGCCAGGTCTTCCTTCCGACTGCGCAGAGGGCCTACCGGGCGGCACCTAACATGCAGCACTGGCACCGGAGGCCGCTTCCGGCGGCCCATGGTCCGTCAGCCGAGCCACCCCGGGGGAACGAGGGCGTTTCGGCTTCCGTCGTCATTGGGGCGCCAGTTAGCGATGACCGCGTCTTGGAACCAGGCGTCGGGCAGGTTGGCGTGGTCGCTGACGATGATCTGGAGGTTGCCCTTGTTGAGTTGTGCCACCTCGTTGAGGAGGCTGAAGTAGGCGGTGACAGTGGTCCAGTCGGCGTCCTGGATCTTCGAGGCGTCGCGCGGCTTCTCGGGGAAGAAGGCTTGCGTGGGCTGGTCAAGCATGAGGAAACCGGGTACAGGCCGATTGTTGCGCCGCAGATAGGTGTGCAGGGCGAGATGGGCCACGAGGTGGTAGCCGATCCAATTCTTGGCGCTGCCGATCCGGGTGAGTGGCAGTCGGCCGGCCGGGCGCCGGACGACGACGTTGAGCAGATTGAGGCTGATGCTCACCTCTGTCGCGTCTGCCGCCTGTCCGAGTTTGAGTCGCTTCGCCCAAGCAGTCATGTCGGTGGCGATGCCGGCCAGGCACCGTTCGGTCTCGGCGGCTACATCGTCCTCGTCCGCGAGGACTTGGAGTGCTGCGGTTCGTTCCTCGGCCAAGGCCAGGTCATGACGCAGTCGGCTGATGTCGCTGTCCGAACCAGTACGGGTTAGGGCTTCGGCGATTCGTCCCTGGATGTGCGCAATGCGGAGGTTCTGCTCCTGAAGATTGCGCATCCGTTCGTCGCTGGTCAGCAGTTCTCGCAGCTGCACACCGTTGAGCCGGAGGCGTTCGGCGACGCTGTCGCGTTCGGCCTGCAAGGCGCGTCGGTGCTCTTCACGAACAGGCTGCAGAGTCTGCGCGTGGGCGAGCTCCTCAGCCAGGTGCCCGGTGAGCGCGGCGATGTCCTGCGCTGACGGGTCGGGTTGCGGAAGAGGCTGGGTGCACATCGGGCAGACGCTCGTGTCGTGCTGGTGCTCGGGGCCGAGCAGCGCGAGCGTCTTGAGGCGGTCGAGCTGGAGGTGGAGTTCCCCGCTGAAAGCGCGGCCCTGCTGCTGCCAGCGGTCGACTGTCGCCAGGGCCTCGTCGTGCTCCTGGAGCTGATCGCGCAGCGTACGGCGCTCGTCGTTCAGCCCCTGGCGCTGGTCGGACAGGTTCAGCGGTGCTGCGGTCCGCGGCGAGGCGGCCAGTGCCTGCTGCAGAAGATCGACGACCTGGGCGGTGTTCGGTGCGGCGGGAACGTCGGTGAGCAGTCCCTCATTCTGTGCGAGGCGCACCAGTGCGAGCCCGTTCGCGTCGGTTGCGGCCTGGTGGCGTAGGGCATCGTCGTACTTGCGTTGCGCCGCGCGCTGCGCACGGGCGGCTTCCGTGAGGTGGTGGCGCCGGAGGGCTTGTTCGGGGCCGGCGGCTCCGAGGAAGTAAGGCAGTGTGTCTTTGAGCGTCTGCGCCATCCCAGTTTCGGTCTGCCGGTGGAACAGGGCTTTCTTGTCGGCGATCTCGTTCTGGTTCTGGAAGCAGAGGAGAGCAGCGTGGGCGATCGAGACGTCGAAGGGGTGTCGCCCGGCGCCGGAGGGTGGTTGGAAACGGAAGTCCTCGATCCCGAGCCGGGCGCTGACCTCACTGCGCAGAGCCGCCACATTGGAGTTGGGGGCGAGTTCGCCAATCGCGGGAAGATCGAGACGGCTGTCGCCGGTCTGCACCATGGCGTGGAGGGTGGAGGCTCCGGTGGGACGGGGCCGGGCCAAGACCATGCGGCTTTCGTCGTCGAAGACGACGAGGAGTGCGTACCAGCCGACGGTCTGGTCGATCGGTTCGTCGGGCAGGTTCGGTGTTCTCCGCCCAAGGCAGTAGTCGACGATGTCGAGCACCTCGGACTTCCCGGTCTCGGACTCACCCGTGATGACGTTCAGCGCCCCGGGACGGAAGCGCAGGACTCTCGGGGCTGTCCCGCCGTCGCGGTGGTACATGGCCAGGGCGAGCAGCTGCATGGCGGTTCTGGAACTCCTTGTACGGGGCGGGTCAGGGACGGACGCCGAGGACGGTGAAGGCGCGGGCCGGGTCTGTCGCGGCAAGCCAGCGGCCGACGAGTACGGCCGCGCGTGCGCATTCGGCGACCTCCTCTCCGGGGGCCTGTGAGGAGGGCTTCGGAGCGCGGGGGCATGTCAGGCCTTGAGGGCTGGTGCCTATGGCCTGGTGGCGCAGGGCAGTCCGCAGGCTGGCTCGGGTGTAGTCGGTCAGTGCAGCAGCTCGTTCAGCGAAGGCCGCCTGGTGGCGCGGGTTGGCGTGAGCCCAGGCCATGAGGGTCACGGTGGACTTGCCCGGCAGGGAGCGCCGGGTGTCCTCGGGAAGGATGAGCGGGAGGACGAGGAAGGCGCTGGGCCACGGCAGAGGGCTCTCCGCTTTCTTGACCGCAGCGTGGACGCTGCTGGCCAGGAGGTAGGCCCCGAAGGCGGGGTTGAAGAGGGCTTCTGCCTCAGGAACGCCGTGATGAAGGTTGGTGGTCACTGGTCCTGTGCCTCTTTCCGGGGCTCGCACAGGTTCCTGTAGTCAGGGTGCCAACCGATGGCACGGTCCGGGTCTGCGGTGTCCGCTTGATCGGCCAGGCTGTGCACGGTGCCGCGGCCGATCCACGGTGCGGTGATGCTGCCGGGGCGAGCAGGTCTGTCGGCGGCCCTATCCATGGTGTCGTCCAGTACGTCCTGACCGAGGGACTCGCGTTCGGGTCCGGTCATGTCACCGTGGAGGCGGCGGGTGCGACGGCGGAAGACGTGTTCCCACTCGTCGTGTAGCTCCTGCTCGTACTCGCCGAGCCGCTCGGGTGTGATCTTGAAGGTGCGCAGCCATTCGGAGCGTTGGGCGCGTGCGTAGTGATACTCGCGCAGGTGCATGGCGATCTCGGGATCGGGCAAGCCGATCCATCGCATCTGAGTCACGACGAGCTGGTCCTCGTAGCCAGCGATCTCGGCCTGGGTGAGGTTGCGCAGGGTCTCGGTAATCGGAAGGTTCCTTCCGGCGTACCGGTCGAGGACTTCGTCCCTGCGGCACATGAGCTCCTGGGCGCTGACCGCGGGTCTCTTACGCTTGGGGTTCCTGCGCTCCAGCAGTCCGATCGCCATGCCGTACCACCACCCTTTGATGTCGTCGAGAGCGGCTTGAGCATGGTCGCTCGGCGTGATCCCCAACTCTTTGGCCAGACTAGGGTTCAGGTCCGACATCACCGGGGCACCGTCATCGACCGTGATGGCGTCAACCAGTTGATGGCGCTGCGACGGGCTGAGCGACATGAACAGTTTGCGGTCTTTCGCCGTACCGTCCGCACCGTTCTCGTCTCCGGCGACCTTCTCCATCCGAGTCAGTGCGGCACGAGTGTCCCGATGGGCTCCGGAGCGGAGCATCGAGAGAAAGGTCCCTGCGGGAGCGACCTGGGTCGAGACCAGGCGCAGCAGCGGCATCGCTGTGCTCAAGGGGGTTGAGATGGCTTCCAGGGCATCGATCCAGGAGGCGACCGAGCGCCAGAGGTCCTTGCCAGCCTCGCTCAACGGACCCGCCGCTTCGCGGTGCTTGGACTGGATCAGCTCCAGTGGGGTGTGGTTGTCGGGGTCCAGGAACTCGATGTCGTCGAGGACTTCCATCCGGACGGAGCAGGAAGCGTCCTCCCAGCTACGGCGCGCGAGTTCCAGCAGAGCCAGTTCGCACTGGTAGAGATACCCGGTCATCTGGCCTGCGGCCGAATGCGAACCAGCTTGCGCCACGTTGCCCACTATTGATCGCGCTTGTCCGAACGGCGCGCTCCTGCAGTCCGGCCGATGGTTTGCGACCGGCGTCCGGGCGCCTCTGCCGCTCCCCCGTGGCGACAACATAGCACTGGTTCGGCAGCCGTCACGCAGCTCTGCAAATAAGCTGTCGCATGTTCGAACGCCGCCCTGCAGGGGCCAGTTCGCCAGTCCGCCAAGCACCGTGGGCCTGTTTCCCGCCGGCCCCGGTGTCCCCGGTTTCCGGCCTGTCCGGCGCCTGGCGCACTGCGATGCTGCGACGGGCTCGATCTCCACAGCTGCGGCATGGCTCGCTGCTGTGGTGGTGGCTGGCCAAGTCTCGCGGCTGTACCGAGTTTCCTGGTGGCTGGACTGTGGCCACCAAATCCGGCTGTGGCTCCTACCGTCCCCTGCTCACGCGGGCCTGATCGGCGACCAACCGTTCGCGCGCTGTGTGGGCGCTCAGCGGAACAGCGCCTCAACGAGGGCTGCGTGGAACTGGCGCTGCTGGACTCCGGTGGCGATGGCCTGTGGTGTCGGGTCTCCCGTCAGGCCGACGCACATGACGACGGCTCCGGTCTTCTCGAGCATGCGCCACATGTCGTCGGTGAGACGGACGGGTACCGCGATGCGGGCGATCTCCGGGTGGGCGCTATACCGTGACTCGTTGTAGAAGCCTTCGAAGGTGCGGTTGGCCGGGTTGAAGACGGCCTTCCAGTCGTGGTCCTGGGTGGGTATGGCGGGCGCGTCCCACACAGGCCACCCGAAGTGGTCCTGCACGGCGGTGGTCGTGGCGGATGTGTGACCGGACAGCACCAGGGTGACAGTGCGCACCTGATTTCCCGTGATGACGGTTGTCCTGCCTCGGGATCGGGCACTCACCGCGCCAGGCGCTGACAGGCCAATGTGCGTGACCGCCGTGTTGAGTTGAGACCACAAATCCCGGGGACGTTCTGCCATGCCCCCAGCATCGGGTAGGCGGGGTGGCGCGTGGGACTGTATCCGGTTGATTCATTCTTTCAGGTGAGCACGTGTACGCGGCGGGCTGGAACGCGCTTGACCCCCGCTGAGAAGCCGATGCCCGAGCAGGCCGCAGATGTGGGCTGCTTCGTCCACGGCTCTCCTGTCCCAAGGGGCGAGTTGCATGCTTTGACGGCCGGGCGGCCTCCCGTCCAGCTCCGCGAAGCGGCAGGCTGCGGAAATCAGGTCGGCTGCCCAGGGCGGTACGGGAAGATCGCCACCGCCCTCGGCGCGGACGACGGACAACTGGAGCGGCGCGTCGGAGCGTCCGGTGGCAATCCGCTGTGCCAGCGCGGCAGCATGCAGCGGGTGGGCGATGCGTGTGTGAAGCCGGTGGGTGAGCAGGACCGTTGCATGGTCGGGTTCGGGTGGAAGTCGGCCGCCGACGGGCAGTGCGAGCAGCGTGCGGCCCAAACGGCGGCTGGCAGCGTCCAATCGGCCGTGGTCGGGCGGGCTGTGCGTGGGCTGGATGAGGCCCGGCTCGTCCGCGTGGGGTGGGATGTGTGTGGCGGCCTCCCACCAGGCGTACCGGTCGGTGGGCGGTGGCGGGAGTCGTGTGCTGACGGCGGGGCGGGCGCCGTCCAGGGTGTGCACGCCGTGATACGGCAGGACGGTCAGGGCGGAGGCGAGCGCGGGCGGGAGGGGGCCATGGCACAGCAGGGTCAGGTGGATCCCGGTGAGTTCCAGCAGGCCGAAGAGGTGCTCGAAGTGACGGGGGCTGATGCGGTGGGCGCGGGTGACGATGACGTGTCCGATGTGCAGGGCGGTGGTCCAGGCAACGACAACGCGCCAGGCGGTGGCGGTTCGACCGGCCCAGTGGTCGGCCTCTTCGCTTCCCGGGAGCAGGTGCTTGTTCAGACTGCGCAGGAGGTCGTGGGCCAGGGATGCGGGAGCGGTGGCCACGGAGGTGGGGTGGACGGTGATGCGGCCCAGCGCCGGGGTGTGGGCGGTCAGGGCCGCCGACATGAAGGCGTGGTCGTCGTGTGCGTCGTGCACCACGGTGAGCGCGGGCAGGTCCGGGTTTCCTGGTCGCGGTGACCAGGTGGGCCGCCACTGCCCGGTAGTGGCGGCGGGTGCGGCGGCCGGACGCGTCGTCATCGCGATCCCGGTGGCTGCGGTATGGCTCCGGCGGGCATGGGCCTGGCCACGGAATCGGCGAGAACCGCGGCCGGGTGGTCGGCATGCCGGAGCTCTTGCGGGTCTGCCACGGCGACGCGGTGGCCAGGGATTTGGCTGTCGGTTGGAGCGGGGTTGTCCGTGAGGGGATGGGGGGCCAGGCCGAGGGCGAACAGCACGTCGGGGTGGATGGTGGGCTGCCCGCCGGTGGGGGCGAGCAGGCAGCGGTTGGCCAGGCGCGGGATCTGCTCGGGTGACAGGTCCAGGGGCAGACCACAGGCGGTGCGGTGCAGCAGGTGAGTGACGGCCGCTGCCTCAAGTGGGCTGAGGGAGGCGGCGGTGTGGCCGGCGCCGTGCAGGTTCTGCCGTTGTCTGCCGGTGAGCAGCCCGGGCGTGGTGGCCAGGTGGATGCTGGTGTCGGTGTGGACGAGCCGGTGGGGCTGTGGTGCTGCTCGAGGTGTGCGGCCAGGGCGGTGGCGGCGCGCCCCAGACGGTGGGCGGGCCATTCCAGGGCACAGGCCAGGTCGTCGGGGTGGATGCGGCCAGCCTCCATGAGGGCCGCGTGCAGCACGGTGGCGTGGGCGGCCGCCGCAGGGGCGGGGCGTGGGTCCTGGGCGGGGGTGCGCAGGAGGGATTCCGGGGAGGTGGCGAGGGCGCGGGCCAGGTGGATCAGCGCCTCGGCGGAGAGGGTCTGCGGGGTGAGGTGGGTGTCCCAGTCGGCGGTGGGGATGCCGGTCAGCGCGGTCAGCTCGTAATCGCCCAGTCGGCAGTCCATGGCGCGCTCGCGCAGGAACGTGAGATCGAAGGCGAGCGGGCTGGCGCCGGGCGGCGGGGCTGGGGCGGTCACGGGCTTAACTCCACAAGGCGCGGCAGGACATCCGGGGTGGGCGAGGCGGGGGTGTGCAGGTGCCAGCAGCGGGCGGTGGTGTGCCAGTCGTCCCCGGGGTGGGGATGGACCAAGGCGGGGATCGCGATACCCGCGTCGGCGACGAGGGCCTCGAAGCGTGGCGTGGTGCCGAAGCAGTTCGCGAACAGGCCGTGGTGGTCGGCGGTGCGCGGGGAGCGGCGGCGGAACGCGGCGGCACACCCGTGTCGGCGCCGCCAGCAGCGTTGACCATGCGGCGGCACAGCTCAGCGACGTTGCCCCCCGAAGCGGCCAGCAACGTCCACGTCTCATCCGACAATGCGTAGCCCTGACGGGCGGGCGCTCTGTCGACCTCCCCGGTCGCCTTCGCCGTCGCCAGCCACCGCCACACCGTGCGCACCGACACCCCCACCATGTCCGCCACCGCCCTCACGTGCCGCGACGTCAGCTCACCAGCCGCCTGCCGCTCCACCAGACGTCGCACCACCAACGCCCGCGGCAACCCCCGCCCCACACCCCCACCACCGCCGTCTCCCATACCCGAGATCCAAGCGACGCCCCACAGATCTGAGCGTTAGATCTCTCAAACCCAAGACAGCACCAGCCGCAGCGAGATAAAGCCCCACGACAGCACAACAGGCCCCTGGCCTCTCACCCCGCGACAGTCAGCCTGTCAGCCGGCCACCCGCACCGAATCCAGCCCGACCAGCAAGAACCTGGACCACATGCCTCGAAGCACTACCGACTCTCACCACCACTGACACCAAACCGAGAAATCGCAGTCATGACGTCCTTTCACGGTCACCGCTGGCGGGTGGCCGTGGGCTTCAGGCCACGTCGGTGGCGGGCTCGGTGGCGTAGCGGCTCATCGTGCGCAGGCCGGCCTCGGGGGTCGGCGGCCTGCCATCGGCGGTCATGTCCCGCAGGTCCCGGAAGTACTGCACGTACAGGTCGGGGGTGAACACGCTGAGCATGACGGCGCTGTGGTCGGTCACGTTGGCGAAGGTGTGCGGGGCGCCGGGCGGGACCATCACGAACGTGCCCGCGCTCGCGTCGTGGTGCAGGTCCCCGACGGTGAAGCGCACCGTGCCGGAGATGACGTAGAAGCCTTCGTCGTGGCGGGCGTGGCGGTGCTGCGGCGGTCCGGGGGTGTGCGGGGCGAGGAGGGACTCGGTCATCGCCAGGCGGTGCCCGGTGCGGCTGCCGTCCTCCAGGACGCGCATGCGCGTGGTGCCCAGGACGATCGTCTCGCCGTCGCCGGGGGCGACCACCGATACGGTGGGGCCGGCCTGCGGTTCGCTGGTCTTCGCTGTGTCGGTCATGTTCCGAGTCCACCGCCGGGGCCCTGCCGGTGTCCAAGACCCGTTGCGCCACGCCGATACCCGGGGGGTATCGTCGCAGCGTGGAGCTACGTACCCTGCGCTACTTCGTGGCGGTCGCCGAGGAACTCCACTTCGGCCGGGCCGCCACCCGCCTGCACATGAGCCAGCCGCCGCTGAGCCGGGCGATCAAGCAGTTGGAGAAGGAGAGCGGCGCCCTGCTGTTCGCCCGCTCCCCCGCCGGTGTCACCCTCACCCCGGCGGGGGCCGTGCTGCTCGACGAGGCACGGGACCTGCTCGACCGGGCCGAGCGCCTGCGCGCGCGCGTCGCCGCGGCGGCCGGCACCGCGACCCTGACCGTCGGCATCCTGGGCGACGGCACCGACCCCGGCATCACCAGGCTGGCGGCAGCCTTCCGCCGCGGCCACCCCGGCGTCGAGATCCGCGTACGCGACACCGACCTGACCGACCCGACCTGCGGACTGCGCGCCGCACTGGTCGACGTCGCCCTGACCCGCGCGCCGTTCGACGACACCGCCCTGGCGGTGCGCGTCCTGCGCACCGACCCGGTCGGCGCGGTCCTGCGCGCCGACGACCCACTGGCCCGGCGCGGCCGCCTGGAACTGGCCGACCTGGCCGACCGCCGCTGGTTCCAGTTCCCCCCGGGAACCGACCCCCGGTGGCAGTCGTACTGGAACGGCGGCACCCCACGCGAGGGCCCCGTGGTACGCGGCGTCCAGGAATGCCTCCAGGCCGTGCTCTGGAACAGCACCGTCGGCCTGGCCCCGCTGCTCGGACACGACCTGCCCGAGAACCTCACCACGGTCCCGCTGGCCGACATGGCACCCAGCCCGGTGGTCGCGGTGTGGAACGACGGCGACACCAACCCGCTGGTCCGCTCGTTCGCCGAGATCGCGACGGCCGCGTACCGCCAGACGTGAGCACCGCCAAGCCTGAACACCGCCAGACGGGAGCACCGCCAGGCCTGAGCACCGCCAGACGGGAGGGGACGGCGCCCCGCGGGAGGGCGGCGTCCGTCGAAAAAGTGGTCCCGGTCCGCCCGCCGTGTCGATCCGCGACCACGCCGTTCGACGCTGCACATGGTCGACGAACTGGCCGCCTCCGGCCGGCTCTCGGGGTCGCACCTGCTCCCGGGCGTACACGGCGAACTGCTGACCTGGCTCGGCCGCACCACCCAGGCCCGGGCCGAGCCGGAACTCGCCGCCCGGCCGGGCCGCAACACCCGCGAACGCTCGGTGCCGCTGCGCACGGCGGCCGCGTTGCCCTGACGCCCCCGGCCGGACGGCCGTCACGAGCCGGGCCGTCACGAGCCGGGCCGTCACGAGCGGGGGCAGAACTCCGCCTCCAGCTCGGAGGTGAACACCGCGATCGGCCAACTCCCCTCGACCCAGTCGCCGTTGACGTTGGTGGCGAGCAGGTGCCGGCCGTCGCGGGTGCCGAACGCGTAGGACCACGAGCCGTTGACGGCGCCGCCCATGCCCCAGACGGTGGGGCCGCAGTCGAGCCTGATGCCGGCGACGCCCAGACCGTAGTCCGCCTGGTCGATCCACTGGTGCCCGGTCGGGACCATCGTGAACATCTCCCGCTGCTGGACGGGCGGCAGGAGCCGCCCGTCCAGCAGGGCGGCGAAGAAGGTGTTCAGGTCGCGAACGTCGGAGATCATGTCGCCGGCGGCCCAGCCCCAGGACGGGCTCAGCTCCGTCACGTCGTAGGCGGTGGCGTTCGCCCCGGTGAGCCCCAGACGCGAGTACTCGCGCCCGTGCGGCCCGTGGACGGCGGTGTCGCCGGAGGAGGGCTCGTAGGTGCCGGTGAGGCCCAGCGGGGCGGTGATCCGCTGCCTGATCTGCGCGGCCAGGGTGGCGCCGGAGGCCCGTTCGACGATCAGGCCGGCGAGGACGTAGTTGGTGTCGGAGTAGGTCCAGCCGGCGCCGGGCGCGAAGTCGGGCCGGTGGGCGACCGCGATCCGGACGAGCTGTTCGGGGGTGTAGCCGTCGAAGCGGTGCCGGAGGAAGGGCAGGCCGCTCGCCTCCTGGCGGACCTTCTCGTCCATCGCGTAGTTGTAGATGCCGCTGGTGTGGTTGAGGAGTTGGCGCACGGTGGTCCGGTCGCCGTCGTAGCCGGGGGCGCCCAGGAGGCCGGGCAGCCAGCGCTCCACGCTGTCGTCGAGGCTCAGCCGCCCCTCGGCGGCGAGCTGGAGGACGACGGTGGCGACGAAGGTCTTGGTGGTGCTGCCGATGCGGAACCGGTCCTGCGCGAGACGGGCCCGCCCGGTGGCGAGGTCGGCGACGCCCGCGCTGCCGAACCACCGGCGGTGGCCGTCCCGGACCTCGGCGACGGCGCCGGGCAGACCGCCCGTGGCCACCGCCCGGTCCAGCACCCGCTGGACCCCCGGGTGCCCGCCCCCGCCGTCCGGCGCGGGCGCGGCGAACGCCGGTGCGGTGGCGGCACCGGCCAGCACGGCCCCGGCGAGCACGGCCCCGGCGAGCAGGGTGGCGACGGCAGCGCGCGTGGTGGTTCCCATGGCGTGTTCCCCCTCGATGTGGTGTCGCGGTTCGGGAAGGAAGCTACGAGCAAATTCACATAATGGTCAATGCGAAACCTGCCAATGATGGATGTATACGCAGGCAGATGCCGCAATATTCTTGCAATGACTCTCCCGGTGAATGCAACAGAATGTCGCAGTCCCATTGCAACAGCGGGTGAGCCGGACGGATACTGTTCACGCGACGGAAGGAGACGAGGACGGATGCCCGGAGCCAGGCTGACCCCGCAGGACCGCCACCGGATCGCCGCCGGACTGGCCGAAGGGCTGGGCTACGGCGAGATCGCCCGGCAGATCGAACGGCCGACCTCGACCGTCACCCGCGAGATCGCCCGCAACGGCGGGCCCTGCGACTACCGGGCCGAACACGCCCAACGCGCCACCGCGCAGCGCTCCCGCCGCAGCGGCACGACCGCCCGACGGGTCGCCGCCGCCACGCCGCCGGCCCAGGGCCGCGACCCGCAGGCGGTCCGCGAGTTCGCCGACGAACTGGCCGAGCTGCTGGTGCACAGCGGCCTGCCCAGAATGGCCGCCCGGGTCCTCGCGTGCCTGTACGTCACCGACGACGGCAGCCTCACCGCGGGCGAACTGGTGCAACGGCTGCAGGTCAGCCCGGCCGCCGTCTCCAAGGCCGTCGGCTACCTGGAGGGCCAGGCGCTGATCCGCCGCGAACGCGGCGAACAGCAGCGCCGGGAGCGGTACGTCATCGACGACGACGTCTGGTACCGGGCGCTGCTGGCCAGCGCCGAACGGAACACGACGCTCGCCGGCGTCGCCCGCCAGGGCGCCGAAACGCTCGGCCCCGGCACACCGGCCGGCGCCCGGATGGACGACGCCGCGGCCCTCCTGGACCGGATCGGCCAGGACATCGTGCGCTCCGTACGGCAGTGGCGGGAGGAGAGCCGGCCCGGATCGCGGACCGGCTGATCCCGGGCACCCCCTGCGGGGCGGCCGGGTGAGATGCGCAAGGGTCCGGGCGGGCGGGCTCCGCACCCGCCCGGGTGCCGTATCCGCGGATCCGCGGCCGGTCTTCGACAAGACGGTCGCGGTGGACCGGCAGCCCCCCGGGCGTGCCGGCGGCCGGGCGTGCCGGCGGGGGGGGCCGCCGGGGACGCGACGGACGGCGATGGCGGGCACGCGCAAACGACCGGAGGACTTCCCGCTGCCGAGGCTCAGCACCCGTCAACTGATGACGATCTCGACCGCGACAACGCTGGTGACGGCCACGGCGTCGATCTTCCAGGCGCCGGAGGGACGGCGGAGCACGATCACCGGCCAGTACGTGCCGCCGCCGTACAACCCCGACCAGTCCACCGGTCCGGCCGGCGGCCAGGCCCCCAACCGGCCCGCCCAGGCCCAGCAGCACGGCAACCCCTCCGCGCACCACTGAACGGACCGAGGAAGGACCGATCGATGAGCACCCACGTTCAGATGACGACGGCACAGGAGGCCACCGCCCAGGACCACAGGCCACCGAACTGGAAGAGGAACGCCGCCGCCGGGAGAACACGATGCCGCTCACGGTGGGGGGACCGGCGGCAGCCGGCCTCGGAGTCGCGCTGCTGTCGATACTGATGAACAACCAGCGGGGCACGGTCGCGGTCCGCATGTGAGTGCACACCCCCCGGACCCGACCGAACGACACAAGGACCCCCGGCACGTCCGGCGGCCCGGCAGGAGCTGGTTCAGACCACAGGGCCGGAAGCCCGGGACCGACCGACGGGGCAGAGCCGGGCACGGAGTCGCGTCTCCGCCCAACCCAGATCGACACACAGGCCGAACCAGACCCGGCCCGTACACACACCCGACCCACCGAGACCCACCACGACCCAGGAGAACACACCCAGGAGGACATCGCACCGACGCCCGGGGGCGGCCACGGACAGAGCGAAAGGCAAAGCGATACCGGCCCGAGCGACGATCAGACGGCACGGGTGACGATCAGACGGCCCGGGCCGTCCCGCTCCGGGCAGCCCCCAGCGAGGTAACACGGAACACCGACGACCCCGAACCACCCCACGACCACACCCGACACCTGCCCATCCACAATCTCCACAATAGAGCCGCGCACCGCAGGGGCGGCCGGAGGGCGGCAAACGGCTGAACCGGGCCTGTCCGGTGCCCCGTTCCTCCGTGAAAGGCAGCTCTGTCGTGCTGCCGTCACTGCCGATTTCCGTGGAGGACCGCAGTGCACCACCGTTCCCGTTCAGTGGCCAGGGTGCTCGGCTCGGGCGCCGCCTTGAGCCTGGCGCTGGCGCTCACCGTGACCGCCTCCCCCGCCCTGGCCGCGCCACCGGGCCCCACCGCCGAGTCCGATCCCGTCCCCGGCCTGGTGGCCGGCGAGGGCACCGCCGCCCCGCAGCTGGTGACCGGACTGTCCGAGGCGGCGCCCGGCGCTCCGGCCGAGGCGGCCCGGGCCCATCTCGCCGCCCACCTGGACCGGTACCGGGTCGATCCGGGGCAGCTGGCCGAGCTCGCGGTCGAGCGCACGGCCGCCGACCGGCGCACCGTCAGGTTCCAGCAGTACCACGGCGGCATACCGGTGCTCGGCGGGCAGTACCTGGTCCGCCTCACCGGCGAGGGGGCCGACCAGCGGGTGGAGTCGGTCGGCGGCAAGTACTTCACCGGGCTGACCGCACCGACCGCCCCCACCGTGCCGGACGCGGTGCTGCGCACGCTGGCGCTCGGCTCGCTCCAGGACCCGCGCGCCCGGGCCGGGGCCACCGCCGAGGACCGCGGCCTGGTCGTCCTGCCGGGCGGCACCGGCCGGCTCGCCCGGCACTTCACCGTGCACACCGCCGACCCGGGGAACGGCGAGCCACTGGTCCGCGAGGTCTACGCGGACGCCACGCTCGGCGTGGTCGCCCTCGCCCACGACTCCTCGGCCCCCTACCAGGTCAGCGGCGCCGACGACACCGGGGCCGGCGACACCGGGGCCGGCGCCGCCCGTGGCGCGGCCGCCGCCCAGCCCGCCACCGGGACCGCCCCCGACCTCCTGGGCCGTACCGTGCCGGTGAACATCTCCCGCCAGCCGGACGGAAGTTACCAACTCGTCGACCTCACCCGGCCCGTCACCATCACCACCTACGACGCGACCGGACGGGACTACAACGAGTTCAGCGGCCGACTGCCCGACGGCAGCCTGCCCGTCGGCTCCCCGGACCCGGCCTTCCCCGCCTCCACCGGCACCAGCGGCGCCACCGACGCCCACCTCAACGCCGCCGCCGTGTACGGCTTCTACCACGACCGGCTCGGCCGCGACGGCCTGGACGGCAAGGGCGGCGCGATCACCTCCGTGGTGAACGTGAGCAACCGCGGCAAGCCCTTCCCCAACGCCGCCTGGGACGGGCAGAAGATGCTCTACGGCAACGGCAACGCCAGGTTCCTGCCGTTCTCCGCCGCCCTCGACGTGGCCGGGCACGAGATGACCCACGGCGTCATCCAGCACACCGCCAACCTGGTCGGCGACGGCCAGTCCGGCGCGATGAACGAGGGCATCGCCGACTACTTCGGCAACGCCATCGAGGTCACCGCCCGCGGCATGTCCATGGACGACCCGGCGGCCCCGCTGATGGGCGAGAACCTGTGCCGCACCGGCACCCCGCAGGACTGCGCGAACCGCCGCCTGGACGACCACCGCACCACCGTGGACGACTACCTCGGCGCCGGGCTCGACCTGGACAACGGCGGCGCGCACCTCAACTCCACCATCTTCAGCGGCGCCCTGTGGGACATCCGGCACACCCTCGACCCGCTCACCGCCGACCGCCTCGTCTACCGGGCGATGGCCGAATACCTCACCCCACTGGACGACTTCGTCGACGGACGCAACGCGGTACTCGCCGCCGGCCGGGCCCTCAAGCTCAGCGGAGCCCAACTGCGCAAGGTGGCGGCCGCGTTCGACGCACACGGGATCAAGGCCGGCTGGCAGAGCCGACTCGGGACGGACACCCGTCCGCTGCTGCCCGGCACCTCCGCCCCGGTCGGACCGGCCGCGGGCGCAGGCCACTGGGTGATGGGCAACACCGACCCGAACGGCAAGGGCGCGACCGCCCTGTACACCGGCTCCACCACCACCGCCGACACCCCGACCCGGCTCAGCCCGGACGACGGGCGGATCCACGGCTGGGCCGCCACCGACGGCAAGTCCGCCGTCTGGCTGGCGATCGGTCCCGACACCACCGGCACGTGGGGAACGGAGGTGCTGACCCGTCCACTGTCCGGCGGCCCGGTGCGCAGCGTGTTCCACTCCTCCGACCAGTCGCCCGGCAGCGTCCAGGTATCCGGCGGGGACATCGCCTTCACGGTGACCGACAACGACACCGGCCGCACCCGGGTCCGCCTCTCCCACGACGGCGCCCCGCCCGTGGAACTCCCGCTGCCCGAGGGCCACAACCTCACGTCCCTCGCGTTCAAGGACGGCCTGCTCGGCTGGATCGAGTCCTGGACGGCCGACGGGGCCACCGTCCAGGCGCCGACGGCCTTCTCGACCGCCACCGGCAAGGTCACCGCCCAGTACCCGGTGAGCACCCCGAACGGCACCGACCCGCCGTACCTCGCCTCCCCACTGCTCGCGGGCGGCCGCCTGCTCTGGCTGGCCGCCCCGGCCGACCGCACCCGCCCGACCGCCCTGCGCTCCGGCGCCCTGGACGGCTCCGGCGTGCGCGACCTGCTCTCCACCGACTCGCCGTACACCCCGGCGGACATGGAGCTCACCGCCACCGACCAGGCCGTCACCTTCATGCACCGCAGCGCCCAGCCGAGCAGCGGCTGGTCGAACGCCGCTCTGCCCAAGCTGTACCAGCTGCCGGTCAGCGGCGGCACCCCCGTGCGGGTCTCCTGCAACCGGGGCAGCCAGTTCCACGCCGCCGCCGACCAGGGCACCCGGGTGGTCTGGCTGGACGCCACCGCCGGGCGCAACGACCTCGTGGTCCGCGACCGCCCGGCCGGGTCCTGCTGATCCGAGCACGGCAGCGTCGTCCGCCCCGGTGCCGGCGGGCACCGGGGCGGACAGCGAGGCGGGCACCCGATCCGGGGCGGACGGCGGGCGCCGGGGCGGACAGCGAGGCGGGCACCCGATCCGGGGCGGACAGCGGGCGCCTGACAGCGCGCTGTGCGCGGTCTGCCAGCGGCGGGCCACAGGCTGGGCCCGTCCAGATCACCCGGCAAGCAGAGGGAACCGCATCCATGCCGTCAGCTACTTCTCCTTCTCCCACTCCTTCTTCGGCTACTCCTTCTTCGGCGGCCCCTTCGCCCTCCCGCCCGGGGTGGTCGCGCCGCCTGCGGCTGGCGCCGCTCGTGCTGACGGCGTCGGCCCTCACCGTGGGGCTGGCCGCCGGACCGGCGCTCCCGGCCCCCCTCCCCGCCACCGCAGGGTCCGCGCCCTCCGCGACCCGCGGCGGGGCCGAGGCGCAGCGGGTCCAACTGGAGAAGCTGGCGCGGCAGTTGGTGGCCGCCGGGGCACCGGGCGTGGTGGTGCGGGTGGACGACGGCCGGGGCCGGCCCGTCGAGATCGCCGAGCAGGCCCCCTGGGCCGCGGCGGACCAGCGACTCGCGGCGGGGGACGAGTTCCGGATGGGCTCCAACACCAAGACCATGATGGCCGTGATCGCCCTGCAACTGGCCGCCGAGGGGCGCCTCGCGCTGACCGACCCGGTGGAGGCGTGGCTGCCGGGCCAGGTGCCCGACGGCCGGGCGATCACGCTGCGGATGCTGCTGAACCACACCAGCGGCCTGCCCGACTACACCGAGGACCCCGCCGTCCTGCCGTCGATCCTCGGCAAGGACCCGCACCGGTGGACCTCCGCCGAACTGCTCGCCGTGGGCGTCAAGCGCCCGGCGCTGTTCCCGCCGGGCACCCGGTGGTCCTACAGCAACACCGACTACGCGGCGGTCGGCGCCGTCCTGGAACGGATCACCGGAGCGAGCCTCGCCGACCTGATCCAGGACCGGATCGCCCGTCCCCTGGACCTGAAACACACCTACCTCGCCACGGACGGCAACTGGCACGGCCGCTACGTCCGCGGCTACGAGCCGGACTCCGCCCACATGCCGGCGGGGGTGCCCGCGGCGTTCCGGGACGTGGCCGGGGTGCACCGCGACGGCCGGGTGGACGTCTCCGGCAACGACCCGGGCTGGGGCGGGGCGGCCGGGGCCGTGGTGTCCACCGCGCAGGACTGGTCCCGCTTCTACAACGCGCTGATGTCCGGCAGGCTGCTGCCCGCGGCCCAGCTGGCGCAGCTGCGCGCCACCGTGCCGATGGACCCGCAGAACCCGGTGGACGGGCCCGGCTCCGGCCTGGGCATCGGGACGGTCCGCACCCCCTGCGGCACCGTCTGGGCCCACGACGGGGGGATCACCGGCTACTCCAGCACCAACCTCACCGACGGCACGGGCAGCCGTACCGCCACCGTCCTGATCTCGACCGAGTTCCTGTTCGAGTTCGGGGCCGACGCGGAGCTCACCGCGGCCGGCCAGGCCCTGCAGAGTGCGGTGACCTGCGCCATGTTCGGCAAGCCGGCCCCTGCTCCGGCCCCTGCCCCTGCTCCGGCCCCGGCTCACTGACCGGGCGGCCCGGCCGCGGGCGCGGGTGAGGCCGCGAGTGAGGGTGAGGGTGAGGGTGCGGTGATGATCGCGGACAGCAGGTCCCTGGCCTCGGTCCGCGCCATCGCCGCACCCGCGGCGTGCGCGGACGCGAACCCGGCGGCTCCCAGGTCCGCCGTGGCCCGCCCGGCGATCCTGCGCACGTCGGTGTCACCGAGGTCGTCCGAGCCCCGCAGCAGGTCGGCGGCGCCGAGCAGGAGCGCCGCCTCCCCCGGCCGGCCGCGGCACAGCTCGATGTCGGCGGCCGTCACCGCGATCCGGGCCGCGACCGCCGAGTTCCAGGTCAGCACCAGGTGCACCGCTGGGTGGTCGAGCCGGCGCACCGCCGCGCCGGGCAGGCCGTCCGCCGCGTCCAGCTGCGCGAGCACGCCCAGCAGCAGGGCGGTGAGGTGCGAGGGCGCCGGCTGGCCGCCGGGGGCCTGGTCCAGGGCGGCCAGGGCGTGCGCGCGGGCCGGCTCCCGTCGCCCGGCCCGCCATTCCAGCTGGGCCAGGCCCAGGCACACCAGGGCCCGGGGCTCGGCCCATCCGGCCTGCGCCACCTCCTCGAGCAGGCCCGCCAGCTGCCGCCGCGCGCCGTCCGCGTCCCCGGCCTGGGCGCGCATCAGGGCGGCCTGGACATCGCTGTCGACCGTGTCCTCCTGCATCCCGAGTTCCTGGAAGTACCGGGTGGCCCGCTCGTTCATCGCCAGCGCGTCGGCCAGGTCGCCGGAGCGCCGCCGCAGCGAACCGAGGGTGCTCAGCGCGGTCGCCATGCCCCACCGCTCGCCGAGCGCCTCGAAACCGGCCAGCGCGTGGGCGAGGAAGCCCGTCGCCTCGGTGACGTCCCCGGTGTGCAGGGTCAGCAGGCCCCGCACGAGCAGGGTGAACGGGCCGCTGGAGGGGTCCTTGCGCTCGCCGTCCGGGAAGTCCGGGGAACCCGGGGAACCCGAGGGGGCCGGGAGGTCGGGCGTGCGCGGGAAGTCGGGCGGGCGCGGCGGCGGCTGCGGGCCGGCGATGGCCGCGGCCAGCCGGGCCAGCTCCAGCAGGGGGTGGACACCGGGGTCGACACCCGCCATCGCCGCCTCGATCCGGCCGAAGGCGGCCGCCCTGTCCTCCGGCCGGCCGATGGACTCGGTGCCGACCTCGTACGTCGCGACCACCAGCGCGCGGGCCCCCGGATCGGCCGGCCCGGGGACCTCCAGCACCCGTTCGAGCAGGTCCAGCGACTCCGGCGGATAGCCCCGCATGGACCAGAACCAGCACAGCGCGGCGCCGAACCGGACCGCCGTCGCGGCGTCCCCGGACTCCACCGCCCAGCGGACCGCGGCCAGCAGGTCGTCCCGCTCGGCCGACAGCCGGGCCAGCCAGCGCAGCTGGTCGCGGGTGCGCAGCCGCGGCTCCGCCGTCTCGGCCAGGGCGAGGAAGAACCCGCAGTGGCGTTCGCGGGCGGCACCGTCCTGCCCGCGGCGGGTGAGCTGCTCCAGGCCGTACTCCCGGATGGTCTCCAGCATCCGGTAGCGCGGCTCTCCCGTGGCGGCGGCTCCGAGCGGGTGCAGCAGCGACTTGTCGACCAGCGCCGCCAGCAACTCCCGGACATCGCGGGTGGGGGCGTCGTGGTCGCCGGGGTGGTGGTCGGCGTGCGGGGCGCCGAGCCCGCCGACCGCCTGCGCCGCGTCCTCGGTGAAGCTGCCGGGCGCCACCGACAGCCGTTCCAGCAGCGCCCGCTCGTCGGCGGCCAGCAGCTTCCAGCTCCAGGCCACCACGGCGCGCAGCGTCTGGTGGCGGGGCAGGGCGGTGCGGCTGCCCCGGGTGAGCAGCCGGAACCGGTCGTCCAGCCGGGCGGCGACCACCTCGGCCGGCAGGGTGCGCAGCTGGGCGGCGGCCAGTTCGATCGCCAGTGGCAGGCCGTCCAGGCGGCGGCAGATCTCGACCGCCGCCGCCGGCGAGCCGTCCTCCTCGGCGAAGCCGGGGCACACGGCGGCGGCCCGGTCGTGGAACAGCCGGACCGCCGCGCAGGCGCGGGCCTGTTCGGGTGTCGAGCCGGGTTCGGGCAGTTCCAGGGGGAGCACCGGGTGCAGGTTCTCGCCGTCGATGCGCAGCGGCTCCCGGCTGGTGGCCAGTACCCGCAGCCCGGGGCACCGGCCGAGCAGGGTCTCGGCCAGCGCGGCCGCCGCCTCGATCACGTGTTCGCAGTTGTCCAGCACCAGGACCGGGTCGTCGTGCGTGAGCACCTCGGTCAGGCGGTCCAGGATCTCCTCGGTGGCGCCGGCGGCGCCGGGGCGGCGGGCCGGGGCCGCGGCGCTCTTGGGCAGGTCGGCCTCGCGCGTCCGCAGGGCGTCGAGCACCGCGCGGGGCACGTCCGCCGGGCCGGCCGGGGCCAGGGCGGCGAACCATACCCCGCCGGACGGTGTGAGCCGGCGGCCGGCGGTGGTGGCCAGCCGGGTCTTGCCGGCCCCGCCGGGTCCGACCAGGGTGACCAGGCGGGCTCGGCCGAGCAGCTCGGCCACCCGGCGGATGTCGTCCTCGCGGCCCACGAAGCTGGTCAGCGGCGCGTCCAGGTTGCCGGGCGGCCGTGCTCGGCGGGGTTCCGGCCGTTGGGGTTCCGGCCGTTGGGGTTCCGGCCGTTGGGGTGGCGGCTGTTGGGGTGGCGGCTGGTCGGCGGGCGTGCGGTGGCCGGGGAACTGCTGGCGGTCAGCGGGCGTGCGGTGGCCGGGGAACTGCTGGCGGTCAGCGGGCGTGCGGTGGCCGGGGAACTGCTGGCGGTCAGCGGGCGTGCGGTGGCCGGGGAACTGCTGGCGGTCAGCGGGCGTGCGGTGGCCGGGGGGTGCCGGGAGCTCGCCGCGCAGGACCGCGAGATGGGCCGCCCGCAGCTGCGGTCCGGGGTCGCTGCCGAAGGTGTCGGCCAGCCGGGCGCGCAGCCGCTGGTAAGCGGCCAGTGCCTCGGCGCCCCGGCCGCCGGCGGCCAGTGCCCGGATCAGCTGGGCGTGCAGCCGTTCGTGCAGCGGGTGCCGCGCGGTCAGCGATTCGAGTTCGGCGATCAGCTCCGGTCCGGCGCCCAGCGCGAGGTCGGCCTCGATCCGGTCCTCCAGGGCGACCAGCCGCGCCCGCTCCAGCCGCCGGGCCTCGGCGTCGGCGAACGGCGCCTCGCGCACGTCCGCCAGCGCGGGGCCGCGCCACAGGGCCAGGGCCTCCCGCAGCGCGGCGGCGGCCTCGGCCGGCCGGCCCTGCGCGTGCAAGTGCCTTCCGGAGCGGGCCAGTTGCTCGAACCGGGCGGTGTCCACCGCGCCGGCCTCGACGGCCAGCCGGTACCCGGCCGGTCCGAAGGTGAGCAGCGCGGGGTCGCCCAGGACGCCCCGCAGGCGGGACACCAGTGACTGCAGGGCGTTCGTCTGGTCGGCCGGTGGTGCCTCGGCCCACAGCGCGTCCGCCAGGGCCTGCGGCCGGACGGCGCGGCCGGCGTCCAGCGCGAGGTAGGCCAGCAGCGCCCGCAGCCGCGCGCCGCCGATCGGCAGCGGGCCCGCTCCGGCGTCCAGTACCAGGGGTCCGAGCAGGCCGACGCGCACCGGGTCACTATCGCAGCACCACCGGTTTGATCGTCAAGTCGCCGGCCGGCGCCCACGCGCCCGCCCCGGCCGTGAGCGGTGTCCGGGGCGGTGTCCCGGCGGGGCCGGCGGCCTCGCCGGTCGCCGGGCGGCCCGTCACCGGGGCTGCGGCGCCGCGCGGGCGGGGCGCTCCCCGGGCTCCGGCGGGCCGCCCGTCACGTCCTCGGGGCGGCGATGGGGGGCCCGGGTGAACCGGTAGCCCCGGACAGCCATCCCCGGTCGCGCTCCGCATACGAATGTGTGTGGATGGTGACAGGCCGCCATTTCGTGGCGGTCCGATCGACCATCACCACCCTTATCTGGAAGGGCTCTTCCCCCATGCGTACTGCGCGCCGTGTCCTGACCGTCTCCGCCCTCTGCCTCCCGCTCGTGCTCGGCGGGGCGACCATCGCCTCCGCCGCCACCCCCGACAACATCCCCTCCCTGAACTACGACCACGGGGCGTTCTCCGTCGGCCCGAACGGCAGTGCCCTGCACATCACCGACGTCCAGTTCGGTCCTGACGGCGCCTCGTTCCTCGACGCCGCCGTCGCGGTGGGCCCCAACGGCGTCGCCGGCTACGCCACCGAGACCGGTATCGGCATCGGGGGCTGATCCCCGCCGCTCCCCCATGCCGGGTGCCCCGGGGCGGTTCGTCCCGGGGCACCCGCACGCCCGGGGCCGGGCCGCGCGGGGCGCGCCGGCGGGCCCGCGGCGCTCACCCGGCCCGGCGCGGGCTGACGAGCATGCGGATGTCGTCGGCCGCCCAGAGGACGAACCGTTCGGCCGGGACCACCCGGTGGCCCGGCACGGGCCGAAAGCGCAGGCGCTTGAGGAGGACGGCCAGCAGCAGTTCGCACTCGACCATGGCCAGGGCGGCGCCCTCGCAGCTGCGCGGGCCGAACCCGAAGGGGACCCAGGCCAGCCGCGCGCGTCCGGCCGCCTGCTCCGGGGTGAAGCGCTCGGGGCGGAACCGTTCGGGCTCGGGCCAGTGGTCGGGGTTCAGGTGGACGGCCCAGAACGGGTAGAAGACCACCGCCCCGGCCGGGACCTCGTACGCGCCGAGGGTGAGCGCCTGGGTGGTCTGGCGCGCGCCGTACGGGCCGGGCGGGTAGAGGCGCATCGACTCCTGAAGAACCGTCCGCAGGTACGGCAGGCGCCGCAGGTCGGCGTACCCGGGGGCCGCGCGGTCGCCGAGCACGCGGTCCAGTTCCCCGGTGACGCGTTCGGCCGCCCCCGGGTGGCGGCCCAGCAGGTGCAGGGTCCAGGAGACGGCCACACCGGTGGTGTGGTGGGCGGCGAGCATCGCCGCGAGGACGGTGTCGCGGATCCGGGCGGGGCGCTCGCCGGCCTCGACCAGTGCGCCGACCAGGTCGCTGCGGTCGGCGCGGCCGCCGTCGCGGTGGGCCGCGATCACCCGGTCGACCGTCGCACGCAGGAGGGCGAGCGCCCGCGCGGTCCGCTCGGCGCGCTCCTGCGGGTCGACGGCGGGGGGCACCTGGTAGAGCCGTTCCAGGTAGTCGGCGAGCACCTCCTCGAAGGCGGCGGCGACGACGTCCGGGCCCTCCACCTCGCCGCCCAGGGCGTACGCGCAGATCATCCGCAGGGACAGGGCGGTCAGGTCCTGCTGCAGCGCGATGGCCTCGCCCCGCGCGCCCCGCGCGGCCCAGCGGTCCGCGAGGCCGGTGGCGAGCGCGGTGAAGCGGTCGAAGGCCTGCTCGTGCGAGGGGCGGCCGGCCAGGACCGAGAGCAGGGTGCGGCGCCACGGGGCGTGTTCGTCCGCCGGGAGCACTTGCAGGTTGCCGGCCTCGAACAGCGGGTCCAGGAAGGAGAACAGGCGCTCGGGGCGGCGGTCCAGGTGTGCGGTGGCCTCCAGCAGCACCGGGTCGGCGACCGACACGGCCGTCTCGGCGCCGGGCAGCTGGAACCGCGCCACGGGGCCGTACTCGGCGTGCAGCCACAGCTGGTAGGCGTGCAGCCCGCCGGCCTGCGCGATGGCGCCGACCCCGCCGTCCGGCCGGGGGTCGGGACCGGGGATCTTCATCGGACCTCCTGGTGACGCATGGTCGGATCCGCCGCCCGGACGGTGGACACGGGCGGCGCAGCGCCGACGGCCGTGGGGACCAGGATCGCGCGGGAGCGGGTCCGCCGGCAGGTGGCGACACCGGATGAAATGGCCAGCGCTTGCAAGTAATCAGCGTGCACAACTATTGTAGTGTCACACAAAGTGCACTTGCAATCATTCGAGAAGGTTTCCCCCGGCCCCGCCTCCGCCGACAGGAGTCCGCCCATGAGCACCACCCTCTTCACCCCCTACACCCTGAGGACCCTGACCGTCCCCAACCGCGTCTGGATGGCGGCGATGTGCCAGTACAGCGCCGCTCCGGACGGCGACGAGGCCGGAGCCCCGACGGACTGGCACTTCGCCCACGTCGCGGCACGCGCCACCGGCGGCACGGGGATGATCATCATGGAGGCCACCGCCGTCAGCCCCGAAGGCCGCATCACCCCCTACGACCTCGGGATCTGGAACGACACCCAGGTCGCGGCCTTCCGGCGGATCACCTCCTTCCTGACGGCACAGGGCACCGTGCCGGCCCTCCAGCTCGCCCACGCCGGCCGCAAGGCGTCCACCGAGCGCACCTGGATCGACCGCGGCCGCGCCCTCGCCCCGGACGAAGCCCACGGATGGACGCCGCTCGCCCCCAGCGCCCTCCCCTTCGCCCCCACCCGGACCAGGCCCGACGAACTCACCGAGGAGCAGATCCGCGGGATCGTCCGGCAGTTCGCCGACGCCGCCCGGCGCGCGCTCGACGCCGGCTTCCGGGCCGTCGAGATCCACGGCGCCCACGGCTACCTGATCCACCAGTTCCTCTCCCCCCACAGCAACCACCGCACCGACGCCTACGGCGGCTCCTTCGAGGGCCGCATCCGCTTCGCCCTGGAGGTCGTCGACGCCGTCCGCTCGGCGTGGCCCGAGGACCTGCCCGTCCTCTTCCGCGTCTCCGCGACCGACTGGCTCACCGAGAACCCGCGGGACGGCCGCACCGGGTGGACCTCGCAGGACACCGTCCGCCTCGCCAAGGAACTCCTGGCCCACGGCGTGGACCTGATGGACGTCTCCACCGGAGGCCTCGTCCCCGACGCCACGATCCACGCCGGACCCGGCTACCAGGTGCCCTTCGCCGAGGCCGTGCGCAGCGGGGCCGGCATGCCCGTGGCGGCCGTGGGCCTGATCACCGACCCCGTCCAGGCCCAGGACATCCTCGCCGCCGGCAGGGCCGACGCCGTCCTGCTCGGCCGCGAACTGCTGCGCGACCCGTACTGGGCGCGCCGCGCCGCCGCCGAACTCGGCGCCCGGGTCTCCACCCCCGTGCAGTACCACCTCGCGTAGCGGCGCCCCGGTACGGGCGGACGGGGGCCCCGCGGTTCCGGCGGCCCGGTTCGCCGTGGAGGCCCGCCGGCCCCGCACACCCGTGACCAGCTCTTCGGGCACCGCGGCGGGGACCGCGGCACAGGGCGAACCGTCAGCGGGGGGCGGCCACATGGCCGAACTGTCGAACGGTGCGACGACCTGGGTGGCGGCCGGGGACAGCATCACACCCCCGGTCCGCCGGGCCCGGGGGTGCGGGCGGGCAGTTCGCGGGGACGGAGGACTTCACGCGGTGTCGGACGGCGTTGCGGGCGGCGGTCGCCGGGCTCGCCGGTCCGGCGCCGCGGGTCGGTACGCGCGGACAGGTGCTCACGGCGGGCGACTACCTCGACGCGTACGTCCTGGAGTGGACGCTGCACCATCTCGGCCTGGCCGCGTTCCTGCCCGGGGTACCGGGGCCGCCGGCGCAGGGGCTGCGGCGCTCGCGCGCGCTGCTGGAGGGGATCGCCGGGGCCGCGTTCCCCGCGTCGTTCTCCGACCGGGACGCACTGCTGGTCGGGACGGGACGGCGCGCCCCCACCGGTGCGCAGCGGGCCGCGCTGGGCGCTCTGGCGGGGCGGTTGCCGCTGGTCCTGGGCTGGGCGGCGGCTGGGCGGCGTCGGAAATTTTTGTCGGGTCCCTGTCTAGTTCGCTTGCGTCCTGGTGTGGTGGGATGTGCCCGTCACGGGATTGAGGGCGCTGACGGGGGTGCGCGGTGAGGGGTGGACGGCTGTGCGGGCTGGACGGGGACGCGGCGCGGCTTGCCGCGGCGGGCCTGGTCCGGCTGGGTGCGCAGGAGTGGGTGGGCGACGCGGCCGGGGCTCCGGCGTGGCTGGGGCGGATGCGGGCGGCGTCGTTCGCGGACGCCTGGCTGGCGTTCGGCGAGCCGCCGGTGCCGGGGCTGCGGGTGCCGGCCGGGGAGGTCCTGCGGGCGCTCGCGTACCGGGCGGCGGAGCTGGTGCTCCAGGCCCGCGAGGGGGATGTGCCGGCGGTGCTGGAGTGGCTGGGCCGGCGGTCGGCGGAGGCCCGTGAGCAGGCGGGCCGGGCGGAGGTGACGCACCCGGCCGAACCGGCCGCGCTCGCCCTGGTGTGGCACGGCGTCCAGGCGGTCACCGCCGGCGAGGGGGACGGGGGCGGGGGCGCTTCGGCGGCCGGCCGGGAGGCGCACGGCCGGGAGGCTGAGGGCCGGGAGGCGCACGGCCGGCGTATCGACGAGCGGGGCGAGGCGTACGTCCGGGAGCGGCACCGCCGCCGGGACACCCTGGCGCTGATGCTGGCCTGTGCCCGGATCGCGGCCGCCGCGCTGGTGGAGTCGTGCGGCGGCGATCCGGGCCGGGTGGACGGGTGGCTGGAGGAGGACGCGGCCCGGTACATGGCGCTCGGCGGCCCGGCGCCGCTGTGGGTGCCGGGCCGGCCCGGGCAGCCGACGGGGTGAGGCCGGGGCTCGGCGGGACGGCGGCCGGGCTCAGCGGGCGGGGAGGCTGAGGGTGGCGTGCAGGCCGCCGCCGGGGGCGGGGGCGAGGCCGAGGTCGCCGTGGTGGGCGTCGGTGACGGCCACGACGATGGCCAGGCCGAGGCCGTGACCGCGGCGGGCGGGGTCGGACTGGGCGGTGCGGCCGCGACCCCGCAGGAAGGGCTCGGTGAGGGTGGGGACGGTCTCGGGGGCCAGGCGGGGGCCGGTGTTGGTGACGGCGAGCCGGACCCGGCCGGGGCGGTCCGGATCGGCCCCGGTGGTGACGGTGACGGATCCCCCGGTCGGCAGGTTGTGGCGCAGCGCGTTCTGCAGCAGGTTGACGGCGGCCTGGCGCAGCAGGACCGGGTTGCCGGTGGCGGGGGCGGGCCGGCAGTCGGTGGTGACGGTGACGCCCAGGGCGGCGGCCTCCTCCTGGACGGCGGCGAGGGCGTCGCGGGTGGTGCGGGCCAGGTCGAGGGGTTCGAGTTCGGGGGCGGTGTGGCCGAGGTCGGCGAGTTGGAGGAGGGCTTCGCTGATCTCGATGCCGCGCTGGTTGGTGTCCTGGAGCCGGGCGACGAGGGTGGTCCAGTCCTGGCGGGCCGGGTCGGCGGCGGCGACCTGGAGCATGGTGCGGGTGATGGCCAGGGGGGTGCGCAGTTCGTGGGAGGCGTTGGCGGCGAAGCGCTGCTGGGCGTCGAAGGAACGCTGGAGGCGTTCGAGCATCTCGTCGAAGGCGTCGGAGAGGTCGGTGAACTCGTCGCGGGGGCCGGCGAGGGCGATGCGGTGTTCGAGTGCTCCGCTCGCGGCGCGGTGGGCGGCCCTGGTGATGTCCTGGAGGGGCCGCAGGACGCGGCCGGCGATGAACCAGCCGCCGATCGTGCCGACGGCGGTGAGCAGGGCCAGGGCGTAGCCGGAGATGGTGAGCAGGGAGCGGAGGATCTCCTGGCGGGAGGGGGCGGAGAGGCGGTCGCGGGGGTTGGAGGAGGTGAGCGGGTAGTTGGGGATGTAGCGCATGCCGACGTAGACGACGGCCAGGCAGAGGGTGCCGGTGATGACGGCGAAGAGGGTGTAGCTGAGGGTGAGTCGCAGGCGGGCGGTCAGGCGGCGCGGTCGCGGCGCGGGGCGGGTGCGGGGCGGGGCGCTCACGTGGGGGTGCCGTCGGTGAGGCGGTAGCCGACGCCGGGCACGGTCTGGATCACCCAGGGTTCACCGAGTCGTTTGCGCAGGCCGGAGATGGTGATGCGGACGGCGTTGGTGAACGGGTCGGCGTTCTCGTCCCAGGCGCGTTCGAGGAGGTTCTCTGCGCTGATGACGCCGCCGCGTGCGGTCATCAGGACCTCCAGGACGGCGAACTGCTTACGGGAGAGGGCGACGTAGCGGCCGTCGCGGTAGACCTCGCGGCGGAAGGGGTCCAGGCGCAGTCCGGCGTATTCGAGGACGGGGGGCGCGGCCTGGGCGGGGCGGCGGGCCAGGGAGCGCAGCCGGACGACGAGTTCGGCGAGGTCGAAGGGTTTGGTCAGGTAGTCGTCGGCGCCGAGTTCGAAGCCGGCGACCTTCTCGTTGAGGCGGGCGGCGGCGGTGAGCATGAGGACGCGGCAGCCCAGGCGGTGCTCGACGATGGTGCGGCAGACGTCGTCGCCGTGGGTGCCGGGGATGTCGCGGTCCAGGACGACGACGTCGTAGGTGTGGACGGCGAGGCGTTCGAGGGCGGCGTCGCCGTCCGTGACGATGTCGCAGGCGATCGCCTCCAGGCGCAGGCCCGCCTGGACCGCCTCGGCGAGGTAGATCTCGTCCTCCACCACCAGGACCCGCACGCGCTGTTCTCCCGTCCCGCTCTTGCTGTCGTTGCCGTTGCCGTTGCCGTTGCCGTCCATTGGACACGAACGGGCCTATCGAAAACGTATCGGCTAGTGCAGACGTCCTGGTAACACCGCTTTTCCTCCCATGGTGTGGCCGCCGGGTTTCCCCGTCGCGGCGAAGTGACGAGCGCCGGGAGGCAGGGATGGACGGGACGACGCGCCAGGAGGCGACGCGGTGGCGGCCGGTGGGGGGCGGCCGGCGGGCGGTGGCCGTGGGCACCGGGGCGGTGGTGGTGCTGGCGCTGGCCGGCGCCTGCGCGGCCGCCGATCCGCCGGCGACCGAGGCGGCGCTGCGGACCCTGGCGGCCACCGTCGCGCCGTTCTCCTCCTCCCTCGCTCCGGGGTCCGGTTCCTCGGCGGGGGCGGACGGCGACATTCCCGACGGCACGAAGCTGACCCCGTTCGACACCGGGGCGCCGGCGGTGGGCAACCTGGACGGACCGCTGCTGGCAGCCGTCCAGCAGGCCGCCCGGGACGCGCGCGCCCAGGGCATCGAGATGACCGTCACCTCGGGCTGGCGCAGCAAGGAGTACCAGCAGCGGCTGCTCGACAAGGGGGTGGCCAGGTACGGGAGCCTGGAGCGGGCCAGGCAGTTCGTGAACACGCCGGAGAAGTCGGCGCACGTCTCGGGCAAGGCGATCGACATCGGTCCGACCAATGCCGACTACTGGCTGATCCAGCACGGCGCGCGGTACGGGCTCTGCCAGGTGTACGCCAACGAGATCTGGCACTTCGAGCTGCTGACCAGCCCTGGCGGGACCTGTCCGGCCCAGTTGCCCGACGCGGCCGGGTAGGGGGCGTTCATGATCCGATCGCAGGAGGGGCTCGCGCCGGGGGCGGGGGCGGTCTCAAGGCCGGGAGCGGTGGCGGGGGCGGGACAGGGGACGGTGGGGGGCGCCTCGGCGGGTGTCTCCCTCCCGGGCGGCCGGCGGCGGCAGCGGCGCCCGCCGGTCGGGCGCTGGCGGCGCGGCCGTGTGGCCGCCGCCGTGGCCCTGCTGACCGCTCTCGCCCTGGCCGGTCACCGGCGGGTGCCGAGCCTGGGCGTCCAGCTGGGGAGCCTGTGGGAGAGCGCCCTGCCCTGGGCCGGTGTCGTGGTGCCCGCCGTCCTGCTCGCCGCCGCGCTGCGGCGAGCGCCGGTGCCGGCGTGCGCCGCGGTGGTGCTGGCCGCGGTGTGGGCCGTCGTGCTCGGGCCGGTGCTCGCCGGCGGCGGCCCGCCGCCGGGGGGCGGTGCGGGCCCGGCCGGCGGTGCGGGCCTGACCGTGGTCACCCACAACGTGAGCGCGCAGAACCCGGACCCCGCCGGCACGGCCCGGGCGCTGCTCGCCGCCAGCCCCGACCTGGTCGCCCTGGAGGAGGTCACCGACGCCGCGCTGCCCGTCTACCAGCGCGTGCTGGACGCCGAACTGCCGCACCGCACGCGGATCGGCACCGTCGCGCTGTGGAGCCGCTACCCGGTGACCGACGCACGGCGGCTGACCATCGACCCGGGCTGGAGCCGCTCACTGCGGGCCGAAGTCCAGGCCCCTGGTGGGCCGTTGGCCGTGTACGTGGTCCATCTCGCCTCCGTCCGGCTCAACGTCACCGGCTTCGCCACCGCTCACCGCGACCGCAACCTCGCCGCGCTCGGCGCCGCGCTGGACGAGGAGCCCCTGCACCGGGTGCTGCTGCTGGGCGACCTCAACACTGCCGCCGGGGACCACGCGCTCACCCCGGTCGCCAGCCGGCTGAGCTCCGCGCAGGACAGCGCGGGCGGCGGCTTCGGGTTCACCTGGCCGGCGGTCTTCCCGCTGGCCCGGATCGATCACGTCATGACCCGGGGCCTGCCCGCCACCGCCGCCTGGACCCTGCCCGCCACCTCCAGCGACCACCTGCCCGCCGCCGCCCGGCTGACGGCGTGAGGGGCGTGCGGGCGGCGGGCCCGGGGGCGGCGGGCCCTGGGGCCGGTGTCAGGCGAGGAGGTCGGACTGGAGGGTGACCACCTGGCGGAAGGCCGCGTCCGGGACGCCGTCGGGGTTGGTCATGGTGACGACGGCGACGAGGTCGGAGGCGCAGAGGTAGGCGATGCGGGCGTTCGGGGTGCCCTTGGCGCCCTTCGCCGAGCTCTCCTGGGCGTCCAGGTGGACGCCCTCGACGGTGTCCCAGGCGCTGTGGGAGGTGCTCTTCGCGCCGGGCAGGGCATTGGGCTTGGCGTCGGAGCGCAGGGAGGAGAAGACGTTCCAGGACTCGAAGGAGGCGCCGAAGCGCAGCAGCCGGATCTGGGTGCGGGTGCCGTCGGAGGCCGTCCACTCCCGGACGGTGGCCGCCCGGCAGGCGTCCTGCAGGAGCAGCGCGCGGAGCTCGGCCGGGTCGCGCTGCTCGGCGAGGATCGCGTCGCAGGTGACCCAGTCGGCCGGAGCCTGGCCGGCGGGGGCCGTGGACGGGCTCGCGCCCGCCGACGCCGACGCCGACGCCGAGGCGGAGGCGGAGGCGGTCGGGCTCGGGGTCGCGCTCGCCGACGGGGTGCCGGTGGCCGAGGCGGTGGGAACCGGGTAGAGCGCCGGGGTGAGGCTGCCGCCGGCCTCCTTGGGGGCGGGCAGCAGCAGGTAGCGCAGGTCCGCGGCGTGCAGGGCGTTCTTGCCGCCCGTACGGTCCGGCGTGCTGCTGCCGGAGGGCAGCGGCGGCAGCGTCAGCGGCGGGAAGGTGTAGCGGCCGTCGCCCGGGGTGGCCAGGCCGGGCAGGTCGGTGCGCTCGGGGGCGGTGACGGCCAGCGCGGCGCCGGTGCCCGCGAGGGCGAACACCAGGGTGGCGGTGGCCCAGCGCGCGGCCGCCCTGCGGCGGGCGCTGCGCCGGGCGAGGCGGGCCTCGTGCTCCTCGGGGGTCTCCGCGGCGGGAGCGGCGGGGAACTCGGCGAAGGTGCCCGCGGGGGTCTCGACGGCGGCCTCAGCGGGGGTCTCGGCGGGGGTCTCGGCGGGGGCGGCGGGTTCGTGCGGGGTTGCGTGGTCGGTCATGCGGACGCTCCCGGGCGGGCGAGGCGGTCGAGCTGCAGGGTGAAGAGGGCGACGATCCGGTCCTTGGGCAGCGGTGCCACGCCCTCGACGTTCATGACCACCAGGAGGTCGCCCTCGGCGGCCGAGCACTCCAGGTAGTCGATCGGCGCGGACGGCGGCGCCGGCATCAGGTAGCAGTGCGCCTCGGGGTGGCCCGGGATCTCCGGGCCGATCCGGAACAGGCCGGTGTCGCCGGTGAAGACCGCGGTGTACTCGTTGAGCTTCTGCACTTCCTGCTGGTTGAACTGGCGCAGCTTCAGGCCGACCACCAGGTCGTCCTCGCTGGTCCGGTACGTCCGCACGCCGGTGGCCTTGACGTGCAGGCCCTCCCAGTAGGAGCGGAGCTTGTCGCGCTTGTCCTTGGGGATCTGCTGGAGTTCGTCGTCCAGTTCGGCGGACAGGAACTCGGCGCCGAGTTCGGTGTCGTTGCCGTAGCCGCCCTCGTCCGGGCCGGGTTCGTAGCCGGCCGGGACGGGCAGCAGCAGGTCGCGCAGCGAACCGAAGTGGTTGCCGTTGGACTTGGCGCCGAACGGCGTGGCGGTCGCGGTCGGGACGGGCGCGGCGGACGGCCCGGCGGCGACGGCCGGGGCGGGGTCGTCGTACTGGGTCTTGATGATGCCGACGCCGATGGCCACCCCGGCCAGCGCCGCCGCTGCCGTCGCGGCGCCCGCGCGCAGCAGGCGGCGGGAGGCGGGGCGCGGGGCGGCGGGATCGGCGGCGGTCGGCGCGGCGGGATCGGCGGCGGTCGGCGCGGCGGGATCGGCGGCGAACTGCTGCTCGGCGGCGGACTGTTCGACGGCGGCCGGGGCCGCCTCGGGGGCGGTCGGCGCCGGCGTGGCGGCCGGGGTCCCGGTCATGCTGTTGTCGGTCATACCAGCCGCTCCCATTGCTGCTTGGCGAGGTCCTTCACGACATCGGGGTTCACCGGCTTGGGGTCGAAGACCTCCACCACCATCGCCACCGTGCCGCGCTGGGCTACGGCCTGGCCGTAGTAGTACCGATCGGCGCTGTCGGCCCAGTACCTGGGTGCCTCGTCCACCCGGTAGCCGCCGTTGGCGCCGTCGGCGAACGGCTTCAGGTTGCGGGTGGTGCCGACGGCGTGCGTGGCGGCTTCGTTGGCGCGGTCCGGCGCGTACTGGACCAGCGACACGCGGTACCTGGTGTCGCCCTTCTTCCAGTCCACCTCGGCCGCGCGCCGGAAGCCCCGGGAGTTCAGGTCCTTGAAGTCGCGGACCGCGCTGTCGCTGTGCTCGGCGAGCTCGCCGACCGACACCCAGCTCGGCTTGTCCGGGAATTCTCCCCAGGCGGCGCTGCCGTCCGGGGCACCGATCAGCAGTTTGAGCAGGTCGCCGTCGATGGCCAGCGGTTTGGGCTGCTGGGCGGCGAAGGCGGTCGGGTCGACCACCGCGGCCGGGTAGGACGGGCGCGCGACCTGGATCGGCGGCAGCGGCGTCGGCGGGCGCTGGGCCTGGACGGCGTAGCCGACGCCGCCGCCGGCCAGGGTGCCCAGCACCAGGCCGGACACCGCCAGCAGCACCGGGCGCGGGCGGCGCGGGGCGCGGGGCGCCCGCTCGGGGGCGGGCGGCAGGAGCTCGGGAGCCGGCGCGCCGGACGGCATTTCAGTGGTGAACTGCGGTGCGGAGAAAGGCAGTTCAGCGACAGGCGGTTCGGCGGCAGGCGATTCGGTGGCGGGCGATTCGGTGGGCGCGGTGTGGGGCTGCGGCGGGGAGGCGGGCGCCGGCGCGGTGCCGGGCGGGGGCAGCGCGGGTTCGGTGGTCACGGGGTGGCTCCAGAGGAGGGTGGGAAGGACGGCGTCGGGACGGGCGGCGGCGCGGGTTCAACCGCGTTCAACCGCGTTCAGCTGCGTTCAGCCGCCGGAGGCGAGCCACTCGCGCTGGCGCTTCATCAGCCCGCTCAGCAGCGCCTTGTCCGGTGTCCCCTTCACCTCGACGTCGATCGTGTACTGGACGTCGCCCTGGCTGGAGATGCCGGTCATCGAGCCGGTGTACGCCTGCTGCTTGGGCTTGTGCAGGTAGCCGTGGGCGTTCGGGTCGCCGTCGATGTCGATCGGGTCCTGCGACTTGAGGGTGTATCCCTGGACGAACTCGCGCGCCATCGAGGTGGAGCCGAAGCGCAGCAGGGTGACGGTGACCTCGGCCTTGCCGTCGGCCGTCCGGTACATCCGGGTGGCGCCCGACTGGTAGCCGTACGAGCCGAGGATGTCCATGATGCCGTCCTGCTTGCCGAACAGGTCGGCGACGTCGTCGTTGGTCATGGTCATCCCGTCCGCGGGCCCGTACGACTCGCCTCCGTCCGGGATCGGGAGCAGGAAGTAGCGCAGGTCGCCCTCGTGCTTGCCGCCGTTGACGGTCCCCTTGACGGTGCTGGCCGGCTTGGGGGTGGTCGGGGCGGCGGTGGGCGTCGGCACCGGTAGCGGGGTGGCGGAGGCCGTCGGGCTCGGACTGGAGGCGGTGGTGGTGGCCGGCGCGGGTGCGGCGGCGGCGGCCGGGCGGGTGTCCGGCCTGCCGACGGCGACGGTCACCGCGGCGCTGGTCGCCGTGACGGCGAGCAGGCCGGCGGTGGCCAGCGCGACACCGACGGCGCGCGGCAGCCGGCGCGCGGCCGGTTCGGGTGCGGCGGCGTGCTGCGGCGCAGCGTCGGGCTGCGGTACGACGGGGTGCTGCGGTACGACGGGGTGCTGTGGCGCAGCGGGGTGCTGCGGTACGGCGGGGTGCTGCGGTACGGCGGCCGGTTCCGGCGCGGCGTCGGGCTGCTCCGGAACGGCGGCTGTTTCGTTTTCGGGCGCGGACAAGGAACTCCCCCGGGAAAATGTGGGATCTCGCGCACGGACTTCCTCGCAAACCGCTCCCCCGGCGGTTCTCCGGACCGTCCATCACGCGTCTCAGCAGGCATTATGAGAGACCGTTCGCATCACTGCCAACAAAGTTAATCGCCGCACTCCGGTCCAATACTCGATGAATCGGACACGTCGTGATGTAACCGCAACAGGCGGTCCTGGCGTGGTACCGGGGTACCGTGCCCCCTCCGATGATCGGTCCGGGGTACCACGGATCGCGCCGGCGCCGCGCCTAGCGTGGAGTGTGAGGGAGGCCGGGACGGTCCGGCCCCGGAGCGTAGGGGTGAGCGATGATCGAGGCGCACCAGCTGACGAAGCGGTACGGGGAGAAGACCGCCGTCGACCGGCTCGACTTCATGGTCAAGCCCGGCACGGTCACCGGCTTCCTCGGGCCCAACGGCGCCGGGAAGTCCACCACCATGCGGATGATCGTCGGGCTGGACGCGCCCACCAGCGGCTCGGTGCGCGTCAACGGGCGCCGTTACGCCGCGCACGCGGCGCCGTTGCAGGAGGTCGGGGCGCTGCTGGAGGCCAAGTCGATCCACCCGGGGCGCTCCGCGTTCAACCACCTCATGGCCCAGGCGCACACCCACGGCATCCCGCGCTCGCGGGTGGAGGAGGTCGTCGAGCTGACGGGGCTGCAGTCGGTGGCGAGGAAGCGTGCCGGGGCGTTCTCGCTGGGCATGGGCCAGCGGCTGGGGATCGCGGCGGCGCTGCTGGGCGACCCGGCGACGGTGATGCTGGACGAGCCGGTCAACGGTCTCGACCCGGAGGGCGTGCTGTGGATCCGCAACCTCCTCACCTCGCTGGCCGCCGAGGGCCGCACCGTCTTCGTGTCCTCGCACCTGATGAGTGAGGTCGCGCTGGTCGCCGACCACCTGATCATCGTCGGGCGGGGCCGGCTGCTGGCCGACACCACCGTGCAGGACCTGGTCCGCCAGGCCGGCGGCGACGTGGTGAAGGTGGCCAGCGCCGATCCGGCCCGGCTGCGCACGGCGCTGGCCGGGCCCGGGGTGGAGGTCACCGGCCGTTCCGGTTCGGAGGAGCTCCTCGTCACCGGCCTGGCCGCGCGGGAGATCGGCCTGCGGGCCGCCGAGCAGGGCATCGCGCTGTTCGAGCTCACCACCCGCACGGTCTCCCTGGAGGAGGCGTTCATGGAGCTGACCAGGGACGCCGTGGAGTACCACGGCACCACCACCGCGACCGGGCCCGCCGCCAGTGCGGGTGCCGGCGCCGAGTCCCCGAGGAGCGCGGCATGAGCACCATCGCACCGAGCCAGCCGTCCGCGGCCGCCGACCGGCGGCCCGCGCGCCCCGCCTACCGGGTGACGCCCGTGCGCGTGCTGCGCTCGGAGTGGGCCAAGCTGTGGTCGCTGCGCTCGACCTGGATCACGCTGGGCCTGGGCCTGCTGTTCCTGGTCGCGTTCGGGTTGATCGCCGCATTCCAGTTCAAGTCGAGGATCACCTCGGGGCGCCCGATGGACCGGGGGGACTTCGCCGACGCCAGTGCCCTGAGCCTGTCGCTGTTCGGCACCAACTTCGCGCAGCTGGCGTTCGGCGTCCTGGGCGTGCTGGTCGCCGCGGGCGAGTACTCCACCGGCATGATCCGCTCCACCCTGGCCGCGGTGCCGCGCCGGCTGCCGGTGCTGTGGTCCAAGGCGGCGGTGTACGGCGTGGTGGTGCTGCTGCTGGGCACCGTCGGGGTGTTCGTCGCCTTCGCGGCCGACAGCGGCATCCTCTCCGGTACCCGCGCGGCGATGACGTTCTCCGACGCCGGCGTCCTGCGCGGCCTGCTGGGGGCCGGGCTCTACCTCGCCCTGGCGGGCGTGATCGGTGTCGCGCTGGGCGCGCTGCTGCGGTCGGTGGCGGGCGGCATCTCGGTGCTGGTGGCCTCGCTGATGCTGGTCCCCGGCCTGATCTCGCTGCTGCCCTCGTCCTGGCAGGACCACATCAGCCCGTACCTGCCCAGCAACGCGGGCCAGGCGATGTTCGCCCTGCACCACGACGCGGCCACGCTGTCGCCCGCCGCGGGGCTGGCGGTCTTCCTGCTGTGGACGGTGCTCGCCCTGGCGGGCGCGGCCGTGCGGCTGATGCGCAGCGACGCCTGAGGGCTGGGAGACTGCGTGGACGTCCCGGTGCGGTGCCCGTTCGAGTCGGGTGCCGCACCGGGCCCGTTTCGTATCCGTATCCGTTCCGGGGTGAGCTGGACGAAGGTGACGACCGTTTGCGGATGGGCTGGACGAAGGTGACGACCGTTCCGGACGAGCTGGACGAAGGTGACGCCGTGAGCGAGCACGACACCGCCGCGGGGGCGGGGGGCGACCCGCTGTCGGGGTACCCGGTGTTCGCGCGCCTGGCCCGGCTGGGGCAGCGGGCGCGGCAAGCGGACCGCGACCACCCGTGGGTGCTGGACACCGCGGTGGTGGCCGCGGTCTTCCTGCTGTTCTGCCTGCCGGACCTGCTGCCCTTCCACGACGGCGGGGAGCGGGCGCGCGAGCACCGGATCGTCTTCGCCCGCCCGCCGCTGGCGGCGCTGCTGGCCTTGCAGGCGGGGCTGCTGCTACCGCTGCTGTGGCGCCGACGGCGACCGGCGACGGCGTTCGCGGCGGTCGCGGCCGTGTTCGTCCTGCAGTGGTCCCTGGGGGTGGCGCTGCGCGCGGACGTCGCGCTGCTCGTCGCCCTCTACAGCCTGGCCCTGCACGGGAGCCTGCGGCACCTGGCGTGGGCGTGCGCGGCGATGGCCGGCGCGTCGGCCCTGGTCGCGGTGGAGCTGTCCGGCGGGCTGCCGGTCGGGGACGCACTGTTCTTCCTGTTCAGCGCGGCGACGGCGGCGGTGGCCGTCGGCATCGCGGTGCGCATCCGCCGGGCCCAGCTCGCCGGGCTGCGCGAGCGGGCGGCGCGTCTGGAGGTCGAGCGCGACCAGCGCAGTCGGCTGGCCACCGCCACCGAGCGCACCCGGGTGGCCCGGGAGATGCACGACATCATCGGCCACAACCTGTCCGTGATCATCACCCTGGCGGACGGCGGCGCGTACGCGACCGAGGCCTCCCCCGAGCGGGGCCGGGAGGCGCTGCTGCTGATCGGGGAGACCAGCCGCCAGGCGCTGGGCGAGCTGCGGCGCATGCTCGGTGTCCTGCGCGACCAGGGCGAGCAGGGCCCCGAGTTCACGCCGCAGCCGGGCATCGCCGACCTCGACGGACTGTGCGCGCGCATCCGGGCCGCCGGGCCGCAGGTCGTGTACACCGCGCGCGGCGAGGTGGAGCGGCTGGACCGCGGGGTGCAGCTGATGGCGTACCGGATCGTCCAGGAGGCGCTCACCAACACCCTCAAGCACGCCGGGCCCGACACTCGGGCGCACGTGACGCTGGCCGCCGAGGGCGGCCGCCTGCGGGTGCGGGTGCGGGACGGCGGTCCGCCCGGCGGGGCGGTGCGCGGCGGTGCGGCAGGCGAGGAGGGGCACGGGCTCACGGGCATGCGCGAACGCGCGGCCCTGTACGGGGGCACCGTCACCGCCGGGCCCGGGCCCGGGGCAGGATGGACCGTGGAGGCCGTCCTCGACCTCACCCCCGATGGACCCGACGGACCCGGCGGCCCTGGCGGCCTCGGCGCCTTCACCCCCGACCCCGACCCGACAGGCGGCCTGACGTGACCACGGTCCTCATCGTCGACGACCAGCCGCTCCAGCGGTACGGCTTCCGGATGCTGCTGGAGAGCCAGCCCGGCACGGAGGTCGTCGGCGAGGCCGCGCACGGCGCCGAGGCCGTGCGCCTGGCGGCCGACCTGCGGCCCGACGTCGTCCTGATGGACATCCGGATGCCCGGCATGGACGGCATCGAGGCCACCCGGCGCATCGTCGCCACCGGCGGGCGCTCACGCATCCTCGTCCTGACCACCTTCGACCTCGACGAGTACGCCCACGCCGCGCTGCGCGCCGGCGCCAGCGGCTTCCTCCTCAAGGACGCCCGCCCGGAGGACCTCCTGGCCGGGATCCGCGCCGTCTCCGAGGGCGACGCCGTCGTCGCCCCCGCCATCACCCGGCGCCTCCTGGACGCCTACGCCCACCACCTGCCCGTGCGCCCGCCCGGCACGGCCGCCGAGGACGATCCGCGGCTGAACGCCCTGACCGAGCGCGAGCGCGAGATCCTGGTCGCGGTCGGCCGGGGCTGGACCAACGGCGAGATCGCGCAGCGCCTGGTGCTCGCGGAGTCGACCGTCAAGACGCACGTCAGCCGGGTGCTGTCGAAGATCGGCGCCCGGGACCGGGTGCAGGCCGTGATCTTCGCCTACGACCGCGGCCTGAACCGGCCGAACCCGCCGGCCTGAGCCGTCCCGCTCCTGCCGTGGGGGGCGCGGCGTCAGGGGCGCTTCTTCGGGGCGGCTTCGAGGTCGGTGGCGGCGGCGGCCAGGATGGCGCCGAAGACGTGGGCGATGACGGGCTTGCCGACCCGGCGGGCGAAGGCCGCGCCGACGAGGGGGATGGGGAGCGCGAAGCCGGTCGTCCAGACGACCAGGGTGCCCTCGGGGACCTCCTCGAAGGCCATCCGGCCGAACTCGTGCCGGGCCGGCGGGAAGCTGCGGTCGACGGTGTAGTCGAAGCCGTGCGGGGCGTTGTAGGCGGTGATCCGCTCGTTGAACCAGCCGATCAGCCAGGTGTGCAGCCGCACGGCGCCCACCCCGTAGGGCGCGCCCTCGCCGGGCCGGGCCAGGCGCGCCCTGAGCACGAACGGGGAGCGGGTGTAGTTGGTGCTCGTGGCGCACCAGTCGAACACCTCGGCGATCGGCGCCGCGATGACCCGTCGCACGGTCACGGTTTCCATGGCTCGTCCCTCTCCTGCAGCGGGGGGCGCGGGTGTCTGCCGCGCCCTGTTCACCGATGAAGACCGGGCGCGGACCGAAACCGTGACATCGGGTGGGGGCGTCCTCGGGGGTGGCGGTGTCGGGCGGGTGGGCGGCGGGGAGAGGGGGCGGGGTGGGGCGCGAGGCTTCCGTGGAGTGGGGGGCGCTGCACCGGCGGTGTGCGGTGGGTGTGGTGGCGGGGGTGGCGGTGCTGGGGGGCGCGGCCGGGCCGGTGGTGTGGGCGGGGTCGCAGGATCTGCCGGGCGATCGGCGGTGGTGGCTGGTGGTGTGCGGGGTCGCGCTGCTGGCGGCCGTCGGTGCCTCGCTGCCGCTGCTGCGTCGGGTCTCCACCACCGACTACGTCGTCTCCTGTGTGGCGCTGGTGCTGCTGCTGGTGCTCGCCCTGGGCGCGGTGTTCGCGGCGGCGCAGGCCGCCTACGCCGTCCGGACCAGGCTGCACGAGCCGCCCGGCGTCACGGCCACCGTGACGGGCTGCCGGACGACGGGCCGGGAGCTGGACGACCAGAACCAGGGCCGCGACATCTACGGCTGCACGTACCACTGGAGTGCCGGCGGCCGGGAGTTCAGCGAGGAGCGGCCCACCGGGAAGCTGTATCCGGACGGCCACGAGACCAGGGTGTGGCTCGCCGGCGAGCGGATGATCACGGGCCGGCCGAGCCTGCTCGGGATCCCGCTGTGGATCGCGCTCGCCCTGGCCGGGCTGGTGGGCACGGTCCGGTTCGCGATGGCCCTGGCCTGGAAGGCCCGCGAGGTGGGCCTGCGGCGCTAGGGGGTGGCCGGAATCCGGGGTGGCGGGTGCGGCGCTCTGGCAGCATCGGGCGGATGGGGCAGCGGGAGGGGATCGGGCGGCGCTTCGTGGTGGGCGCGGGGTACGCGCTGTACCGGGGGCCGTTGGCGGACAGTACGTCACATCGGCACGCCGCGTTCCAGGTTGCCGTCGCGGCGGCGGGCGGCGAGGTGACGATCGTGGACGGGGCCGGGGTCCGCCACCGGGGTGCGGCGGTGGTGGTGGCGCCGATGGTGTGGCACCGGATGGCGCCGGTCCGGGAGGTGTCGGCGTTCTTCGTCGATCCGCACTGCGCGTTCGCGGACCGGCTGCGGGCGGGGTGCGGTGACGGTGTCACCGTGGCACCCCAGTGGCGGGACCTGGTGGAGGAGGACCTGTGTCCGTCCGGGGTGCTGCCGTCGGCCGAGGTGGACGTGCGGCTGTGGGCGGCGATGGAGGCGCTGACGGACCACCGGGTCGCGCTGCCGGGGCTGGCGGCGCGGGTGGGGCTGTCGCCGCAGCGCCTGCGGGCGCTGGCGCGGCGGCAGTTGGGGGTGCCGCTGGCGCGCTGGCGGATCTGGCGGCGGCTGGCCCGCGCCGCCGACGCGCTGGGCGAGGGGCGCACGCTCGCCGAGGCGGCGCTGGCGGGCGGCTTCGCGGACCAGGCGCACTTCAGCCGGCAGATGCGGGAGATGACGGGGCTGACGCCGTCCGCGGTGCTCCCGGTGCTGCGCGCCTCGGGCCGGGCGGGCGCCTCGGGCCCGGCGTAGCCTCGTCCGCATGTGTCTGATGGTGTGGATCGGAACCGAACAGCCCGTGCTGCCAATCCCCTGCACCGCCGGTCCCCAGCTCGGGACCTGCTACTGCGGGGTTCGCGAGATCGCCGCCGACGCGCCCGTTCGAGCCCGCTTCACTTCACCGCACGTGACCTACGTCGGCTCGCACGAGGGCTGCGGCTGCGGATTCAACAGCTCCCGGTTCGAGTGGGAGGGGTTCACCGACACGGCCGACGCGATGGCGCTCGTCGACGCGATGCGGGACGAGGAGCGCGAGGAGTTCCTCGCTCAGAAGCACTCCCGGGAATTCCTGGCGGCGCTGGTGTCCGCGGCCCTCCCGCACGGGACGGTCGACATCTACATGTGCTGGGCCGGGGACGAGGACGAACCGCCCGACCGCGTGGAGAGCATCGAGACACGCCGGCTGACGGAGCGTTTGACCCCGCTCCAGGAGCGGGTGAAGTACACGACGCCCGGCTGAGCAGGAGGCGCGAGCCCGCCGGCGTACCCGTGGTCACCGGTCGCACGGGGAACCCGACGGGCGGCCTACGCGCGGCGGGCGACGTAGAACGACAGCGAGCCGGTGAGCGTGGAGACGGTCTCGGTCTCGCGCACGCCGTGGAAGCCGGCCTCGGTGATCAGCCGGGGCAGGATGCCGTCGGCGTTGGGCTGGGTGTCCTCCTTGCCGTCCGCCAGTTGCACGATGCGGAACGCCAGGCGCATGGCGGCCGTGCGCTGGCGTCCGAAGTCGGCGATGACGAGCTTGCCGCCGGGGCGCAGCGCCGTGTGCATGGAGGCGAGGACGGCCTGTTTCATGGGGATGGGGCACTGGTGGAGGACGAGGCTGGAGACGACGGTGTCGGCCGTTTCGGCGCCCACGAGGTCGGCGACGGCGTCGCCCATGCCGATGTGCCATTCGGGGGTCACTCCGGCGGCGGCGGCCTTGCGGCGGGCCACTTCGAGGGTGGTGGGGTCGGGGTCGACGCCGATGACGCGGGCGCGGGGTTCGACGCGGCCGAGGAGGACGGCCAGTGAGCCGGTGCCGCAGCCGACGTCGAGGATCACGTCGTCGGGGCGGGGGGCCACGTGCATGGCGAGCAGGCTGCGCCACAGGCGTTCGCGGGTGAGGGAGACGATGGGGTCGTAGAGGCGTACGGGGCCGAGGCGGCCGGCGGCGGGGGTGAAGGCGCGATCGGTCATGCGGGTCAGTGTCGGCCGGGGGGTGTGGTGGCGTCTTGAACGAATCGCTCGCCGGGCGGGGCGGGTTGGGGTTTCCGGGCCGGTTGCGGGGCCGGTTGCGGGAGTCGGGTTCCGGCCCTCCGAGGGCACATAGAAAGTCTATCGACATATGACGTTGGATGACTTATCGTGATCGTCGCGGTGGTCCGGCGCGGCCGGCCCGCCGCGACCACCGTTCGGCCCTGCGAGAGGACCTCCGTGCCCCGTCGTTCCCGCACGTCCACAGCACTCGGCATCGGCGCCACCGCCGTGGTGGCGCTGGCCCTGGCCGCGCCGCCCGCCCTGGCCGGGCCCGCGGCCACCCCCGACCCGGTGCCCTCCCTGGTGGCCGGTCAGGACACCGCCGCCCCACAGCTGGTCACCGGCCTGGCCGAGCCGGCCGTCGGCAGCCCCGCCGACGCCGCCCGCGCCCACCTCGCGGCCCACGCCGACCGCTACCACGTCGACCCCGGCGAGCTGGCCGAGGTCGGATCCGAGAGCACCGCCGACGGCCGGCGCACCGTCAGGTTCGAGCAGCGCCACGACGGCGTGCCCGTGTTCGGCGCGCAGTACCTGGTGCATCTGACGGGCGAGGGCGCCGGGCAGCGCGTCGAGTCGGTCGGCGGCAAGTACTTCACCGGCCTGACCGTGCCGACCACCGCCACCGTCCCGGCCGCCGCCCTGCGGGATCTGGCGCTCGGCTCCGTCCAGGACCCGAAGGCCCGGGCCGCGGCCACCGCCGAGGACCACGGCCTGGTCGTCCTGCCGGACGGCGCCGGCCGGCTCGCCCAGCGCTTCACCGTGCACGCCGCCGACCCGGCGACCGGGGCGCCGGCGGCCCGCGAGGTCTTCGTGGACGCCACCGTCGGCGTGGTCGCCCTCGCCTACGACACCCGCGCCCCGCTCCCGACGGGCGGCAATGCCGGGAGCGCCGCCGACGGGAGCGCCGCGGCCGGCCTCGAACCCGCCACCGGGACCGCGCCGGACGCCCACGGCAACTCCGCCAAGGTGAACATCGCCCGCCTGCCGGACGGCAGTTACCAGCTCACCGACCTCACCCGGCCCGCCGCCATCACCACCTACGACGCGGGCGGCCGGGACGAGATGGACTTCGGCGGCGGCATCCCCGCCGACCTCCCCCCGGCCCACTCCCCCGGCCCGGACTTCCCGGCCTCCGCCGGCACCAGCGGCGCCACCGACGCCAGCGTCAACGCCGGTATCGTGTACGACTTCTACCACGACCGGTTCGGCCGCAACGGCCTGGACGGCAAGGGCGGCGCGATCACCTCCGTCGTCAACGTGACCCAGGACGGCGCCCCCTACGCCAACGCGTACTGGGACGGGAAGAAGATGGTCTACGGCAGCGGGGGCCCCAACTACTACCCGTTCTCCGCCGCCCTCGACATCGCCGGGCACGAGATGACCCACGGCGTCATATCGAACACCGCCGACCTGGCCGGCATGGGCCAGGCCGGCGCGATGAACGAGGGCATCGCCGACTACTTCGGCAACGCCATCGAGGTCACCGCCCGCGGCATGTCCATGAACGACCCGGCGGCCGCGCTGCTCGGCGAGAGCAAGTGCCGCACCGGCACCCCGCAGGCCTGCGCGGACCGCCGGATGGACGACCACCGCACCACCGTGGACGACTACCTCGGCGGCACGGTCGACAACGGCGGACAGCACCTCAACGCCACCATCTTCAGCGGCGCCCTGTGGGACGTCCGGCGCACCCTCGACCCGCTCACCGCCGACCGGGTGGTCTACCGGGCGCTCACCGCCTACCTCACCCCGCTCGACGACTTCGTGACCGGGCGCAACGCGGCCCTGGCGGCCGGCCGCGACCTCGGCCTCAGCCACGCCCAACTGCGCACCGTGGCAGCCGCGTTCGACGCGCACGGGATCAAGCCCGGCTGGGAGAGCCGGATCGGCATGGACAGCCGCACGCTGGCGCGCAACCTCTCCTACTCGATGGCGCCCCCGGCCGCCGGCGGCGGGCACTGGGTGGCGATGGCCCCCGCCCCCGACCCGGTCAAGGGCACGGGCGGCACCCGCCCCGACACCACCGCGCTGTACACCGGCTCCACCACCGGGCGCGGCGCCCCCGTCCGGCTCAGCCCCGACGACGGCCGCTACCACAGCTGGCCCGCCACCGACGGCACCACCGCCGTGTGGAAGGCCATCGGCACCACCGCCCAGAACCACAGCCGCGAACTGCTGGCCGCACCGCTGTCCGGCGCCGGCCCGGTCCGCAGCCTGTTCCTCGCCGACGGGACGGAGCCCGGCAGCCCCCAGGTCTCCGGCGGCGACATCGCCTTCACCGTGAACGACTTCACCACCCACCGCACCAGCATCCGGCTGTCCCACGACGGGGCCCCCGCGGTCGAACTGCCGCTGGCCGACGGGCACCACCCGGACGACCTCACCCTCAAGGACGGCTACCTCGCCTGGACCGAGTCCTGGCAGGACGGACAGCAGTACGTCACCGCGCCGACCGTCTACTCGATCGCCGCCGGCAAGGTCACCGCGCAGTACACCGCGCACGCCGCTCCCGGCGCCGCCGCGAGCACCGCCTCCTCCGCCCGGCTCGCCGGCGGACGGCTGCTGTGGCTGGACACCCCCGACGGCGCGACCGCCCGCGCCTCCATCCGCTCCGGCGCCCTGGACGGCTCCGGCGTGACCGAGGTGCTGGCCGCCGACTCGCCGAACGCCCCGACGCGCGGCGGCAGCCTCACCGCCTCCGACCAGGCCGTCACCTACAAGGTCGAGGGCACCAAGCCCGCCGGCGGCTGGACCAACGCCGCACTGCCCAAGCTCTGGCAGCTGCCGACCGGCGGCGGCACCCCGCAGCGCCTCTCCTGCGACCGGGGCGGCCAGGACCAGCCCGCCGCCGACCAGGGCACCCGGGTGGTCTGGCTGGACTCCACCCCCGGCCGCACCGACCTGGTCGTGCGCGACCGCGCGGCGGGCACCTGCTGACCGCCTTTCCCTGACCCCCACCCCCCAGGGGTCCGGCCCGGCACGGACGGCTCACAGCCAACCGCGCCGGGCCGCCTGCACGCCCGCCTGGAAACGCGTGGTGGCCCCCAGCTGGGCCAGCAGCGCCGAGACCCGGCGCACCACCGTGCGCCGCCCCAGCCCCAGCCGCCGGGCGATGGCGTCGTCCGTGGCACCGCTGGCCATCAGGGTCAGGATGCGGCGGTCCCGCTCGCCGATCTGCAGGTCGGCGGCGGACACCGACGCCGGGACGGCCAGCCGCCAGAGCGTCTCGAACACCGCGGCCAGCGCCCGCAGCAGGCCCGAGGGCCGGATCAGCAGCGAGACGACGCCCGGGCGCCCGTCGGCCGCCAGCGTGACGATCGCCAGGTCGTCGTCGCCCAGGGCCAGCTTGAGCGGCGGATCGTCCAGCGTGCGGGCCTGCTCCCCCGCCTCCATCATGCGCGCCATGTTGGGGCCCGCGACCGGGTCGTCGAAGGCGCAGCCGTGGTAGATCGAGCGGTAGACGACCCCGGCGGCCATCCGCTGGCGCTGCAGCACCTCCTGGTCGAGGTAGTAGGCCGAACTGCCGGAGTAGGGCGGCACATCGATGACCCGCACCTGGTGGCGGGCGGCCAGCTGGAGTCGCCGGCTGGCCGCCAGTACCTGGGCGGCGTCCTCGACCACCTCCAGGGCGCCGTAGGTGCCGGCGTCGCGCCGGGCGAAGCGGTAGAGGCGTTCCAGTTCCGCCCCGGCCCGGCGCGCCGCGGCCTGCCGGACGGCGTCGCTCTGCAGCACCGCCTCGACCACCCGGCCGGGCGGCAGCGCCTCCCAGGCGCGGTCGCGGTGAACGTCGTCGCGGTGACCGTCGTCGCGGTGACCGTCGTCGCGGTGACGGTCGTCGCGCGGGCCGTCGCCGCGCGGGCCCTCACCGTTGCAGGCCACGACGACTCCCTCGTCGGCGAGTTCCCTGAGCACGGCCAGGACGACGCCCTCGCCGAGGCCGACCCCGGCCGCCAGCTCCGCCGCCCGCGCCTGCGGACGGCCGACCAGGCAGCGGTAGATCCGGCCGCGTTCGGAGTCTGGATCCAGCACGTCGTGCACGACGTCCCCCGTCATCGTGTCGGTGTATCGGTGTATCGGTGTGTCGGTGTATCGGCTCGTCAGCTCGGCGCTGTGCCGTTGTGTCGGCCCGTCCGCTCGTCGGTTTGTCGGCTTGTCGTTGTGCCGGTGTCGCCCGGACGGGCCGTCGGAGGCTACCCACGCCGGTGGCGCACATGCGCCAGTGGCCCAGGTGCGCCGCAGGGCGCTCTGGCGGACCGCGAGGTGATCTCGCAAGAGTTGTCGGTGCTCAGACAGTTCCAGCGGTTCCCCCCGGGAACAGCGGCACCCTCACGGCCAAGGACGACCCATGACACCAGCCCAGCCCGCCCGGCGCCCGCCCGTACGGCCCCCGCGCGCCCGGCTCCGGCACGCCAGGACGGCCGTCGCCGCCCTGGCCGCCTGCCTCCTGCTGCTGGGCGTGCCCGCCGCGCCCGCCGCGCCCGCCGAGGCCCCCGCCCCACCGCCGATGAAGGACGGCTTCGGGCTCACCCAGGTCGGCGCCCCCACCGGCAGCGCCACCAACTTCGTGCTCACCGTCACCACACCCCAGGTCGCCGGGGAGCACACCATCCGGATCCTGCTGCCCGCCGACTACGCGGCCAGCCCGGCCAAGCGCTACCCGGTCCTGTACTTCCTGCACGGCGCCTCGGACAACCCGAGCGACCCGGCCCTGGCCTACCCCGCCCTCACCGCCGCGCAGTCGATGATCACCGTCATCCCGGACGGCGGCCTGCGCGGCTGGTACACCGACTGGCTCGACCAGAACACCGCCGCCGGGGCGCAGAACTGGGAGACCTTCCACCTCGACCAGGTCGTCCCGTTCATCGACGCCAACCTGCGCACCCTGACGGGCCGCAGGAGCCGGGCCGTCGGCGGCCTGTCGATGGGCGGCTTCGGCGCGCTGCACTACGCGCAGGACCGGCCCCAGCTGTTCGGCCAGGTCCTCACCATGTCCGGCGCGAACGACCTCTCCGTGAACGAGATGATCATCCGCGGGGCCGTGGTCGCCACCCTGACCAACGCCGGCACCGTGCTGTGCGGGCCCAGCGACGGCAAGCCCTGCGGCCTCGACTTCGGCCCCACGGTCTCCAGCGACGCGATCTTCGGCTCGCCGTACCCGGTGTTCAACGCCGACTGGCGCTGGAACGCCGCGGACCCGGTCTCCCGCGTGGGCGCGCTCGCCGACACCGGCATCGCGGTCTACACCGGCAACGGCAACGGCAGCGCCTCCGACATGGAGTTCTGGGCCGAGGGCACCGCCAAGCGCCTCAAGGACCGCCTGGACGCCCTCGGTTACCGCTACCACTACGTCGACTACGGCAACGGCGCCGGCTGGGGCACCGCCTGCAACGGCGGCCACAGCGCGGGCTGCTGGGCGCAGGACCTCGTGGACTACGTCCCGCGCCTGGAAGCGGCCTTCGCCGCCGCCTGACCGGCCCGCCCTCCCCTTCTTTCCGACTTCTCTCCCCTCTCCCTCTCCCCGTTCCCGACGAAAGGACCCGACCCCGTGCTCTCCGCCACGACCCCGAGCCGACCGGCTCCCTGGCTGCGCCTGATCGCGGCCGTCCTGGTGGCCTGTTGCGCCGCCCTGGGCTTCACCGCCTCCCCGTTCGCGACCGCGCGGGCCCACGCCGCCACGGCGCCGGCCGCCGCCTGCGCCTCCCCGCAGCAGTGTCTGACCATCAAGTCCCTCAGCAACGGGCGCCAACTCGACGTCCAGAACGGCACCATGGGCGACGGCGCCTACATCGTCACCAACTCGGCGCCCGGCTACCACCAGTCCTGGCGGCTGAGCGTCGACCCCTCCGACTTCTCCTTCACCATCGTCAACAACGACACCGGCAAGTGCATCGACCTGGCCTTCTTCACCCCGGCCCTGCGCCAGCAGACCTGCGCCGGGCAGGCCAGCCAGCGGTGGTTCCTGCAGCCGGTCGCCGGGGCCGCCGACGCGTTCATGATCCGCCACCTGGGCGACAACACCTGCCTGGACCTGCTGCTCGGCGCCCAGTACGACGACGCCTGGACCGACCAGTACACCTGCAACGGCACCGCCAACCAGCAGTGGTCCACCGGCTTCCCGCAGGCCGCCCGCAGCCTCGCCGTCGACCACGCCGCCAAGCAGTGCCAGAAGGACGTCTCCTCCTGCTCCTGGGCCGTCAAGAGCGAGGCCCCCGCGGCGCCGCTGCCCAAGATCTGCGTCTCCTCGATCTGGTTCAACAACACCAGCAGCGCCGCCCAGCAGAACTTCGCGGTCACCAACATGACCGGCTGGTCCAGCACCCTCGGCGGGGAGATCGGGGCGGAGATCTCCGGCGGCGCGCCCGGCGGCGTCTTCACCACCGCGGTCAAGACCGCCGTCAACTACAGCAACGTCTGGCAGGGCTCGACCACCGTCAACAACGCCGTCACCGTCAACGTCCCGCCCCAGCAGTACGGCTGGGTGACGCTGGCCGAGCTCGCCCGCAAGGTCACCGGCAACTGGACGTTCGACGCCCGCGGCTTCCCGTGGACCGCCGAGGACACCGTCACCGTCCCGCTCACCTCCGACCCCAGCGGCGGCGCCACCCTCTACATCGCCAACACCAGCCCCACCTTCACCAGCTGCACCTGAGCCCCACCGCACGACCGACAGCCAGCCGCCGCCCGGCCCCGCCGGGCGGCGGCCCCGTTTTCCCCCGGCCCTTCCCCGGCCCTCCCCTCCCCCCAACCCTGACCTGCCCTGACCTGCTGACAATTGTCACGGTCGGCCGGTGCGGCAGCACACTGCCGGGCGGGGGCGCGGCGCGGACAGCATGGGGGCATGACCTCCACCGACGTGAACCACCCCGACACCGTTCGGGCCTTCCGCACCGTCAGGCGGCTGGTGTCCGCCTACCTGGGCCTGAGCGTCGTCACCCTGGCGGCCGCCTACGTCCTGCGCAACCACCCCGACCTGGTGAACCCGGCCGTGTGGATCCGCGGCACCCTCGTCGTGGCCAGCGCCGTGGTCACGTACCTGTTCACCACCCGGGCCGCCCGCGGATCGTACGCGGCGTACCGGCGGCTGCGGATCATCTCGGCCGTCATGATCGCCGCGATCGTCGTGATCATCTGCGTACCGGGGACCTTCCCGTTCTGGATGAAGGCCGAGCAGGCCCTGTGCGGGCTGGTGCTGGCGGGGGTGGCCGCCGTGATCAACGGACGCCACCTGCGTACCCTGTTCGCGCGATCCGATGCGACGTGAGGCGGGCGAGGGTGGACGAGGACACGCAGGCGACCCTCCCCGGGCACGCCGCCGCGGAGCGCGCCACAGGGGAGCGCGCCCCGCAGCGGTGGGTGCAGGGCTGGCGGCGGATCATGCTGAGCGCCGGGATGCTGGTCTACCCGTGCCTGACCGCCGTCGCCGTGAGCGGCAACGTGTCCGGGGCGGCCCTGGTCGCCGGGTACGCGGTCGTCGGCGCGTTCTGCCTCTGCTTCGTCCTCACCGCCACCGCGATGATCCACCGCCGGCGGCGACAGGTGTTCCTGCTGCTGGCGGTGATGAGCGCGCTGTTCCTGGCCGCGCTGCCGTTCGCCCACGAGAACGCGTTCTACCTCGCCATCGTCGTCGTCTCCTTCGTCGCCGTGCTGCGGCGCCGCCACGCCACCCTGGTGACCGTCACCGCCACCCTGGCCGCCCTGCTGGTGCCGTGGGCGGTGCCCGCCTGGCACGCCGGGCCCGGCGCCTTCCAGGCGCTGGCCCTGCTGTTCACCGTGCTCACCACGGGGGCGTTCGCGGAGATCGCCACCACCAACCAGGCCCTGGTGGCCGCCCGGGCCGAGGTGGCGCGGCTGGCCTCGGAGGCCGAACGCAACCGGATCGCGCGCGACCTGCACGACCTGCTCGGGCACTCGCTCACGGCGATCACCGTCAAGTCCCGCCTGGCCCAGCGCCTCGCCGCCAAGGACCTCGACCAGTCGCTGGCGGAGATGGCCGCGGTGGAGTCGCTGTCCCGGCAGGCGCTGGCCGACGTCCGGGCCGCGGTCACCGGCTACCGCGACGTCACGCTGGCCGGCGAACTCGCGCGCGGACGCGAACTGCTGCGCGCCGCCGGGGTGGTAGCCGACCTGCCGACGTCCACCGACCCCGTCGCCACGCGGGACGGGGAACTGTTCGGCTGGGTGGTGCGCGAGGGCCTGACCAACGTGGTCCGGCACGCCCGGGCCGACCGCTGCACCGTCACCGTCACCGGCTCCTCCGTGGAGATCCGCGACGACGGGACGGGCGCGGACGGCAGAACCGGCGGGACCGGCGAGGGCAGCGGGGTCGGGAAGGGCCTGAGAGGGCTGCGGGAACGGGTCGCGGCGGCCGGCGGTACCGTCGAAGCCGGCCCGCTGAGCCCGCGCGGGTGGCGGCTGCTGGTCACCGTCCCGCCGAGCGCCCGCCACGGGCGCGCCCCCGCCCGGAAAGGGACGACATGACGATCCGCCTGCTGCTCGCCGAGGACCAGGAACTGGTCCGCACCGCGCTGTGCGCCCTGCTCGACCTGGAGGACGACTTCGAGGTGGTCGCCGCCGTCGGACGCGGCGACCACGTCGTCGACGCGGCCCGCGAACACCGGCCCCACGTGGCCCTCCTGGACATCGAGATGCCCGGCCTCGACGGCCTGGCCGCCGCCGCCGTCCTGGCCCAGCAGGTGCCCGACTGCCGGGTCGTCATCCTCACCACCTTCGGACGCGCCGGCTACCTGCGCCGGGCGATGGAAGCGGGCGCGGTCGGCTTCGTCGTCAAGGACGCGCCGGCCGAAGTGCTCGCCGACGCCATCCGCCGGGTCGCGGCGGGCGAACGCGTGGTGGACCCGGAACTGGCCGCGGCCACCCTGGCGGCCGGCGCCTCCCCGCTCACCGCCCGGGAACGCGACGTGCTGAACGCCTCCCGCTCCGGGGCCGGCGTCGCCGAGATCGCCGGCAAGCTCTACCTCTCGGAGGGCACGGTGCGCAACTACTTCTCCTCCGCCATCGCCAAGACCGCCAGCCGCAACCGCACCGAGGCCCTGCGCACCGCCGACGACCGCGGCTGGCTGTGACACCGCCGGACGACGGGCGCAGGGCTGCCGGACTACCGTACTGCCGGACTACCGGACTGCCGGACTGCCGGACTGCCGGGGCAGGCGTCAGAGCCGCTCGACGGTGACCTCGGTGATCACGACGTCCTCCACGGGGCGCTCGCCGTCCGTGGGGACGGCCGCGAGGGCGTCGACGACGGCCCGGGAGTCGGCGTCGGCGACCTGGCCGAAGATGGTGTGCCGACGGTTCAGGTGGGCGGGCGTGCCGACGGTGATGAAGAACTGCGAGCCGTTGGTGCCCGGGCCGGAATTGGCCATGGCGAGCAGGTAGGGCCTGGTGAAGTGCAGTTCGGGGTGGAACTCGTCGGCGAAGGCGTAGCCCGGGCCGCCGGTGCCGCTGCCGGTGGGGTCGCCGCCCTGGACCATGAAGCCGGCCACCACGCGGTGGAAGAGCGTGCCGTCGTAGTACGGGCCGCTGCCGGGCCCGCCGGTGCGCGGGTCGGTGTACTCCCGGGTGCCCTCGGCGAGTTCGACGAAGTTGCGGACCGTCTTCGGCGCGTGGAACTGGAACAGCTCCAGCCGGATCGGGCCCAGGGTGGTGTGCAGGGTCGCGAACAGGCCCTTGGCCATGGCGGACTCCTTTGCTCGGGTGGTCAGTTGGGGGCGGGGACCGGCTCGACGGGGCCGAAGTCGCGGAAGGTGCCGTAGGTGCGCGTCGGGGTGCCCCTGATCTCGACGCGCTGGTCGAAGCGCACGGTGCGGCCCTGGGCGTCGATCCACTGGTCGAGCTGGAAGGACGCCACCCCCATGCGCTTGAGGTTGAGGTAGCGCTCGGCGTCCACGGCGCGCATCTGCTCCACGCCGAGCGTGCCGGACAGGTGGAAGGCGGGCGCGCCGTTCTGCTCCTCCATGCCCTTGCGGGCGGCGGGGCCGAGCGCCAGCAGGGCCTTCGCGTAGCCGTGGTAGTCGGCGATCCGGTCGGCGAGGGGGGACTTGCGCCAGCCGCTGCCGGACTTGATGTACGCCGCGTCCTCGGTGACGACGACCGGGTCGCCCGCCGAATCGCCGCCGGCGCCGAGGGACTCGGTGAGGCGGCCGGTGCGTACCTTGCCGTTGAGGTTGATCCGGCCGGTGGTGGTCGCGACCAGCGGGCCGCCCTCGGTGCGGAAGTCCTGGGAGGCCGCGTAGGGCGTGCGGGCGGCCTGGGCGAGGGCCTGCTCGGGGTCGATCACCCCGCCGGCGGGCGCCTCGGCCGGGGCCGAGGCAGGTGCGGACGCCGGGGCCGATGCCGATGCCGACGCCGACGCCGGGGCGGACGCCGGGGCCGATGCCGATGCCGGAGCGGACGGCGGGGCGGCGGGGGTCTGGGCCGCCGAGGGGGCGGCGTCGTCGTTGCAGCCCGTCAGCGCGGTGAGGGAGAGCACGGTCGCGGCGGCGGCCAGGGCGGTGGTGCGGCGAATCGTCAAGAAAGGTCTCCGGTCGAGGGGATCGGTGTCGGCATCCTGGCACACGGCGGGCTCGCCACCGCACTCGGCGCAGGGGCGGGGCGCAGGTCAGGGGGGTGGGTCGGGGCGCGGGTCGAGCGGATCCCGCGCGGCGCCAACTTCCCTGTAGGACAGGCCTGGTGTCCACTTGTATGGCGGATCGGCCCGGTTTCGGGCGGGTCGGGGGCGCGGGCGGGGGGCTCGGCTTGAGAGGATCGGCCCGGAAACGGGATGGACGGGAGAGGGGTGAGACGTGGTCGGTACCGTGCTGGTCGGTGTCCTGGTGATCGTGGTCGGCGGGTGCGTGTGCGTGGTGTGGGCCGAACGCGGCGGCCCCCGCTGGGTGCGCGCCGTGGCGTCCGTGACGCTCGCCTCGGGGTCCCTGCTGCGCCGCTCCTCGCGCAGCCGGCGCCGGAACCGGAGCCTGAGCGGCGGTGACAGCGGCGACGATGGCGATGGCGGCGGCGGTGGTGGCGGCGGCGATGGTGGCTGAGCGCCCCGCCCGCGGGCGCGACGACGACGAGCGGCTGCGGCGGGTCTTCGAGGCGGTGCTGGCCCAGACCCTGTCCGGGACCGGACCGCTCACCTGCACGGGCCTGGACGAGGACACCGAGAACGCGCTCTGGGCGGCCTGGGAGGCGTACCCGCACGCTTCGGCCGAGCTGGTGCAGGCCGCGCGGCGCGCCTTCGCGGGCCAGCTGGACGGCAGCAACGCGGCCCGCTGGCACGCGGACCTCGCCCGGGCGATCGCCGAGCGCAGCCCCCGCGGCTGAACGTGCGTCCCCGGACGTCCGGGCGTCCCCGGACGCGTGGGCGGCCGGGGACGCTCGGGGGCGTCAGCTCTCGGTGGAGCGGCGGCGGGAGGCGACGACGAGCGCAGCACCCGCGGCCAGGGCGGCGGCGGCGCCGCCGGCCTCCCAGCCGAGGCCCTCGGTGCCGGTGGCGGCGAGCTGGCCGGGGCGGGTGGTGACCGTGGTGGTGCCCGTGGTGGCCGTGGCCGTCCCGGCGGTGGTGCCCGCCGCGGTCGTGCCCGTGGTCGTGCCCGTCGTGGTGGTCAGGGCGGCGGGCTGGACGGCCGACTGGGCGCCGGTGGCGGTCTGCGGCTGCTCGGCGGGCCGGGCCGGCTGCGGGGCCGGCTTGTTCGCGGCGGCCTCGTCCTCGGCACGGGCCGTGAACTGGCCCTCCTTCAGGAACTTCACGACGTCCTCGTCGGTGCCGCCGTCCAGCGCCCGGCTGGCGGCCTCGCGCACGGCCCGCCCACCGGCCGCCATGATCTGGGCGAGCTTCACCCGGTTGTCGTCGGCCCGCTGCTTGGGAAGCTCGACGTCCAGGAAGTGCCGCACGTCGGCGGCGGTGCCCGCGAGGGCCTTCTCCCCCGCCTCGCGCACGCCCGGGCCGGTCTCCTTGTCGTCCAGGATGCCCTGCACCTTCGCACGGGCCTCGTCCTCGGCACGGGCCGTGAACTGGCCTTCCTTCAAGAACTTCACGACGTCCTCGTCGGTACCGCCGTCCAGCGCCCGGCTGGCGGCCTCGCACACGGCCCGCCCGCCGACCGCCATGATCTGGGCGAGCTTCACCCGGTTGTCGTCGGCCCGCTGCTTGCGGAGCTCGACCTCCAGGAAGTGCCGCACGTCGGCGGCGGTACCCGCGAGGGCCTTCTCCCCCGCCTCGCGCACGCCCGGGCCGGTCTCCTTGTCGTCGAGGATGCCCTGCACCTTGGCGCGGTCCTCGTCCTCGGCGCGGGCGATGAACTGGCCCTCCTTGAGGAAGGCCAGGATTTCCTCGTTGCTGCCGGATATCGCCTTCCCGGCGGCCTTCTTCAGTGCCGGCCCGGCGCCGTCGAAGATCCGGGCGACCTTCAGCCGGTTGTCGGTCTGACGCCGCTCGCCGAGCTCGACGTCCAGGAAGTGCCGCACGTCGGCGGCGGTGCCCGCGAGGGCCTTCTCCCCCGCCGCGTGCACAGCCGGGCCGGTCTCCTTGTCGTCGAGGATGCCCTGCACCTTGGCGCGGTCCTCGTCCTCGGCACGGGCCGTGAACTGGCCCTCCTTGAGGAACTTCGCGACGTCCTCGGCGGTGCCGCCCCGCAGGGCGGCCGTGGCGGCCTTCTTGACGGCCGGCCCACCAACGGCGAGGACCTGGTAGGCCTTCACCCGGTTGTCGATCACGCGCTGGTCGTGGAGCTCGACGTCCAGGAAGTGCCGCAGGTCGGCGGCGGTGCCGTTCAGCGCCTTCTGGGCAGCCTCGCGCACGCCCGGGCCGCTCTCCTTGTCGGCGAGGATGCGCCGCACCTCGGCGCGGTCGTGCTCCTCCTGGCCCGTCCCCTGGTCCTCGGCACCCTTGGACGCGGTGTCAGGTCCGGAGACACCGGCCGGCTGGGGGTTGTCGGCGGCGGAGGCCATCGACGGGAAGAGGACGGTGGGGGCCAGGACGGCGGCCGCGACGACGGCGGACACCCGGGGCAGCTTCATTCAGTACCTTGCGTTGTGCGGAGAGATTGTGAACGCCCGCCAGCATAGATCGTCTTTTACGGTTGCCATACCAAGTATTTGCCGTCGCCCGCACCGCACCCTCGCAGCACCCGCGGCACCCGCAGCCCCAGACCCTAGGGTGGGGCGGATGAGCTTCCACGTGGTTGTCGGATACGGGCCCGCCGGGGCCGCCACCGCCCGCCTGCTGGCCGGGCAGGGGCACGCCGTACGGGTCGTCACCAGGACGGGGAGCCCCGCGCGGGGCGGGGCCCCGGTGCCCGGCATCGAGCACGTGGCGCTGGACGCGGGCGATCGCGCGCGGCTGGCGGAGGCCGCACGCGGCGCAGCGGCGATCTACGGCTGCGCGGCGCCGCCGCTGCCGCAGTGGGCGGCGCGGTGGCCGGCGCTGGCCTCCTCGCTGTGCGCGGCGGCCGAGGCCACCGGGGCGGTGCTGGTCATGCTCGGCAACCTCTACGGCTACGGGCCGGTGCGCGGCCCGATGACCGAGGACCTGCCGCTGGCCGCGGCCGGTCCCAAGGGGCGGGTGCGGGCGGCGGCGTGGGAGCAGGCGCGGGCGCTGCACGGGGCCGGGCGGATCCGGGCGGTCGAGGTGCGGGCCTCGGACTTCTTCGGCCCCGGGGTGACGGACGGCGGGCACCTGGCCTCGCGGGTGATGCCGGGCCTGCTGAAGGGCCGGAACATCGCGGTGCTCGGCGACCCGGACGCGCCGCACAGCTGGACGTACCTGCCGGACGTGGCGCGGGCGTTGGCCGAGGTCGCGGGCGAGGAGCGGGCCTGGGGGCGGGCCTGGCACGTGCCGACGGCCCCCGCGCTGCCGGTGCGCGCGATGGTGGAGCGGCTGGCCGCGCAGGCGGGCGTCGGACCGGTCGCGGTGCGCCGGCTCCCGCAGGCGCTGCTGGGCGCGGCGGGGCTGTTCTCCCCGCTGCTGCGTGAACTGCGCGAGGTCCGTTACCAGTTCGACCGCCCGTTCGTGGTGGACTCCTCCGCCTACGAGGCCGCCTTCGCGGTGCGCGCGACCGCGCCGGAGGAGCAGGTGGAGGCGACGGTGCGGTGGTGGCGCGAGCGGGCGCAGGGGCGTTGAGCCCCCGGGCCGGTCAGTGCTTGAGGGCGTCGGCGCCGCGGTAGCCGGCGGGCACGCCCCGGGCGAAGACCACGTCGGCGGCCATGTGGCGGGTGCGCAGCGGGAGGATCTCCTGGTAGGCGGGCGAGTCGTACCAGGCGCGCAGGCGTTGGTGGTCGGGGAACTCGATGAGGATGAGGTCCTGTCCCCAGGTGCCTTCGACGGTCTCGATCCGGTCGCCGTGGATGAGGAAGCGGCCGTCGAAGGGGTCCAGGGTGGCGTCGATGCGCTGGAGGTACTCGACGATGTCGGGGCCGAACTCGACCGAGTGGACCTGGGCCATCGCGTAGGCGGTCATCGCTGTTCTCCTGGGGGTTGGTCCGGTGTCCGTGGTCTCCGACGGTACGGGTGGGGGTGGTGGGGGCGAATCCGTCGCGGATCGGTAGGGGGTACGTAGCGCGGCTGCCCCCGGCGGGTGCCGGGGGCGGGCTGGCGGGTGGTCAGGTCGTGGCGGGTGGTCAGGTCGTGGCGGGTTGGGTGGTCAGGTCGTGGCGGTGTCCTTGGCGGCGGGTGCCGGGTGGGTAGTGGCGGGTGCAGCCCCGGCGGGCGGGGCGGGGATGGTGGCGGCGACCGCGGCGGCGGCCAGGGCCACGCCGCAGCCGATCAGCAGGCCGACCCTGAAGCCGCTCTCCGAGGGCAGGGTGTGGCCGCCGAGGGTGGTGGTCAGCTGGGCGAGGACCACGCCGACCACGGCGGCGGAGACGGAGGTGCCGAGCGAGCGCATCAAGGTGTTGAAGCTGTTCGCGGACGCCGTCTCGGACAGCGGCACGGCGCTCATGATCAGTGCGGGCATCGCGCCGTAGGCCAGGCCGACGCCGCTGTTGCACACCAGTGTCACGACCAGGACGCCCCAGGTGGAGCCGATGAGCACCATCGAGAGTCCGTATCCGGCGGCGATCGCGAGGGAGCCGGCGACCAGGGTGAACTTGGGGCCGCGCGCGGCCGACAGGCGTGCGCCCAGTGGTGAGACGGCCATCATCATCAGGCCGGAGGGCGCCATCCACAGGCCCATGGCCAGCATCGACCGGCCCAGGCCGTAGCCGGTGGCCTCGGGGAGTTGGAGCAGCTGGGGGATGATCAGCGCCTGCGCGTACATGCCGAAGCCGACCAGGACGGATGCGGCGTTGGTCAGCAGGACCCGGGGGCGGGCCGTGACCCGCAGGTCCACCAGCGGTTCGGGGCAGCGCAGTTCCCACCGGCCCCAGGCGAGGAGCAGGACGGCGGCGGCGGCGAACAGGCCGAGGGTGAGGGGGTCGGTCCAGCCCCAGTCGGCGCCCTTGGAGACGGGCAGCAGGAGGCAGACCAGTCCGGCGCCCAGGCCGGCCGCGCCGACGGGGTCGAAGCGGCCGCCGGCGGGGCGCCGGGCGGGGGCGGGGACGAGGAAGCGGATCATCGCGGCGACGACGAGGGTGAGGGCGGCGGCGCCCCAGAACAGGGCCCGCCAGCTGGCGTACTGGGCGACGGCGGCGGCGATCGGCAGGCCGAGGCCGCCGCCGATCCCCATCGAGGCGCTGACCAGGGCGATGGCGGAGCCGAGGCGTTCGGGCGGCAGGACTTCGCGCAGCAGGCTGATGCCGAGCGGGACGACGCCCATGCCCATGCCCTGGAGGCCGCGGCCGATGATCATCGGTACGGCCGCGGAGGCGAGGGCGCACAGGACCGATCCGATGAACAGCGGTACGCAGCAGGCCAGGAGCATGCGGCGTTTGCCCAGCAGGTCGCCCAGGCGTCCGCTGATCGGGACGAAGACGGCGCCGGCGAGCAGGGTCGCGGTGATCGCCCAGGAGGCGTTGGACGGCGCGGTGTGCAGCAGTCGGGGCAGTTCGCCGATCAGCGGGGTGACCAGGGTCTGCATGATCGCGGCCACGGTGCCGGTGAAGGCGAGGGTGGCGACGATGCCGGTGGTGGGGGTGGTGCCGGCGGTCGGGGCGGTGCCGGCGGTCGGGGCGGTCGTGCCGCCGGGCTGGGGGCCGTCCATGGCGGGCTCCTCGGAAACGGAATGTGTATCGTGCATATTATGTGCATCGAGCACACTACATGGCCGGGTCACGCCGTCACACCCCTTTGCCATACTGGACAAGGCCCGCGAAACCCGCAGGTCAGCGGTGCGGCGATGAGGGTGAAGGGCGAAGGACGACGGCATGGGCGAACGTACGGACCTGGTCGAGTTCGAGTACATGGTGCTCGGCCGCCACCACTACCTGAGCCAGTCCGCCGCCCGCCCGCGCGGCAGCACCCTGGAGCGCAGCGCGTACATCCTGCTCAGCCGCATCCGCATCCAGGGCCCGATGTCCATCGGCGAGCTGAGCGAGGCCTTCAACCTCGACGCCTCCACCCTCAACCGGCAGACCGCCGCCATGACCCGGGCCGGCCTGGTCGAGCGGATCGCCGACCCCGACGGCGGGATGGCCCGCAAGTTCCGCCTCACCGACGAGGGCGACCGCCGCCTCGACGAGGAGCGCGAGGCCCACGTGGAGGCCCTGGACCGGGTGATGGCCGGCTGGTCCGCCCAGGACGTCACCACCTTCGCCGCCTACCTGCGCCGCTTCAACACCGACATCGAGCACCTCGACGGGCGCCCCTGGCCGCGCCCCTGACCAGTCGGGTGTCGAACGACCCCCAGGAAACTGGGATACCGGCGATTGATCGCGCGCTGACAAGCTGACCGCGGCGGACGGACCGGGTGGCCCGGGGGCCCTCCGGACCGGCCGCCGCCCCTCGTCGTCTCCCCTCCTTGGAGAGCACTGTGCGTTCGCTAGTCCGGCGTATCGTCCTCGGCATCGCGCTCGCCCTGACCGGCCTGGTGCTGGTCCCGGGCGGCTCGGCCTCGGCCGACACCCCCTCGACGGTCCTGTTCAACCAGAAGTCCGAGCGCTGTCCCAACGGCGCGATATAGGGCGGACAGGGTCTGCACCCCTGCGCGCCGTCCGACAACCCGGGCCAGTGGGTGTTCAAGCCCGTCCCGGGCCTGCCGAGCGTCTACACCGTCAACAACGCCGCCGACCAGCGCTCCTGCCTGACCGTCGACAGCACCCCCTCCGGCGTCCAGTGCTACGCCAACGACACCTCGCAGATGTGGCGGGTCACGCCGTGGACCGCGGCCGACAGCACGCCGCGCTACGGCCTGCTCGGGATCCGGCTGCAGAACATCTCCACCTCCCAGTGCCTCGACAACACCGAGCACCGGATCGGCGGCGGCTGGCGGCTCTACATGTTCGACTGCAACCAGGGCGGTTACCAGGAGTGGGACATCGCCCGCAACACCTACGAGGCCCTGTTCGGCGGCGTCGCCACCCACAACGGCATGACCTGGGCCACCCTTGAGCAGCGCGCCGACAACGTCGTGCACGTCGGCAACGACAACAGCAGCAACGCGTACAGCGGCGACACCCCCGCCACCGCGCAGCTGCCCGTACTGTGCCTCAAGCAGGACGGCCGCCCCGCCCCCGCCGGCGTGCCCACCAGCGGCTACCACAGCTGGGCCGGCGGCGAGGTGAAGGCCACCATCCCCACCTCCGGCAGCCAGCTCACCAGCCGGGCCGCCGCCGACCAGCTCTGCGCCGGCTACTTCGGCACCGGCTTCCGGATGGCCGAGTTCCACGACGCCAACGGCTGGGGCCTGTGGGCCAACGGCACCCTGCCCGCCGGCACCCGCTTCTGGACCGCCATCACCGACCAGCCGGCCAACCTCTGGAGCTGACCGCAGCTGAACGAGAAGGGGCGGGCGCCTGGCGCCCGCCCCTTCTCGCTGCCGAAGCGCCCAACGCGTCACCGACTGGGCCGATGTGGGCGCCGACCCCAACCCGGCGGTGCCGATCAGGTCGCGCGCTGTCCGTGGAGGAGGACGGGCAGCGCGCGGCCCGCCAACGCCTCGCTGACGCGGGCGGCTTGGGAGGGCGCCATGACGTCGGGGAGCCGGCGGACGGGGACGAAGCGGGCGCCGAACAGGCCGCTGCGGTGCTGCGGCGGGACGGTCAGGCGGACGTCGTCGCGCACGGTGCCGCCGTCGAAGACCAGGTTGAGGCGCTCCAGGTGGCGGTCGGCCGGGGTGAAGTCGACGGCCAGGACGTCGGCGAGGCGCAGGTTGAGGCCGGTCTCGGCGTGGAGGTGGCGGGCGGCGGCGAGGTTGGGGGGCTCGTTGGGCTGGGCGGCGCCGCCGGGGAGGAGGAGGCCGTCCATGTAGTCCGGGTCGACGAGCAGGACGTCGCCGCGCGGGTTGCGCACGAGGACGAGGCAGCCGAGCCGGCACACGGGCGGCTTGGCGAGCAGGCGGGGGTCTTGCATCGGGCGGTTCACTTCCTGAGGGCGGCGAGGAGTACGAGGGAGAAGCCCGCCCACCACAGCAGGCGGACCAGGAGTTCAGCCGTCACGCGTCAGGCGCTCGTAGCGCAGGCCCTTGCGCAACAGGTCCACGACCCGCAGGAGTTCGAACGGGCGGGCGCAGCCCAGGCTGATCAGGTAGCAGCCGGTCCTGCGGCCGTGCTCCCAATCCACCTCGATGGACGGCAACGTGACGCCACTCAGGGCGAGGACGGCCGTCAGGTCGTCCAGGACGTCGGCCGCCTGGCGCCGCTGGTCGGCGGTCACGCGGGAGAGCATCGAGGACACGCTCACTCCCCCGGCCGCTTGTGGACCTCGAAGACGCGCCAGGCACTCCAGGCCTCGGAGAAGGAGCCGAACCCGCCGAGCTCACCGTCCGGTTGACGCAGCCACTCCCGGGTGACCTCGTTGCGGACCCGGTAGAGGCGGGCCCCGGTGTCCCAGCGCACGCCGTAGCCATGGAGGCGGGGAACCTGGGTATCGGCCATGGAAATAACCTTCCGCAATCAGCGTTTCACGTTCCGTACACATGGTGGCCCGACATCACCTAGCATCGGAAGCGGTAGACGACTTGACCTCGGTAGCACTGAGAGTTGGAGCAGCCATGGTGAACATCAAGGAAATTGACCCGAAGTCATCCCCGTGGGCCGCCTTCGGGATCCAACTCCGCAGGTCACGCATGGCGATGGGCCTCAAGCAGGAACAGCTCGCGCGCAGGATCGGTGTCCACCCGTCCTACGTCTCGTTCGTCGAACTTGCGCAGCGCCCGCCGAGTGAGAAGTTTGCTACCAAGGCCGATGAGATCCTGCAGACGGGCGGGACCCTGCTGCTGATGTACTGGCAGCTCCGCCACACAGCTTTGGTGCCGGGCTTCCCCGAGTACGCGAACTACGAGGCCCGCGCAGAGAAGATCAAGCTCTTCGAAATCAACGTGATTCCAGGACTGCTACAGACCCGGGCATACGCAACCGCTTGGGAGCAGGGCAATCTCCGACGAGGAACCGTCACACCAGAACAGGCCCAGGAGCGAATCGAATTCCTGCTCGCCCGACAAAACATCCACGCCCGCACTTCGCCACCACTTCTGCACGCGGTGATGGACGAGAGCTGCCTCAGGCGGCCCATTGGCGGCCGCGACACCATGATCGAGCAGCTGATCCACCTCGAACATCTCGCCAAGCAGCCCAACATCATCATCCAGGTGGCCCCGTACTCGCTAGGCGAGGACAGGCCGTTCACGCGCCTGGTGCACCTCCTTACCATGCCAGGACGCAAAATGCTCTCTTACGGCGAGATCGAGCAGCGAGGCTACATCGATCGAGATACTGAGACGATTGCTGCGCTGGCCGACGACTACGATCGGCTCGTAGTCGAAGCCATGAGCCAGGCCGACTCGGTGGCCATGATCCGCGCGGTACGGAGGGACTTTGAATGGATGTCGACCTGACTGACACCGGCTGGAGGAAGAGCTCATACAGCGGTAGCGGCGGCACGTGCGTGGAGGTCGCCAACGGCTTCACCGATGTGCAGCCCGTCCGCGATTCCAAGGACCCCGACGGCCCGGTCCTCCTCTTCCCCTCCGCCGCCTGGCAGGCGTTCGTCACCGCCGTCCGCACCGGCGAATTCGGCACCAGCTGACGTCGCCTGACGTTTGCAGGCCGACGGGGTTCGTCGGCCCCGAACTCGGCAGCGGGAACGGGTGCCGGGTCAGTCCCACCAGAACGACCACTGGTGGGAGGCGACGAGGCGTTCGGCGTAGGCGGCCAGAGTGCCGGCGCCCTGGAAGACGAGGTCGGGGCAGAAGGCGGTGTGCTCGGCGGCCAGCGGAAGGGCCTCGGCAAGCGTGACGGGCGGGACGGCGACGCTCAACTCCAGGGTGTCGAATCCGACATGGCCCGGCAGAAGTTCCTGGAACGCACACCCTCGCCCCTGGTCTTCGTCGCCCTCGACGAGAGTGCTCTTCGGTGGCGACTCGGTGGCCCCGCCGTCATGGCGGAACAGCTCCAGCGGCTCGAAGACCTGGCGGAAGGACTGCCGAACGTCCTGGTGCAGGTCGTCCCCTTCACCATGGGGGTCCACCGGTCGTTCCGCTCGGCCGTCACGCTGCTGACCGTCGGGGACAACGCCCAGTTCGGGTACACCGAGACACTGCACCGGGGTTTCCTCGAACGCGATCGGGCCACTGTCGTGACGTGGCGCAGGAGATACGATCGTCTTCAGGTAGACGCGCCGCCCAGGGCCGAGTCCCTGGCCGTGATCAGAGCATCCGGAAGGAACTGGCACCATGAGCTTCCGCCCCGATCTGTCCTCTGCCCACTGGGTCAAGTCCTCCCACAGCTCCGACGGGGGTCAGTGCGTCGAGGTCGCGCCCGGCTTCCCGAGCGTCATGCCCGTCCGTGACTCCAAGGACCCCCACGGCCCGGCCCTCCTCTTCCCCTCCGCCGCCTGGCAGACCTTCGTCACCGCCGTCCGCACCGGCGAATTCGGCGCCAGCTGAAGTCCCTCGATGGCGTCGCCGACCCGGGCCGGGGCGGCGGCGCCTGACGGTGTCGCTCTGGATGACGAGCCGTCGCTGAGCCACCTCTGCCCAGACGGTGGGCGAGCCTGGCGGGGCACGGCCTGCGGTGGCTCGATGCCCCCGACGGCCCCGAACTCGGCGGTGGGAGCGGGTGCCGGGGTCAGCGCATCAGGCGAGGGGGGCTCTCACAGTACCTGTATCACCAGGGTCTCCCAGACGTTCAAAACGCCTGTCACCATGGACACACACCGCAGCTTCAACCCCATCGGTTCAATTCAGCTGCCCCGAATGCGCGACCGTGTCGGCGAATTCTTCCACGACAGAACAGACGGAGACCAATGGCGGACAACCAATTCACCACTCACGCGGAACTTTTCGATCTGAGTGGGAAGTACGCCCTTGTCACCGGCGGCACCAGGGGAATCGGGCTGATGATAGCGCGCGGCCTTCTCCAGGCGGGCGCCCGCGTCGTCATCAGCTCGCGCAAGGCAGACGCGTGCGCGGAGGCACAGCATCTGCTGTCCGAATTCGGCGACGTTCGAGCAATCCCCGCCGACCTGTCCAGGCACGACGAGTGTCAGCGCCTCGCCGATCTTGTCCAGGTCGGCTCGGAACGTCTGGACATCCTTGTCAACAACGCGGGAGCGATGTGGCGCGAGCCGCTGGCAACGTTCCCGGACGAGGCCTGGGACGCGGTGATCGACCTCAACCTCAAGTCGCCGTTCTGGCTGGTGCAGGCGCTGCTCCCCGCACTTCGCAGGGCGGGCACCGCCGATGATCCCGCGCGGATCATCAACATCGGCAGTATCGCCGCCATCCACGTCGCCCAGTCGCCCAACTACTCGTACGCCAGCAGCAAAGCGGCACTCCATCAACTCACCAGGGTGCTTGCCAGGGAGCTGGGCCCGCAGCACGTCACGGTGAACGCGGTGGCACCGGGAGTGTTCCCGTCGCGGATGACGGCGTCCACGCTCGATGCCGTCGGCGACACGATCGCGGCCGCGGCCCCTCTGCGCCGGATCGGCCGCGACGACGACATGGCGGGTGTCGCCGTGTTTCTCGCCAGCCGGGCCGGGTCCTACCTCACGGGCACCGTCATCCCGGTGGACGGCGGCATCGCGACGACCGCATCGGGCACCCCTTAGACTGCGGGACCGGCTTACGGTGAGGGGATGGCCGCGATGGATCTGCGCACCGAGATCCGGGAGTTCCTCAGCTCGCGTCGCGCCCGCATCGCACCCGCGCAGGCGGGCCTGCCCGCTTACGGCGGCAACCGTCGGGTCAAGGGTCTGCGCCGCGAGGAGGTGGCGCTACTGGCGGGGGTATCGGTCGACTACTACGTGCGCATGGAGCGCGGCAGGCTCGCCGGTGCCTCCGATGGCGTACTCGGCGCGCTGGCCTCCGCCCTGCAACTCGACGAGGCCGAGCGCGACCACCTGTTCCACCTCGCGCGCCAGTCCACGGCGCCCAGCGGCCCACGCCGGCGCAGGCCTGCCGTGACGGTGCGCTCGACGCTGCAGCAGGTGCTCGACGCGATCTCCGGTGCGCCGGCCTGGATCGGTAACGGCCGTTACGACGTGCTCGCCACGAACCAACTCGCTCGCGCGCTGTATTCACCGGTGCTGGCCGACGCGCGACGGCCCGCGAACACCGCGCGGTTCGTCTATCTGAACCCCGAGGCGGCCAGGGATTTCTTTGTCGACTACGACCACATTGCCGGTGGCGTGGCCGCGAAGCTGCGCATGGAAGCCGGCCGCGATCCGCACGACGAGGAGCTGATCGCCCTGGTCGGCGAACTGTCGACGTCCAGTGAGCTGTTCCGGCAGCGGTGGGCATCTCAGGACGTGCGGCTGCACCGGTCCGGCCGCAAGCGTGTGCGCCATCCGATCGTGGGCCGGCTCGACTTGGACGTCGAGTCCCTGGGACTGCCCGCCGAACCCGGCCTGCACCTCAACGTCTACACCGCACCCGCGGGCACACCGACCGCTGACAATCTGGCGCTCCTGGCGTCGTGGGCGGCCACCCAACGGGCGCCGGCGACCGAGCTCGAAGCGCACAACGGATAGTCCAGCCCCTTCAGCCGTACTGGTCCGGTGGATCCGGACTCGGTGGCGGGAACGGGTGCCGGGTCAGTCCCACCAGAACGACCACTGGTGGGCGGCGACGAGGCGTTCGGCGTAGGCGGTCAGGGTGCCGGTGCCCTGGAAGACGAGGTCGGGGCAGAAGGCGGTGTGCTCGGCGGCCAGCGGGAGGGCCTCGGCGAGCGTGGCGGGCGGGACGGCGACGCTCAACTCCAGGGTGTCGAACCCGACTTGGACGACCTGGGCGCCGAAGCGGCGTTCCCAGTCGGCGAGTACGGCGGCGATCTTGGCGGTGTCGTCCTCGTGGTTGAGCGGGCCGCTCCAGCCGCAGGCGGCCAGCGCCTCGGCGCCGCTGCCCGCCTCGACCAGGCCCAGGCGCGCGTCCCGTACGGACAGCAGCACGTCGGCCAGGCCGCGGGCCTCGATGCCGGGGGCTCCGTCGGGGACGGCGGCGGCGGGGGCGGTGCCGGGCCAGGCGGGGCCGAAGGGGGCCAGGGCGGCGTGGAGTTCGGCGGCTTCCTCGGCGTCGAGCGGGCTCTCGGGCGGGCTCTCGAGCGCGTCCTCGTCGGTGCCGCCGAGCTGCTGCCACCAGCGGCGCAGCAGGGCGTCGGGGTCGTAGAGGGTGGGGTCGGAGGCGGAGGCCGGGAAGAGTTCGCCGGACAGCCAGGGGCGGTAGTCTGCGCCGTCGCCGAGGGGGACGAGCAGCAGCGGCCACAGGCCGGACTGCGGGTGGGCGCGGTGGAGTTGCTGCCACAGGCCGGCGGGGGCGGGGGCGTCGCTGATCCACAGCAGCGGCTCCGGCCCGTCCTCGCCGCCGACCAGGCGGCCGGGCGGGAGGGTGGCGGGCAGGAGACGGGACAGGTCCGAGGTCATGCGGCCACCGTAGGGGCGGTCACTGACACGGGAGTTCGGGCGGCGGGGTTCGGGCCCGCGGTGCGGCGGGGGCGGTTCAGGACCAGGGCAGGGCGGCGCGGGTGCGCCAGTACTCCGGGGCGGGTTCGGCCAGGGTGGCGAGGGCGGCCAGGTCGTCGGGGGTGGGGTGCAGGGTGGCGGCGGTGAGGTTGGAGGCGAGCTGGTCGACGGTCGCCGCGCCGGACAGGACGAGGTCGGCCCAGGGCTGGGCGGCGGCCGCGGCCAGGGCGAGGGCGTCGAGGGGCGCGCCGGTGCGGGCGGCGAGGGCGCGCAGTGCGGCGGTGTCGTCCCCGGTGGCGTTGCGCCCGGCGAGGCGGCCGTTGGCCATGCCCTCCTTGACGACGACCAGCCAGCCGGCGGCGTGGGCTTCGGCCAGGGCGGGGGCGGCGGAGGGTTCGAGGAGGTTCCAGGTGGCCTGGACGGCGGTGAACAGCGGGCGGCCGTCCACGGTGACGGCCAGGGCGGCGCGGATGGTGTCCGCCTGGGCCGGGCCGCTGGTGGACAGGCCGACCCGTACGCCCTGCCCGGCCAGGTCGGCCAGGCGGGCGTGCAGGGCGGTGTCGGTCAGGGCGGGGCTGTCGGGGGTGACGGAGTGGACCAGGTAGACGTCCAGGTGCGGGCCCAGCAGGGAGCGGGTCTCGTGGAGCTGGCGGTCGAACACCGCCGTGGAGTGCTCCTTGACCTCGTGCGCGGCCACCCCGGTGGTCTGCCAGCCGGCCGTGTAGGTGTAGCCCCACTTGCTGCCGACCGTCACCTCGGCCGCGGCCTCGGGGTGTTCGGCGAGCCACTGGGCGACGAACTCCTCGGCGCGGCCGTAGGAGCGGGCGGTGTCGAGGTAGCGCACGCCCGCGGCGTAGGCGGCGTCGAGCAGGGCGTGGGTGCGGTCGCGCAGCGCCTCGACGGTGCGTTCGGCGGGCAGGTCGCCGTCACGCCCGAGGGTGATGTAGCCGGGCCGGCCGACGGCCGCGGTGCCCAGGCCGTACCGCGCGATCGGCGGGCGGTCGGCGGCGGCTCCGGTGGCGGGGTCGGTCGGCATGGCGGGGTCTCCTCGGGCGCGACGGTGCTCACCTGGGACTTTACCGTCGGGTCGGCCGGCGTATCCGGCCGCCGGGGTCAGGCGGTCGGCCGGATCGGCCGGTCAGTCAGTCAGTCAGGCCAAGGCAGGTCAGCCGGGTCAGCCAGGTCAGCCGGCGGCGATGGTGGCCTGGATCCAGTCGGCGTAGGCGCGCACGTCGGTGTACAGGCCCGGGCCTCCGGTGCAGGGGACGCCCGGGGCGCCGGGGCCGGAGGTGGTGCCGATGAGCTCCCAGCGGCCGCCGCGGCCGCGCTGGAGCTGCGGGCCGCCGGAGTCGCCGACGCAGGCCATGGCCTTCGGGGTGGGGCTGGTCGTGCACAGGCGGGTGGGGCCGGCGTAGCCGGGGGCGCAGTCGGCCACGGCGCCGCGGCGGGTGTCGAGCTCCTGGAGGCGGTCGGGGAAGACCATCTCCTCGAACTTGGGGGTGTCGACGACGGTGCCGAAGCCGAGCAGCCGGGTCGGGGTGCCGGGCGGGCCGGGGCGCTGGGCGACGGGGAGGGGCCGCTGGGCGACGGGGCGGTCCAGGCGCACCAGGGCGAGGTCGTCGTAGTTGGGGCGGGTCTGGCCGTCGCCGAAGCTGAAGCCGGGGTGGACCACGTTGCGGGTGATGGCCCGGACGGTGCCGCCGCTCTTGCGGTGCGCGCTGCCGATGCGCACGATGCCGTCGAGCTTCAGTTCGTTCTCCGGGGGGCTCGTGACGCAGTGGGCGGCGGTCAGGACCCACTGGGGGTCGATCAGGGTGGCGCCGCAGGTGCCGTCGGCTATCTGCTTGGCGCTCATCGGGATCGTGGCCATGAACGGGTAGCGCTCGGTGGAGTCGTGGCCGTTGACGATCGCTTGGGCGCTTCCGGTCATGGCGGTGGTGCCCAGGGCGGCGGCGAGGGCGGCGACGGCGGTGGCGCGGGCGGCGCGGCGGCGGACGGTCTTGTGCAGGAGCACGGGTGACGGCCTTTCGGATCGGTTGGTTCGGATGCGTCCAGCCAACCCTGCGGCGCCCGTCCGGGACATCCGGGCAGCGGGCCACCGTGCCCGGGGGCTGTCCCCCGGGCACGGTGGCGGGCTACCAGGGGGTCGCGGCGGGCCGGGCGTTGGTGCCCGGGGCCTGCGCCGGCCTGGGCGCGGGAGTGGCCGCGGGCCGGGAAGCGGGCGCGGGGGCGGGCGCGCCGAAGTCGCCGACGTCGCCGGAGGAAGTGCGGATGGCCCGGGGCGCGGAGGGCCGCAGGGAGTCGGCGGGGCGCACGGCCCGGACGGGGGCGAGGACGGGGGCCGGGGCGAGGCTCTGGTCGAGGCGGACGACGAAGTTGACGTAGTCCAGGGGCTTGTCGGGCCAGTGGCAGTCGTTGCTGGTCAGCAGGCGGCTGCGGACGCCGTCGCGTTCGGTGACGGGCCCGGGGGTGACGCGCAGGTTCGGCTGCCAGCTGCGGCCCCACAGGTGGTGTTCCAGGGTCAGCGTCCAGCTGTCCTCGTCGACTTCCAGGGTGGCGCCGACCCGGCCGGGCAGCGTCCGGGTGCCGTAGGGGCCGCGCACCACCGCGCGCTGGTCGAAGCTGGCGTTCTTGCCGACCACGGTGATCCGCCATGCGCCGTGGAACCTGAGCATCGCCGCACTCCTGACGTCCTGGCGCGCCGTCCGGGCGGGCGCGCTTCCGTCGGGGTCAACGGCTGCGGGGCGGTGGGCGGCTCAGCGGTGGGCGGCTCAAAGGGCCGGGGCGGGCTGCGCGGGCCCGGTCCGGTCCCGGTTCAGGCGGCGTCGGGGCGGGCGGCGGGCCGAGCGGCGAGGGACGCGCCGGGGGCGGTGTGGGCGAGCGCCGGGTAGCCGTGCGCGGTGAGGACGAGGTCGGCGTAGCGGCGGTCGTCGAAGGGGACGCCGTGGCGCCGGAGCAGGTCGAACAGTTCGGCGAGGCGGCGGGGTTCGGTGCCGCGCGGCAGCCCGTCGCGGGTGGTGCCCAGGATGCCGAGGACCGGCCCGTACAGGTGTGCGGCGCGGGCGATGCGGGCGGCACGGGCGGTCCGGCGGGGTGCCGGGGTCAGGCGCAGCAGCAGGACGAGCCGGTGGGCGCCGGAGTCGGCGTCCTGCCCGGCGTCCATCGTGAGCCCCTGGATGTCCCGCCACCGGTAGCGGCGCGGGACGAACGCCCGTACGAGGGTGAGGCCGTGGTCGTCGGCGCGCAGCCAGAAGCCGTACGGGACGGGCAGGGCCACGCCCAGGACGGCCGCGCTCGACAGCAGCAGCGCGGGGACGGCGCCCATCCGGCCGGCGTCCCCGGTGTCGGCGAGCACGATGCCCATCGCCAGGGCGAGCACGCAGCCGATGGGGGCGCCGGCGGCTCGCCACAGGAAGCCCAGCCGCACCGTCTGGTGTCGCGGCGCCGTGCTCACGGGCGCCTCCTTCCCACGTCGTGCCGTCGGTGGGGCCGACCGGTCCGGCCGATCCCGTCTCGGGCGTCGATGCCTGGCGGTCCCAGGGGAGTCGGTCACGCTACCGGCCTGCCGAGATCGTTCGGCCGATCCGGGGGAAACGTCAAATGTCTTTAACACGAACGGACTTGATGGTCAGTCAGCTTGACTGGTCCGCCCGCGGTCCAGGATGTCAGCCGCCGGCGGAGGGGTCAACTGACGTTGATTGGCGGTATCTTGTGATCCACGCCAGCTGATGCCGTTGGGTTATCGTGACCTGGCCGGCCCTGCCCGCCCGCCAGGAGGAGACGTGCGGGGCCCCGGTGAGGAGGGCGGGCCATGGCGGAATCGAACCGGGAGGACGGACCGGTGGAACTGTCCGGGCTCGCGGCCAGGATCGAGGCGCTGTTCCACACCGTCCGCAGACCCGACCGCGAGCAGTACACCAACGAAGAGGTGGCCCGGGCCTGCCGCGAGGCGACCGGGGAGTCGTTCTCCACCACCTACCTGTGGCAGCTGCGCACCGGGCGCCGGGACAACCCGACCAAGCGCCACCTGGAGGCGCTCGCCCAGTTCTTCCAGGTCCCGCCCGCGTACTTCTTCGACGAGCGGCAGGGCGCGGAGATCGCCAAGGAGCTCGCGCTGCTCGGCGCGCTGCGCGACGCGGGCGTGCGCAGCCTGGCGCTGCGCGCGGTCGGCCTCTCCTCCGAGGGCCTGGACACGGTCAGCGAGCTGATCGACGTCATCGCCCGCCGGGACGCGGCCCGCCGGAACCCGGCGCCCTGACGCCGGCGGCGCGGGCCGCGGGCGGGGCGGACGGGGTCCGGGGCTGACTGGGTCCGGGGCGGACGGGGCGCGGGGGGCTACGAAGACGGGGGCCAGGCACGGAGGCGGAGCCACGGCGGTCGGGAGATCGGGGGGAACGGGGCCGCTGATCGAGAAGGGGAACACAGCGTGCGGGACGACAGGTGCTACCGATCGGCGCTGCGCCGCTGCCGGCGGATGGCCGAACAGCTGGAACTGCCGAGCCCGTTCGACACCACCGTGCTACTGGAGCAAATCGCCCGCCGGCGGGGACGGCCGATCGACCTGCTGCCGGTGGCCGCCCGGCCCAACGCGCCCTGCGGGCTGCTGGTGTCCACCCGGGAGGCGGACTACATCCTGTACACCGCCGACACCAGCGCGCTGCACCGCCGGCACATCCTGGTCCACGAGATCGCCCACCTGCTCCTGGACCACGCCGGCTCCGCGCCGCTCGGCCCGGCCGCGGACCTCCTGCCGCACCTGTCCCCCGACCTGGTCCGGCGGGTGCTCGGGCGCACCGGCTACGACGAGCCCCAGGAACGCGAGGCCGAGCTGCTGGCCTCCCTCATCCTCAGCCGGGCCGCCAAGGCCGACGCCGCGCACCCGCCCGGCCCCGCCCCGCACCCGGACTCGCTGGACGTCCTGGACGCCCTGCTCACCGGCGAGCCCGGCCCCGCCGGCGACCGGGCGGCCGACGGCCGGGCGGCGGGGCGTCCGTGAGCGGCCTCGTCCTCTACGGCGTCGCGCTGTTCTTCGCCCTGAGCGCCTGCCACTTCGCCCGCGGCCGCCGGACCAACCCGCGCGCCATCGCCCGCTACAGTTGCTACGCCACCGCGCTGCTCGCCGCCGCCCTGCTGCTGCTCGCCCCGCCCACCGTCCAGGCCGCCGACCGGCTGCACCGGCTCGGGATCGCGCCCGCCGTGCCCGTCCTGCTCGGCGACGTACTGCGCATCGGCGCGGCCTGCGCGATCCGGCTGCTGGCCGGCGTCCTGCGCGATCCCGAGGGCGTGTCTGACAATTCGCGGCGGATCAGCGCGCGGCGGTGGGCGCCCGGCTGGGCGTGCCGGCGAAGCGTCCTCGTACTGGGCCGTACTTGGGCGTTTCGCCGGTGCGTCCAGGCGGGATGCCCGGCGTCGTGCGCCCGGCGGGAATTGTCAGACACGCCCGACCTTCCCCGCCGCGCGGTGCGGCGCCAGCTCGCCCTGCTGGCCGGCGTCCTGGGGGTGCGGGCGGTCCTGTTCGTCGCCGCCGCGCCGGGCCTGGATGCCTCCGACCTCACCGCCGCGCCCTCCACCGGCGCCCGTCTGGCACTGGCCGGGTACACCGCCGCCGGCGTGCTCTACCTCGCCTACTGCCTCACCGCCCTGCTGCGCCAGCTCGCCCGGCTCGCCCGCGCCGCCGTGCCCGGGCGCCAGCGCAGCGGGCTGCGGCTGCTCACGCTGAGCCTGGTCGCGGGCCTGCTGTGGAACGCCTGGGGCGTCGACGACGTCGTCCAGGCGGCGGCCACCGGCACCCAGGCCGGCGCCGAGGACGCCCTGTGCGGCGTCCTGGGCCTGCTGTGCGTGGCGCTGCTCGCGGCGGGCCTGGGCACCACGGTGTGGCCGGCCGCGCACGCCGCCGTCCGCGGCTGGCTGCGCGCCCACCGCCGCTACCGGGCGCTGGCCCCGCTCTGGCGGGACCTGCACACCGTGCTGCCGGAGATCGCGCTCGCGCCGGCCAGCCGCCTGCCGCTGCTGCCGCCGCGCGACCCGCAGTTCGCCCTGTACCGGCGGATCATCGAGATCCACGACGCCCGGCTGATCCTGCGCCAGCACCTCGACCCGCGGACCCCGCGGTGGCTCGCCGCCGCCGCCTCGCGCTTCCCCCCGTCCGCCGCCCGGGCCGGCGCCACCGCCGAGGCCGCCGCGCTGGCCGCCGCGCTGGAACGCGCGGCCGCCGGCGCCCGGCCCAACCCCGACACCCCGCGCACCGCCCCGGCGGCCGAACCGCCGCACGCCCTGGGACAGGACCTGGAGTCCGAGGCCGACCACCTGGCCCACCTCACCCGCGTCTACGCCACCTGCCCGGCCGTCGCCGAGGTACGGGCCCGTGCCCGCGCCGCCGCCCCCTCCCCCGCCGCTCCCGACCCCGACCCGGTCGCGAGCCCCGCGCGATGAGCCGCCGGACCGGCCGGGGGCAGCCCGGCCGGTGGAACGACGGGAGCGGGCCGGGGCGGCGGCCGCTACCGGCGGACGGCCGCCAGCGAGCGCAACTGCACGTGGACGGCGCCCGGTTCGGTGCCGGTCAGGGCCGCGACCTCGGCGGCGGGCAGGGCGAGGACCAGGTGCAGCAGCAGGACGTCCTGCTGGGGGGCGGTGAGGTGGGCGACCGGGCCGAGCGGGCGCGGGCCGGCCAGGGCGCAGACGCGTCGGCGGACCGCCTGCCAGGCGTAGGCGGCCGGGCTGGCGGTGGCGAGGGCGTCGAGCCAGTGGCCGCTGAGGTCGTCGAAGGCGCCCTGGACGGCCAGCGGGGCGTCGGCCGCGGGGAGCAGCAGGGCGGCGTAGTCGAGGTAGTGGCGCAGGTGGAGGTCGTACAGCGCCCACAGGCCCAGCGCCGGTCCGGTGGCGGTGGTCGTGGTGATGGTCGTGGTGGTCGGCTGTCGCGGTGGTGTCGGCATGGTTGATTCCCGAGGTGGCGCGGGTGGGTGCTGGTCCGCGGACGGGGCGCTGGTGGCGCGTTCCCGTCCGCGGACCGGGTCACACGAGTACCGGCGGGCCGCCGCCGGCGCCGTCGCGGCCCGTCCCGGCGGAGTGGCCGGGGTGGCCGGCGTCCTCGGCGCGGTCGGCGCGGTCGGCGGCCAGGCTGTTGCGCAGGGTCACCCACAGTTTGAACAGGATGTCCGTCGAGGTGCCGCTGCTGGAGGACTGCATGGCCCGGGTGAACTCCCGTTGGTACGTGCGGGAGTTGACCGGTGCCGGGGTGCGGGCGTTGTTCGTCCGCTCCCAGGCCGCCGCCCACAGTGCGCGGCGGGCCTCCTTGACCCCGCAGACCTCCATGTAGGTGAGGAACACCGCCTTGCGCAGCGGGGCCTCACCCCTGAGGACCAGCGCCAGGGTGCTGGAGGGCAGGCGCCCTCCCCCGGCCCGGGCCCGGCGGTCCAGCTCCTCCAGGGAGGGCCAGTCGGCCTTGCGCCGCATCTCGTGCATCGCCCGTCGCAGGTCGGCGAGGGAGTCGACCTGCTCGGGGTTGAGCCGTCGGGGCGCCCGGCGCTGGGTCCCGGAGGGGCGCGGGACGTGGGCCCAGTAGTTGGCCAGGGTCCACTTGCGGCGGGCCGCCTTGAGGTCGCCGTCGCAGGCCCGGGTGAGGGCCTCGACGACCTCCCAGTTCGGCATGGTCCGGCCGCTGGTGGCCCGTTGCAGGGTGGTCGGGTGGTAGTTGGTCCGGTCGGCGAGCTGACGGTAGGTCAACCCCGCCTCTTCACGCTGCTCGCGCAGCAACGCGGCGAGTCGGCCCAGGGCCGGCTCGGTCGCCGCGATCGGTTTCTCCTGGCGTCCCATCGCGGTCCGGCGTTCCTTCTAGGCCCGCCCCTGCTGGAGCCTGGCATTCAACAGCAGCCCGCCGGTGGCCAGTTCGAGCGCCGCTCCCGCCGACATGCCCGTCCTCACCAGGGCGGCGGCCACGACGACCACGACGACGACCACGGCCGTCCGCACGGGGCCGGACGACCAGGGCAGGCCCGGTCGCGGCGGCGCCGGGTGGCCGGCGGCGCAGTGGGCGGGGGCGCGCTTCTTCTTCCGCTTCCTCGTCATCGAGGACCTCCTATATCACCGTCTACTCCAACGGACGGGCACTTCGGTGGTTGGCGTCACGCGAGGAACCCGTTTCGCGCAACACTCTGTCAGGCGTACGGGTGATTCCCAATCGGTTCGGTGAACATCGCGAAGATTGATGCGCCAGAATCCCGGGCCCGGCCCGCAATCTCGTCACAACCCTGTGACATCAGTGCAGTTCAGGAACTCGAAACCGGAATTTGATGCATTTTTGTGCAACTCGCCCTTGTAGCCGTCCTGGCTGAATGTGACGATGTGCAGCAGCGTCATCCAGACCTGCGGGTCAGGAACCCGGGGGCGCTGTCTACTCCAAATTTTCGGGAACACCGGCAGCGGGCCGTGTTGGCGCATGGGCCCGTCCGAACAGCAGAGACCGCCCGGCCCCAGCGGCCCGAGCGGTCTCTCTGCATTTCCCCATTTCCCCGGCCCGAGAGGACCCCGACCGGTGAACGGCTTCGAGTACCTGCTCGGCATGCTGCTGGCCCAGCCCGTACGGGCCCGGGACGCGCTGCGCGCCCGTCTGCCCACCACCCGCCGGCTGCGCGCCCTGGCCTCCTCGCCGCGGGTCGAGGCGCTGCGGGCCGCCGAGCGCGAGCGGATCCGCCGGCTGGTCGAGGGCCTGGCCGCGGTGGAGGGCGTGACGCACCTGCTGACCCGCGTCGCCGACCACTGCGACCGCCCCTCCTCGCTCGGCCTGCTCACCACCACCGCCGAGGGCCGCGGCGTGCTGGTCTGCCGGATGAGCGCCGCCGCCTACTTCGCCACCGGCGAGGACATCACCGCCGTCCTGCCCAGGATCGAGGCGGCGGGCCTGGCCGACTGGGGCTTCCCGAACACCTGGGGCGACGAACCGCCGTACTCGCCGGGCACGGTCGCCTACGCGCTGCGCTACCACCGCGACCGCGGCCTCTTCCCCGACGGCCGGCGGATGCCCGGCCCGAGCCTGTCCACCGCCGACGCCACCCTGGTCTGGGACCTGCCCGGCATCCCCCGCCCGGACCCGCACTGGCCGCGCAGGGGCAGCGACGTGCGCTTCCGGCACGAGCAGATCCCGCCGGACGGCGACCCGGCCGCGCTGCTGCGCGCCGCCCGCGCCGAGGGGCCGGGCCCGGTGCTGGTGCTCACCTTCGGCCGCGACTGGACGGACACCTGCACGTACCACGCCGTGCCGCGCGGGCGCGAACCGGGCTGAGCGGCCGGTGCGGCCGGGGGCGGCGCCCCGGCCGCACGCACGGTTCAGGCGCTCAGCACTGGGGCCGGCGGCCGTGGTTGGCCCCGCGCCGGGCCCGGGCCTTCTTCTTGCGGCGACGCTTCGACGACATGGCCACTCCTCTCGCAACCAGGACACCCCCGGCTTCCACCGTTCCACACCCGGCCCGCACCGGCCCGCCGGGAACGGCCGTCACGGGCCCCGGGCGGGGCAGGGCGGTTTCTAGGGGGCGGGGCATCAGGCGCGGGCGGCGCTCCGGTCGAGGGCGGCGCGCCAGGCGGGGCTGTCGACGTAGTGGTTGTCGAAGCGCCCGGCGGAGGCGGCGATCGCGCCCGGGTCGGTCTCGCCGCGCATGACGCGCCCCAGCAGGCGCAGGTAGTCGAAGCGGTCCATGCCCGGGGTGAACACGAACAGGACGTCGGCCTCGGCGCCCGGGGCGGCGGCGAAGGCGTGCGGGGTGTGCGGCGGCACGGCGAGGAAGTCGCCCTCGCCCAGGATCGTGACCTCCTCGCCGACCAGCACCTGCAGCGAGCCGCCGATGACGAAGAACAGCTCCCACGCCCGGGTGTGGAAGTGCGCGGGGGCCCCGACGGCGCCCTTGGCGAAGGTGGAGCGGTAGCTGGTGAACCCGCCCTCGGTGTGCGCCGAGTCGGCGAGCAGGGTCATGGTGCTGCTCGGATCGGCGCAGGTCTCGGCCCCGGCGTGGCGGGTCAGCACGGGGGCGGCGGGGGCGGCGTTGCTCGTCGTCGTCATGGGACCAGGCTAGGTCCGGAAAGACCAGATATCAGGTGGCAATTCCATGCCGATTTCATGGGTCAATTCCCGGGGTCGGCGGCTGCTGGCAGACTGGCCCGATGACGACGGACGATCTTCTGCGGCACCAGGACGAACGGCAGGCCGAGGCCGGGGCGGTCAGCGCCGACCTGGGCCTGGACGAGCTGCTGGGCGCCCTCGGGGAACCGGTGCGGGTGGGCAGTTCGGCGCTGGGGCTGATGGTGCGCCGGGACCTGGACGTCACCGTGGTGTGCCCGCGCCTGGACACGGCCGCGCACGAGCGGGTGGCCGCGCTCGGCGCGCGGCTGGCACTGCACCCGCGGGTGCGGCAGGTGCGCCTGCGCAACGACACCGGCACCTGGAACACCGACCCCGCCGCCTACCCCGACGGCCTCTACCTCGGCCTGGACTACCGCTGCCCGCAGGGCCGCGACTGGACCCTCGACCTGTGGTTCGTCGACGAGCCCGCCCGCCAGCCCGACCTCGCCCACCTGCGCGACCTGCCGCCGCGTCTCACCCCGCAGGCCCGCGAGGCCGTCCTGCGGATCAAGCACGCCTGGTCCGAGCACCCCGAGTACGGCCGCGGCGTGCGCGGCTGGGACGTCTACCGCGCCGTCCTGGACGACGGCGTGCGCACCCCGGAGCAGTTCGAGCAGTGGCGCACCGCCCGGGCCGCGTCCGCCTGACCCGTCCGCCCGCGCTACTCCCCCGGGCCCGCGGCCCGTCAACGCGGACGGCGCGGGTGCACCCGTTCGGAGGGCGGACGTGCGGCGCGGGCCGCTGTGCCCGTAGCGTCGTCGCTGCACACGGCGTAGGTCCTGTCGGGGGAGGGTGTCAGCGATGGCGGCAGTGCCGGTCATGAGGGGTGGGCGGCGGCCCGGGCGGGCCGCCGCGGCCCTGGCGGTGGCGGCGGCGCTGCTGACGGCGTCCGCCTGCGGCGCCTCCCCCGTGTCGGACGGCGCGGCCGGCGACGCGGTCGCCGCCGCCGACGGGCGGCCGCTCGCGCTGGTCTACCGGGGCCCGGCGGCCTGCGAGGGCTGCCCGGAGGCGGCGCGGGAGCTGCTGGAGCGCGACGGCTTCGCGGTGCGCTACGTCGGGCCCGAGGAGCGGCTGCGTTTCGGCGCTGGCGTGCTGGCCGGCGCCGCGCTGTACGTGCAGCCGGGCGGCACCAACGGGCAGGAGGTGAGCACCGCGTGGGGCCTGCTCCAGCGCGACCCCGGCTTCTCGCCGGAGCTGGTGCGCGACTACGTCCGGGGCGGCGGTCGCTACCTGGGCCTGTGCATGGGCGGCTACCTGGCCGGCGACCCGGGCTACGACCTCCTGCCGGGCGACTCCGGGCAGTACATCCGCTCCCGGGGGGCGACCGTCACCGACGAGCAGGACCGCCTCGTCGACGTCGCCTGGCGCGGCCGCCCGCAGCGGATGTACTTCCAGGACGGCCCGTACTTCGACGTCGACGGCCCGGGCGTGGACGTCCTGGCCCGCTATTCCAACGACCGCGCCGCCGCCGTCATCGCCCCCTACGGCTCCGGCCGGGTGGCGGTCAGCGGCCCGCACCCGGAGGCCCCCGCGGACTGGTACCGCGACTACCACCTGCCCGACGAGTCGAAGACCGGCCTGGGCCTGGGCGACGACCTGCTGCACGACCTGATGGCGGCCCCCGCGTCCTGACGTTCCGTCAAGTCCCCTACGGGCGGGCTGCGGTGTCACGCCCGCGCGGCGGGTCCTGCGGGGAACTCGGCGCGCAGCCGGGTGCGGGTGCGGGTGCGACGGGCCTCGGCGGGGGCGGGGCAGGGGCTCGGCGGGGTGCGGGAGCCCCCTGGGCCGGCCGGTGGCGCTACCGCCCGGCGGGGTGCAGGACGCGGTCGGCCACCAGGTCCGGCCGGTCGGTCGGCAGGGCGTGGCCGGCGCCGGGCACGATCTCCGTCCGGGCCGAGGGCACGAGGCGGCCGAGGCGCTCGGCGACCGCGTGCGCGTCGTGCATGGCGCTGCGCTCCCCGAGCAGGAACAGTGCGGGGACGTCCAGGCGGCGCAGTTCCTCGTCGGACAGGACCGGGGGCACCGGGAGCGCGCGGCGGAACCCCATCGACGCGCGCATCAGGGCCATCAGTTCGGTCTCCAGGATGGCGCTGTTGCCGACCAGGCGGGCCAGCCGGGGGCGCAGCGCTCGCGGCGCGGTGGCGGCGAGGCCGCCGGCGATCACCCAGGCGTAGAAGCGGGCGCCGATGTCGGCGAAGCCGGCCGGGTCCACCAGGGTGAGGGAGGCGACCCGCCCGGGGTGGTGGATCTGGTGGTGGAGCGCCAGCCAGCCGCCGTAGGAGCAGCCGACGACCTGGGCGTCCGTCACCTCCAGTGCGGCCAGGAGTTCGTCCAGCCAGGCGGCCGCGTCCCGGCCGTCGGCGATCGGGGCGCTCTGCACGCTCGCGCCCGGTTCGCCGACCGTGTCGACGGCGATGACCGGGCGGTGGCGGGCCAGCGTGTCGATGTAGCGGTGCCACATCAGTGCGTTTCCGCCCGAGCCGGGCAGCAGCACGATCGGCTCGCCGTGCTGCGGGCCGGTCCGGTAGACGCGGGTGGTCCCGAACGCGGTCGGGAGGTCCAGCGCCGTCCGCGGCCCGGGCCACAGTTCCGTCAGGGCCCGCTCGTAGGCGGCGCGAAACCGGTCCCCGGCCTGGTCGTTCTTGAACTGGCTGATTCGCATGATACATGTGTATCACGGCATGATACGGGTGTACCAGGGAGGTCGTTCATGAACGCGCGGGTCGATCACGAGGAACGCCGGCGGCAGATCGCCGAAGCGCTGCTGCGCATCGCCGACACCCAGGGGCTGCAGGCGGCCAGCATGCGGGCGGTCGCCACCGAGGCGGGCGTCTCCCTGCGGCTGGTGCAGTACTACTTCACGACCAAGGAGGGGCTGCTGCTGGACGCGCTGGAGCGGCTCGGCGCCCAGCTCCAGACCCGCATGGCGACGTGGATCACCGAGGCCGCCACCCCGTCCACGCCGCGCGGCCTGGTGACCGCGGTCCTGTCCAGCATCCTGCCCACCGACCCGGAGAGCCGCCGGATCACCCGCACCTACGCCGCGTACTACACGCTGGTGCTCAGCGATCCCGCGCTGGTGGAGAAGCACGGGACGCCCCAGCCCGACCTGCTGGAGGGCTTCCTCGCCAAGCAGGTCCGCGCGGCCCAGCAGGCCGGGCAGATCGACCCCGCCAGGGACCCGGAGATGACCGCCGCCGGGCTGCTGGCCATGGTCAACGGCCTCGGCTCCAGCGTGCTCGGCGGCCAGCGCACCGGCGACGCCGCGCTGGCGATCCTCACCCACCACCTGGACGAGCTGTTCCGCGGCCGTCCCCGCGGTGACGCCCCGGACCTGCCGGCCGCCTGACCAGTCGACCCCCGGACCGGCCGGCCTTCCCCCGCCGCCGGGGGCGGGCCGCCGTTCGGCCGGATCCCGTCCGGCCGCCCCGCAGGCGCCCTGTCCGCCCCGCCGCCGGTGCACGAGAATGTGCCGGTCCCGCGCGAGGGGCTGGCGAAGCGGCCAACTCCCGTACCGGGCACTCCTTTTCCGTTACCGAATGGGGAGGTTCACCGACCATGTACAGGAGACTTCCGCAAGCCGTGCTGTCGGGTGTGCTGGTCGTGGCCTTCGCGGGGACGACCGCGTGGGCCACGACGACCACGGCGGGCACGGCCCCCGCGCCGGGCGTCGCCGCCGGGTGCGGGGCCGACGCGACCGCCCAGGGCCTGGCCAGTACCGCCCTCCCGAACACCCTGCTGGAGACGCCGCGCTCCGACGGGCGGACCGAACAGTTCCAGCAGTTCTACGACAGTTCGGCAGCCTCCCTCCTGCCCTTCGTCTGGCACCGCTCCCAGGAAGCGCCCGGGGGCGCCTACAGCGGCTGGGAGCGCGTCAGCGCCACCCCCGTGGGCCCGAAGCTGTACCAGGTGAGCGCCGTCGAGAACAGCGTCGGCGCCCTGGAGGTGTTCTTCGCCTCCTACGGCGGCTTCTGCCACACCGTCCTGCCCGCGCCCGGCGACTCCTGGACCCCGACCGAGAACTTCGAGCTGTCACCGCCGCCCTACCACGGCGGGCTCACGCTCTTCAGGGAACGCGACGGCCGGCTGCACGCCTTCGCCTCCGGCGCCGACACGAACGCGGCCATGGAGGTGCGCAGCCAGGACGGCGACGCCCGGGACTCCTGGGGCCCGGTGCGCCGGCTGCCCCGGCTGCCGGACCCCAACGCGGGCCTGGGCGCGCCGTCCTCGGTCGTCCAACTGCCGGACGGGCGGCTGCGGGTGACCGTCCGCGAGTGGAACCGCGACCGCTCCTGGCGGACCACCGAGGCGGACCGGTTCGTCTCCTGGGAACCGTGGCAGCTCTGCGCGGACAGCACCTGCGCCTGACGGCCGGGCGGCGGGCAGTCTGACGGCCGGGCCCGGGCAGGCGCTCCCGAGCGGGCACCGACCCGGGCGCTCGCCCGTCCGGGCGGGCTGCGCTGGCGGCCGGGTGGGGCCGCCGGTATGCCTGGGGGGACGGCGAGGCGGCGGAGAGGACGGCGGGGTGGGCGGCGCGGACGGGGACGGGAGCGGGGAGCGGGACGGCGGGGGGACGCGGGCGCCGGGCAACCGGGCGGTGGTGCTGGGGGTGCTGGCCTCCACCGCGGTGGTGCTGCTCGCCCAGGCGGCGAGCGGCACCAGCGCCCGGCTGGTGCTGCTGCTGGTGTTCCTGCCGGCCCTGCTGGCGGGGCTGGGCACCGTCGCGCAGACGGTCGCGGCCTCGGTGTGGGTGGCCGGGGTGGTGGCGGTCAGCACGGTGCTGTTCCCGCCGTCCTCGCTGGCCGCCCGGGTGGGCACCCTGGTGGGGGTGGTCGGCGCCGAGGCGGCCGTGGTCGGGCTGTGCGCGCGCCGGGTACGGCGCGAGCGGGAGCTGTTCCGGATGCGGCAGACCGCCGTCGCCCTGCAACGCCAGCTGCTGCGCCCGCTGCCGGTGCTCACCCCCGACGTCCAGCTGTACGGGCTGTACCGGCCGGTGGAGGAGGACGCCCTGGTCGGCGGCGACCTGTACGACGTCGCCGACACCCCGTACGGCACCCGGGTGCTGGTGGGCGACGTGCAGGGCAAGGGCCTGCCGGCGATCGGCGCGGGCTTCGCGGTGCTGAGCGCCTTCCGGGAGGCGGCCTTCCGGGAGCCGGCGCTGACCGGCGTCGCGGACGCCCTGGAGGCGGCGGTGGAACGGCACAACGCGTACGCGTTACAGGGCGGCGAGAGCGAGCGCTTCGTCACCGCGACCGTGCTGGGCGTGGAGCGCGGCGCGGACGTGCAGGCCGTCAACTGCGGCCACCTCGCCCCCTACCTGCTGCACGGCGGCCGGGTCGAGGCCGTGCCGCTGCCGGCCGGGGTGCCGCTCGGGCTGGCGGAGCTGACCGACGAGGTGCGCACCGTCCGGTGGTTCGCGCTGCCCGAGGACGGCGTGCTGGTGCTGCTCACCGACGGGATCACCGAGGCCCAGGACGCCACCGGCGCGTTCTACCCCGTCGAGCGGGGCCTGGCCGCCCTCGCCGCCGCCCCCGCCTCCCTGCTGCCCGAGGCCCTGGACCGCGAGGCCCGCCGCTGGAGCGGGGGCCGCAGCCGCGACGACGTCACGGCACTGTCCCTGCGCCGCGCGCCCTGAGGCTGCCGGGGTTCCCCCGAAGCGCCCTCACCGCTTCAGGAACTCCAGCAGGTCAGCGTTGAAGCGCTCCTTGTCGCCGGGGACCATCGCGATGCCGTGCGAGCCGTTCTCGTACACCTTCAGGACGGCGCCGGGGATGATCCGGGCGGCCCGGCGGGCGGTGGCCTCGACGGGGACGATCCGGTCGTCGTCGCCGTGCACGATCAGGGTGGGGATGTCGAACCCGGCCAGGTCCTCGTGGAAGTCGGTGTAGCCGAAGGCGTCCACGCAGTCGACGCCGCCCTCGATGGTCTGGTGCATCGCCATGAACCAGAAGGCGTCCCGGTTGCCCTGGGTGGCGCGGGAGCCGGGGCGGTCGGCGGAGAAGAAGTCGACGGAGGTGTCCTTCCAGAACTGGGAGCGCTCGGTGAGGATGCCGGCCTTGAGGTCGTCGAAGACGGTGCCGGGCACGCCGTGCGGGTTGTCGGGGCCCTGGAGCATGGACGGGGTGATCGCCGACAGCAGGACGGCGGAGCGGATCCGCCCGGTGCCGTGGCGGCCGATGTAGCGGGCGAGCTCGCCGCCGCCCATGGAGTGGGCCACCAGGGTGACATCGCGCAGGTCGAGCCCGGTGAGCAGGCTGTCGAGGTCGTCGGCGAAGGTGTCGAAGTCGTAGCCGCCGTAGACCGGGGCGGAACGGCCGTGGCCGCGCCGGTCGTGGGCGATGGCCCGCAGGCCGGCGTCCGCGACGGCCTTCAGCTGGTCCTGCCAGGCGTCGCCGTTGAGCGGCCAGCCGTGGATGAACACGACGGGGCGTCCGCTGCCCCAGTCCTGGTAGAAGATCTCGACGCCGTCGCGGGTCCTGGAGATGGGCATGCTCCTGCTCCTTCGGGTGGTGCGCCGGGGGTGGGGTGGCCTGCCGGGGTGACCTGCCGGGGGCGGCCTGCCCGGGGCCTGCCGGGCCGCAGGTTCATCCAACGGGAGGCGGGTGGGGCCCGCATCCCGCGGCGGCCGGGGCCCGCGCGGGAGCGGACGCGGCGCTACGCCGTTCGGATGAGTTCGGGCGAGGGCGGGCGAGTTCGGGTGAGGACGGACGAGTTCGGGCGAGGGCGGTTCAGCCGCTCTCGCGCAGGCGGGTGCCGAGGGCGTCGGGGGGCAGCAGGGGCGCCGGGTAGCCGGCCGGGGGCTCGGCCAGCTCCCAGGGGCGGTGGACGGCGCGGGCGGGCAGGTGGGCGAGCTCGGGGACCCAGCGGCGCACGTAGGCGCCGTCGGGGTCGTAGCGGTCGGCCTGGCGCAGCGGATTGAGGACGCGGTTGGGGCGGGTGTCGGTGCCGGTGCCGGCGACCCACTGCCAGTTGAGCTGGTTGTTGGCGAGGTCGCCGTCGACGAGCAGGGCGAGGAAGTGGGCGGCGCCGGGGCGCCAGTGGTGGCGCAGGCTCTTGGTGAGGAAGGAGGCGGTGAGCAGGCGGGCCCGGTTGTGCATCCAGCCCTCGTGGGCGAGTTGGCGCAGGCCGGCGTCGACGATCGGGTAGCCGGTGCGGCCCTCGCGCCAGGCCTGGAGCTCGCGTTCGTCGTCGTACCAGCGGACGGGGCGGGGGCGGTAGTCGGCGTGGGCGGCGTCAGGGCGGGCCGCGAGGACCTGGTGGTGGAAGTCGCGCCAGGCGAGCTGGCGCACCAGCGCGGCCGCGCCGGGGGTGTCGGACTTCCCGGCGCGGTGGGCGAGTTCGGTGGCGGACAGGCAGCCGAAGTGCAGGTACGGCGAGAGGCGGGAGGTGGCGTCGGCGGCGAGGTCGTCGTGCAACTGCTCGTAGGCGTCCGGGTTCCAGGCGCGCAGGCGGCGGCGGGCGGCGCTCTCGCCGCCGGGGGCGCGGCCCGGGGAGGTGCCGGCGGGGGCGGCGGGCAGCGGGGCGCTCGCGGGGCCGTCGGGGGTGGCGAGGGTGCGCGGGGCGGGCAGGACGGTGCGCCGGGGTGCCTGCTGCCAGGCGCGGTGGTAGGGAGTGAAGACGGCGTAGTGATCGCGCCCGGCCGGGGTGACGAGGCCGGCGGGGACGATGGTGAGCGCGGCGTCGTGCAGGTGCAGGCGCTCGCCGAGGGCGCGGCGCAGGGCGTGTTCGCGGCGGGTGGCGAAGGCGGAGACGCCGGCGTTGGTGTGGACGGTGTCGGCGCCGCACTCGGCGGCCAGGCGGGCGGCCTGTTCGACGGGGTCGCCGTGGCGCAGGACCAGGCGGGAGCCGGCGGCGCGCAGCGCCCGGTCGAGGTCGGCGAGGCTCTCGGCGAGGAAGGCCTGCCGGTTGGGGGCGGCGAAGCCGGCCCGGGCGATGGCCGGGTCGAGGACGAACAGGGGGACGACCTGGTCGGCGCGGGTGCGGGCGGCGTGCAGGGCGGGGTTGTCGTGCAGGCGCAGGTCCTGGGTGAACAGGACGACGGCGGTGCTCATCGGGGGCCTCGTGCGGTGGGGTGCGGGTACGGCGGCGGGTGTCGGGCGGCGGGTCGGGGTGGGGGTGTCAGCCGGCGGGTCGGGGTGGGGGTGTCAGCCGGCGGGTCGGGCGCGTTCGGTGATGTTGCGGGCCATGGCGCCGAACACCAGGGCGTGGAAGGGCGCCACCGACCACCAGTAGAGGTGGCCGGCCAGTCCGTGCGGGTGGAACAGCGCCCGCTGCTGGTAGAGCGCGCCGCCGGCGCCGTCGGGTGTCACGCGCAGTTCGAGCCAGGCCAGGCCCGGCAGGCGCATCTCGGCGCGCAGCCGCAGCAGGTGTCCGGGTTCGATCTCCTCGACCCGCCAGAAGTCGAGCGCGTCGCCGACCCGCAGCCGGTGGCGGTCGCGGCGGCCGCGGCGCAGGCCGACGCCGCCGGCCAGGCGGTCCAGGCGTCCGCGCAGGGCCCAGGCCAGCGGCAGGGAGTACCAGCCGTTCTCGCCGCCGACGCCCTCCACCACCCGCCACAGCGCGGCCGGGTCGGCGGCCACCCGGCGCCGGCGCAGGTCCTGGTAGAGGCTGCCGCCGGCCCAGTCGGGGTCGGTGGGCAGCGGGTCGCTGGGCGCGCCGGGCAGGGAGGCGGAGGACCAGCGGGTGGAGACCTGGGCGTCGCGGATGCGCCGCAGGGCCAGTTCCACGGCCCGGTCGAAGCCGGTCAGGCCCTCGGGCGGGTCGGGGATCCAGCGGGCGATGTCGTGTTCGCGGCACACCACCTCGTGGCGCAGCGACTCCACCAGCGGTCGGGCGAGCGAGCCCGGTACGGGGGTGACCAGGCCCACCCAGTGGCTGGACAGGCGCGGGGAGAGCACGGGCACCGGCACGATCAGGCGCCGGGGCAGGTCGGCGACCTCGGCGTAGTGGCGCATCATCAGCCGGTAGGTGAGCACGTCGGGCCCGCCGATGTCGAAGGTGCGGTCGACCTCGGGGGGCAGGGCGGCGGCGCCGACCAGGTAGCGCAGCACGTCGCGTACGGCGATCGGCTGGATGCGGGTGTCGACCCAGCGGGGGGTGACCATCGCCGGGAGCCGTTCGGTCAGGTGGCGCAGCATCTCGAAGGAGGCCGAGCCGGAGCCGATGATCACCGCGGCCCGCAGTTCGGCGGTGGGGACGCCGCCCGTGCGCAGGGCGCGCCCCACTTCGGCGCGCGAGCGCAGGTGGGCCGACAGGTGCGGTTCGGGGACCCCGGCGGGCAGCAGTCCGCCGAGGTAGACGATGCGCCGGGTGCCGGCGGCGGCGGCCGCCTCGGCGAAGGTCTCGGCGGCCTGCCGGTCCCGGGTCTCGAAGCCGGGCCCGGTACCCAGGGAGTGGACCAGGTAGTAGGCGGCGTCGATGCCGTCGAAGGCCGCGGGCAGGGACTCGGCGCGGGTGACGTCCCCGGTGACGGCCTCCACGTCGGCCCGCCAGGGCTGGTCCCGCAGCCGGAGCGGGTCGCGGACCAGGCAGCGCACCCGGTACCCGGCGGCGAGCAGTTCGGGCACCAGGCGCCCGCCGATGTAGCCGGTGGCGCCGGTGACCAGGCAGTGCGGGCGCGTCCGGGTCGGCTCGTCCACCTGCGGCTCCTCTCGTGCGGGCGGGTGCGCCCCCCGTGCCCCGCCAGGCGCGGGGGGCGCTGCCGGGGTGTTCGGAGCGGACGCGGCCGGGGGTTGGACACGGCCGGGGATTCGAGTCTTCCAGGGGTCTCCTGCGGGCGCCTGGGCGTGCGCGCGGGGGGGGCCGGGAATCCGGGCGTGCGCGGGGGCCGGGAATCCGGTGTCCTTGGCGGGCAATCCGCGCCAGGTGCGGCTTCGAACGCCTGACGTCGCCGTGTTCCGTCGGCCCTGCCGGGTGTCCGCCCGGCCGGGATTCCCTGGAGGTCGTGCCATGCCCACCGTCCACTGGCCGGGGCCGTCGCCCGTGTGTTGCGAGCGCGAGGCGGCCGGATGAGTACGGTCGTTCACCTGTCCGGGCCGGGGCGTCCGGGCTCCGACCTCAAGGAGTTGCTGAGCAGGACCGCGCGCGGCGACCGGGAGGCGTTCGGTCGGCTGTACGACGCGGTGGCGGGCCCGGTGCTGGGGCTGGTCCGCCGGGTGCTGCGGGATCCGGCGCAGTCCGAGGAGGTCGCGCAGGAGGTGATGCTGGAGGTGTGGCGCACCTGCGCCCGCTACCGGCCCGAGCGCGGGGAGGTGCTGGCGTGGGTGCTGACCATCGCCCACCGCCGCGCCGTGGACCGGGTGCGGGCGGCGCAGGCGTCCGCCGACCGCGACCGGCGGGCCGCCGCCGCCTCGCACGCGCCGGCGTTCGACGAGGTCGCCGAGCAGGTCGAGGGGCGGCTGGAACGCGAGCAGGTGCGGCGCTGCCTGAAGGGGCTGACCGAGCTGCAGCGGGAGTCGATCACGCTGGCCTACTACCGCGGGTACACCTACCCGCAGGTCGCCGAACTGCTCGGCACCCCGCTGGGCACCGTCAAGACCCGGATGCGCGACGCGCTGATCCGGCTGCGCGACTGCCTGGGGGTGGGAGCATGAGCGGCGCCGACCTGCACACGCTGACCGGCGCCTACGCCGCGCACGCCCTCGACGCGGACGAGCGCGCGCAGTTCGAGCGCCACCTGGCGCAGTGTCCGGCCTGCGCCCGGGAGGTGGCCGAGTTCACGGCGACGCTGGCCAGGCTGGGCGCCGCGCAGGCCGTCGCGGTGTCCGGGGAGCTGAAGTCGCGGGTGATGGGCGCCCTGGACACCGTCCGGCAGGAGGCCCCGCGCGCCGCGGCCGGACCCGACGGTGCCCGGCGCCCCGGGCGGCTCGCCCGCGGCTGGCCGCGGCTGGCGCTGGCGGCCTGTCTGGCGGCGGCCGCGGCCCTCGGCGGCGTGGCCGTCCAGCAGCACCGGGAGGCGGACCGGGCCAGGGCCCTCGCCGCCGCGCTGCAGCGGCACCAGGACCAGGTCACCGGGCTGCTGGCGGCACCCGACGCCCGGCGGGCGAGCGGCCCGGCGGCCGGCGGCACCGGCACCGGGGCGGTGGTCTGGTCGCACGACAAGGGCCGGGCCGTCCTCCTGGCCTCCGGCCTGCCCGCCCCGGCGGACGGCACGGCGTACGAGCTGTGGTTCGACGACGGCGCCGCGATGCGCCCGGCGGGGCTGATGCCCCGGGGCGACGGCGCGTTCCTGCTGGACGGCCCCCTGGACGGTGCGCGCGGTATCGGGGTCACGGTGGAGCCCTCGGCCGGCTCCGCGCACCCCACGGGGGCGCCGGTCCTGCTGATCCCGTTCACCTGAGCGGGAGGGCCGGGCCGGGCCGGGCGGCTGGCCCGGCGGAAGGCCGGGTCGGGCCGGGGCCAGGAGACCGTGAGGGTGCCGCTCAAGGGCGCCCCGGACGTCCCCGGGCGCCCTTGAGCGGCCTCGGCCCGGGGCGCCGGGGCCGGGTCTCCCGGCGGTCCGGCCCGTTCCGCAGCCCGTTCCGCAGCCCGTCTGCGGCCCGTCCGCGGCCCTCAACCCTGGCCGGGCGGTGTCACCCGGCCAGAGCAATGTCACCCGATCGGGGGGTATCCGGACTCGCACCCATCCGGTGGAGCCGGACCGCCGAATGAGGACCGTGACCGATGAGACGAGCAGCAGCCCGCCGGGCGCCCTCCCCCGAGCACGCACCCGTGCCGCCGGGCCGGCCGTGGCGGCGCTGTGCGGGCTGGCGGCCGCCGCCGCGGCCGTGGGAGCCGGTGAGGCGGCGGCGGCGTTCACCCGCCCCCAGGCCTCACCGGTGGTGGCGATCGGCTCGGCGGCGATCGACCTCGCGCCCACCGCCGTCAAGACGTGGGCGGTCCAGCGGTTCGGCACTGGCGACAAGACGGTCCTGCTGGGCGGGATCTACACCGTCATGGGTCTCGCGGCCGCGGCCCTCGGCGTGCTGGCCGTACGCCGTCGCGGCGCGGCCGCCGCCCTGTTCACGGCCTTCGGCGGCCTCGGCGCCTGGGCCGCGCTGGCCCGCCCGCAGGCCCTCCCCACCGACCTGCTGCCCTCCGCCGCCGCGGCCGGCGGCGCGGTCGCCGTGCTGTGGTGGCTGGCCGGACCCGCCCTCTCCCCCGGCCCTTCCCCCGGCCCTTCCCCTTCCCTTGGCTCGGGCCCGGTCCGGCCGGCCGGGCCCGAACGGCGGCGCGTCCTGGCGGCCGGCGCCACGATCGGCACGGCCGCCGCCCTCGGCACGGCCGGACGCGTCCTGTCCGACCGGCGCGGCGACGCCAGCGCGGCCCGCGCCGCCGTCCGCCTGCCGCCGCCGCTGCGCCCGGCTCCACCGCTGCCGCGCGCCGTCGGCGCCACGGTCCCCGGCCTGCCCCCGTTCATCACCCCCACCGCCGACTTCTACCGCGTCGACACCGCCCTGACCCTGCCGCGCATCGACCCGCGCGCCTGGTCGCTGCGGCTGCACGGCCTGGTCGACCGCCCGCTGCTGATCGGCTTCGACGACCTGCTCGCCCTCGGGCTGGAGGAGCTGGACCACACCCTGTCCTGCGTCTCCAACGAGGTCGGCGGCCCCTACGCGGGCACCACCCGCTGGCTCGGCGCCTCGCTGCCCGCCCTGCTGCGCCGCGCCGGCGTCCGCTCCGGCGCCGAGCAGCTCGTCGGCCGCTCGCAGGACGGCATGACGATCGGCACCCCGGTCGAGACGCTCCTCGACGGGCGCCGGGCGCTGCTCGCGGTGGCGATGAACGGCGAGGCGCTGCCCGTCGAACACGGCTTCCCCTGCCGCACGGTGGTGCCCGGCCTCTACGGCTACACCTCGGCCACCAAGTGGCTCGTCGACCTGGAGGTGACCACCTTCGCCGCCCGCGACCCGTACTGGGTGCGGCGCGGCTGGGACCGCACCGGCGAGGTCCGCACCGCCTCGCGGATCGACGTGCCCGCGCCGTTCGCCCGCGTGCCGCCCGGCGACGTGACGGTGGCCGGCACCGCCTGGGCCACCCACCGCGGCATCGCCGCCGTCGAGGTGCGCGTCGACGGCGGGCCCTGGCGGCAGGCCGAACTGGCCGCCGACGCCGGGCCCGACCTGTGGCGCCAGTGGACCCACGCCTGGACCGGCGCCGCCCCCGGGACCCACCGCCTCGAGGCCCGTGCCACCGACGGCACCGGGGCCGTCCAGCCCGCCACCCGCACGCCTCCCCACCCCTCGGGCGCGACGGGCTGGCACAGCGTCGTCGTCACCGTCACCTGACCCCACCTCACGACCTCCCCACCCCTTCGGCATCCGGGATCCGCCCGATGCCACCTGACAGGAGAATCCGTCCATGAACACGACCGTCCTGGTCCGCAAGCCCTTCGCCGCCGTCCTCGCCGCCGGCCTGCTGGCCGCCTCCCTGAGCGCGTGCAGCAGCAGCGGCGAGGCGAAGTCCTCGGACACGGCCAAGAGCACCAGCGCGACCGCCGCGGCCCAGCCGTCCGGTGCCCCGGCTTCCGGTGCCCCGGGCGCCGAGCAGGTGACGGCCGGGCAGCCGTTCGGCACCGCGTGCGCGGCCGTCCCCAAGGACGGGGCCGGCAGCTTCAGCGGCATGGCCAAGGACCCGGTCGCCACCGCCGCCTCCAACAACCCGCTGCTGTCCACCCTGGTCACCGCCGTCAAGCAGGCCGGCCTGGTGGACACCCTCAACTCCGCGAAGAACATCACCGTCTTCGCCCCCACCAACGACGCCTTCGCCAAGCTCCCGAAGAAGGACCTCGACGCCGTCCTCGCCGACAAGGACAAGCTCACCAAGATCCTCACCTACCACGTCGTCCCCCAGCGCCTGGCTCCCGCGGCACTCGCCGGCGGCCACAAGACCCTGGCCGCCGACGACCTCACCGTGACCGGCGCCGCCCCGGACTTCACCGTCAACTCCGCCGCCAAGGTGCTGTGCGGCGACGTCCAGACCGCCAACGCCACCGTCTACATCGTCGACACCGTCCTGATGCCCGCCTCCTGACCCGGCATCAGCCCATGAACCGCGGCCCCCGGCGAACAACCCCCCGGTAGCCGGGGGCCGCACCCCCCACCTCCCGCCCCCGCCTGCTTGCCCACCAGCTGACTATGTAGACCGACCGACATATTCTCCCCACATCCCGCAGGCCCGCCCGTGCACAGGAAGTCGGACCCGCCGACTTCCTGTGCACGGTGGCATGGCGGCACTGCGGCGCTGCGGCCCCCACCAGGGAAATATGTAGACCGACCGGCATATTTCTTCTGGGCCACGATTCCGGCCGCGCGAGAAGTCGGCAGGTCCGACTTCTCGCGTACGCCGAACCGCTCCCATTCCCCAGGCTCTCGCCGCTCCGTGCATGTGCGGCCGAATATGTAGACCGACCGATATATTTTTCCGTTTCGCAGGCCGCCCGCCCGCAGGCCCCGCCGCGTGGCGAAGCCGAGGGCGAGCCACCCCGCACAGGAAGTCGGGCAGGTCGACTTCCTGTGCGCACTGCGGGCGCGATCGAATCTGTAGACCGGTCGGTATATTCACTCCGGAGCCGACGGCGCGAGCCCGCGGGCAAGGCTGTACGGCGCACGTTCCGCGGTTCCGCAGGGGCGGGGGTTCAGCGCAGCAGGTGCTCCAGCTGGTCGAGGGCGGTGGGCAGGTCGCGGGGGCGCAGAGCGCCCGGGGGGCGGCGGGGGCCGGTCCAGCCGGGGCCGGCGGTCAGGACGACGGGACGGGTGCGGGCACCGTGGGGGCCCCAGGTGGTCTCGGCGACACGGCGGGCCAGGGCCCGGTCGGCGGTGCGGGCGACCTGGGACCAGAGCAGGACGGCGGGCGGGCCGGTGCGGCGGACCGCTTCCAGCAGGGCTTCGGTCGGCAGTGCCGGGCCGAACATCCGAAACGGCAGACCCCGTTCGGCCAGCCCCGCAGCCAGCGCCTCCAGCGGCAGGGCATGCAGTTCGGCGGGCATGCCCGCGAGCAGGACGGCCGGACCCTGCGGCGGCTCGACCCGGTCGGCGGCGCGGCGCAGAGCAGCGGCGACGTGCCAGGACAGCAGGTGCTCGACCTCGACGTAGCGCTCGCCCTCGGCGGCCCACTTGCGGCCGGCGGCGCGCAGCGCGGGCATCATCACCTCGGTCCAGGCGGCGACCGGGCCGAGGGTGTCGACGCTGTGTCGCAGGATCCGGGCGAGCTCGGGGGCGTCGAGGCGAACGGCCGCACGGGCCAGCCCCCGGCATTCGGGGCGGACGGTGCCGACGGGCAGGGCGTTCCCGCCACCGGGGGCCGGCCCGCCGGCAGGCGGCCCCGGCGGCTCGGACGGCCCTGACGACCCTGACGCCTCGGAACTCTCTGGCGGCCCGGACGGTCCTGGAGCCTCGGCGGCGAGGGCGAGGCGGGCGGCCTCGGCCGGGGTGACGCCGCGGGCGGTCAGGCGGCACATCTCCGCCAGGACGGCGACGTCCCGAGGGCTCCACTGGCGGTGGCGCCCGGGGTCGCGCCGGGCGGGGCCGATGCCGTAGCGGCGTTCCCAGGAGCGGACGGTGGTCGGGGAAACGCCGAGCATGCGGGCGAGGGCACCGGTGGTCAGGCTGGCCTGGGCCGGCGGCCGGTCGGCGGAGGCAGCCGCGGGGACGGGGACCGGGACGGGGACGGGCACATGCGTGAGCCTATGCGGGGCAGGCCGGGGCAGCGGGCGTCGCGGATGCGGGCGGCAAGCAGGGCTCGTTCCCCGGAAGCCATCGGCGCGCACAGGAAGTCGGACCCGTCGACTTCCTGTGCGCACCACGACCGCGGGTCCGAGCGGAATATGTAGGCCGGTCTAGAGATTCGCCCCCCCGGCGCGCCGAGGACCCCGGCAGGGCAGGCCCGGGCACAGAACCATGCCGCCGGTGGGGGGGGGGGGGGGGGGGGGGGGGGGGGGGTGGGGTCGGGGGGGGAGGGGGGGGGAGGGGGGGGGGGAGGGGGGGGGTCGGGGTGGC